>PAIW01000048.1 GCA_002710885.1 Chloroflexota bacterium | reverse complement strand
AAGGACGATAGCTGGCTGAGAATATCCAATCCTCAACCCCAGCGATACTGGAAGCCATTCGTCGAGGCGATGGGCCTCACGGAAACTCTCGCGGACTCAAACTTCGAGGGCGCAGACACCGGCGCCGGAGGCTCGCCTGAGCTTTTGAAGCTGATCGAAGACACCTTCGCGACCAAGACCTTTGAGGAATGGGACGCTATTTTCCGCACCTACGGGTTCATCTACGCCAAGATTCAGTCCATCGAGGAATTGAAGGACGACCCGCAGGTCATCGCCAACGACTACATCACCCACTTCGATCATCCAGACCTCGGAGACATCAGAGTGTGTAACTTCCCGGTCGCCTTCAGCGAGACCGCGACCAGCATCCGCAGGGGCGCGCCGGAACTGGGCCAGGACACCGAGGCAATTTTGATAGACGAACTCGGCTACGACTGGGACGACATCGGCAAGCTGCAGGAAGCCGGGGCGATACTTTAGGTATCAGGAATTCAGGATAACGAAGGCGGCCCACCCGTTCTCACGGGTGGGCCGCTTCTTCATTCTTAGCCATCAACCCTCAGCTTGAGGGCTAATGGTAGGCGCTACTTGGTAATCACGACTGTGCCTATGCTCTGAGTGTCGGTCACGCCACAGCCGTTTATGGGCGCCAGGCCCACGATGTGCTGGAAGGTTATCACAGCGTCCAGGACGTTGACCTTGCCTTAGCGGTTCAGGTCGGCCAGGATGCGCTGGGACTCGTTTGGCGTCCCGCCTCCACATAGCTGTAGGTCGATTATCGCGTCGAGTATGTTGAACTCTCCGTCTCCGTTGGCGTCGCCGCAAATCCCCTCCAGGATGCCTATGGAGACCGATTCCCCTACACCTGGGATGGTCATGGGAGGGGTGTCGCCTGAACCGAGAAGGACATCCTCGATCTTCAGGAAGAAGCTGTCACCCTTGGCGTTCTTGTCTGTCTTCAACGTGACACTCACCAGTTCGAGAGGCGATCCCGAGTGACCGCTTGAGCAGGCCAGCGCAATGTTAAGCTTGCCTTCACCGGCGTTATGTTCGACGCCCAGGCAAGCTTTCTGGATGGGCAGCGCCCATTCCAATGAGAGTATCGACACGACGGTTGGGCATATCGCAGGGCGAACTGAGCGCCGCCGAGATTATGGGTGTACGAGCCATCGAGGCCGTCATCCACGCTGGAGCTTGGAACCAGGATGCTTGTTGTGTTCACCGTCACGCTGTCAGCGAAGCCCGGGCCGATGAAGTTTCCGAAGTCGTCGTAGGGAGGCACGGTAACAACGTACGTCCCGTCTCCGGGGTCAACGACCACGACCACAGAATCCAGAGGGTCGACGTCCGTGTCGATGGTCACAGACAGCACGCTCTCACGCAGGACGGGCTGGCACTCGTCGGCCAGGGCGTCGGCGTGGATCGTGAACCCGTATGTTCCATCGGTCCCGGTCTCCGGAAGCTCGATGTCGTCCAGGTCTCCTCGGCCCAGAGGGCTTGAGCACGCCAAGCTTGGTCTCGGTGCCGTTGGACACTATCACAGTCCCGGACATCGAGCCTGACTTGTCCAACACCAGAATCACGTCCACGAGTCTCGCCGTCTGGACGAAGGTCGTGTTGGTCTCGTTGTGTTCCGGCACCTCTTCGTCCGAGTCCACCCGCACTAGCAGCAAGGCGTCAGTGTTGAGCAGGTCGTCGATGGTGGAGCCTGCGCCCAGGACGGTGTCGAGGTTGGCCGGGGTGATCTGGACCGTCGATGTGTGGTCCACCGAGGCGTCCCTCGGCCCATTGGCCGCGGGACGCCTCGGTGGTGTCGGTCAGCGTGGCCTCGGATGGGTCGATGGTGAAGTCCAGCGAGAGCGAGACCACGTACTCGAAGTCAACGGCGGATGTGACCGAGCCGATGTTGTCGGTTGAGCATATGAAGGTCAGGTCTTCGTTGAGTACTGGGATGCCGACCTTATCGTCTGAGTAGACCACGAGGTCCGGCAGGTCTGGGTACGGGAACTCGAAGACGGAGAAGTCCTGGAATCCCGACGTGAACGTCGAAGACTGTGACCCTGAGAGTCCAGTGGCCCTGCTGCGCGCCGTTCACGTACACCTGCCCCACGTCCTTGCCCGTCCCGGCTACCCACGTGCCACCGACTTGCAAAGCTGTTTGAGGGATGATTCGTTTGGGTTCCCGGGATTGGCCTCAGGATTCGGGTTTATGGGCAACGAAACGGTGACGTTTGTTCCCGAAGTCTGGGCGGCGTCGGCTATTACGACGCCATTTGAATCAAGAATCACCTGTCCCAGCTTCCAGGGGTAGAAGATCGTGCCGTCAGGAGCTTCAAGCTCAAGGTCCAGGTCCAGGTCGTTGACCAGTATCAGTCCGGTGGCCACGTTCTGAACGGCCGCTTCCGCATCATCCCAGGCCAGGGTTGCCTTGATGTACTGGAGGGTGTCCACGACGAAGTCGTACTCTCGCATAGTGGCCTGGTTCACCGCATCTTGAATGATGCGATTGGGGATTGGCACTCCGTCGTCCTCGTCTCGAAAATCCTGCATCAATGCTACGGCTGAAGAGGCGTTTACCAGCCCCCAACCGGTTGAAAAGTCCGGTCCAAGAGTTGCTGTGGCTCTGCCGTTGCCGTCATTTCCATTCGTGCGGTCGCTGTCGGAATCTATGTCAGGACTCATGTTGGACCGAACGTCATTACCTATTATAGCCACCGGCGGTATCAACAAGCGCCGACCTGTGGACTCGGCATCCGCGTGGTATCTGATTGCCGAGGCATGTGTGAACCCGTTCGAAGTTCCCACAGCGGCCAATTTACCAGCGACTTCACCTGGGAGGCTCGTCGTTCTGGGCGCATTGTTCGCCATAGTCGTGATGTCGTTTCTAGTCGCCCCACACTTCGCGAAACAGGCGCATCCAGTTACCACCGATGATCTTGGAGGTGTCTGAATCGGCGTATCCCCGGGCCGACAACTCCAACGTTATGCTAGCGAATCCGTCCGGCGTTTCCATTCCGATCGGATGGTGGAAAGGATCAGGATAACCCAGAGAAGACGCGGGCGGTTTCGTTCCTTGCTGGGAGAATATCCAATCGAAGAACGACACAGGTTGATCCTGACAGTAATCGGTGCCGATGCCGACATGGTCGATTCCGACTCGTTCCACCAAGTCATCGATTACATCTACGTAATCCGACACCGTGGATCGGAACCCGTTTGCCAGGAACGGCGGGTAGGCGTTGGCTCCGATCACTCCTCCCCCTTCAGTCACTAGTTTAAGAAGTTCGTCAGTCTTGTTTCGAGGATGGTTGAACATCGAACGTGCGTTGGCGTGAGTGCATGCAACGGGCGCCTCTGATAACTCCGCCGCCTCCAGGCTCGTCTGGTCTCCGACGTGGGACAGGTCGATGAGGATTCCGAGTCGATTCAATTCTTTGACGGTATCAAGNCCGAAATTGCTCAGGCCGTTGTCGTTGCGNTCGTAGCAGCCGTTGCCCACCAGATTGCGCTCGTTGTAGGTTATCTGAACGACGCGAACGCCCAGAGCGTGAAACAATTCGAGTCGATTGAGATCATTTCCGATGGGCGAAGTGTTCTGCCACCCGATCACCACGCCCGTCTTTCCTTCCTCTTTTGCCTGAAGAATATCCTTCGCGGACGTGGCCTGGGAGATCAAGTCTTCGTGCTCTCGAAACCTCGCCATCCAGCCGGCGATGTTGTCCATCGTTTCCGCGAAGCCTTCCCAGATGGCTATTGTGGCGTTTATGCCAGTCACGCCACCGCTTTTCAAACTCTCGTAAACTGCTGGACTGTCCCAATTGCTGACGTTCAGAGCGTCGATAACCACGGAGTCTTGATGGACATTCTCGCCGAATTGAGTCACCGCCTATTTGCCCTGTTTGATGAAATCGGAGACGTGTTCGCCGATCATCATGGTGGTCACGTTGGTGTTGGCGCGGATGCAATCGGCCATGATCGAGGCGTCAACGACTCTCAGTCCTTCCATGCCATGGACTTTGCCATATTGGTCAACCACGGCCATCGGGTCTGAAGCTGGNCCCATTTTGCATGTTGCGGAGATGTGTTGTCCCGTGCTGGCCTCTCGTAGCATCCATTCGTCCAGGCTGTCGTCAGATTCCAGGTCCGAGTCCAAAGGCTCGATCCGCTGTTCGAAAATGTCCTTGAAATCGTCNTGATTCCCGAACTCAATCGCCTTTCGCACCCCTTCCCTGGAACGCTGACGGTCGAAAGCCTTATCGAAATAGTTGTAGAAGAGTTTGGGCTGTTCGTTCACGTCAGGAGACACAAGCGTCAACTCGCCTGAGCTTACGGCGAGNTCTAGCACGACCAGCATCCGCATTCCGATTGGTTCCATCCTGCCGCCGCCGCGGTTAATGCGCTCCGTGGCGAAGTTGTTCATAGTGATCTTCATGTCGTTGCGAATATCAGACCCGGTGGCCGTGTACCTCAGCATGAGGTGGCCTCTGGGAGCGAGGCCGTCAAGTTCGATTTCAGGCTTTGTCTTCCATGTGATGAACAGGATCGGATGGTCGCGAAGGCCCTGGCCCACCCCTGGGGTGTCCTTGACGACAGGCACTCCGACCTCGCGGAGGTTGTCGACAGGCCCGACNCCCGACAGCATGAGAATATGCGGTGACGCGATGGCNCCNGCGCTGAGGATGATCTCATCACCCTCGACGACGAACTTCTCACCGCCACTTTCGACCTCCACGCCGGTCGCGCGGTTGCCATCGAAGATCACCCGGTGAGTCAAACAGTCGGGGCGAATCGTGAGGTTCAGCCTATGCCGTGACATGGAGAGGTACCCGATGTTGGTGCTCCACCGAATGCCTTCTGGATTGTTGAAAGGCGTNGGGCCGATCCCTNCCACATCGGGATTGTTCTGGTCTGGGCCATCAGGGTGGCCTGCGGCCCTGGCCGCNTTATAGAACGCATGCTGCGCCGGAGGAAAGTCCTCCTGTTTGAAACGGCGGGCGATTATCGGCCCTTCGGTTCCATGGAAGTCGTCACTGTANTCTGTGTCAGTCTCCAGCTTGCGAAAGTAAGGGAGAACCTTCTCGTAGGTCCATTCGTCATTGCCCTTTTCGGCCCAACTGTCNTAGTCTTCTGGCATGCCTCGGAGGAACACTTGACCGTTAATTGAACTGGAACCTCCTGTNACTTTGCCACGAGGAACCATCATAGGGTCAGCGGTGGGCGTCGGCGTGCCCCNGAATTGCCAGTTGTGGTCGCTGGTCATCACATCGGTGCCNGTNGCGTATCCGTTTCTGACTTCATCAGGCAGGCTGTCGATGTCCGCGTAATCCGGCCCAGCCTCGATAAGCAAGACAGACTTGGTGGGGTCCTCCGACAATCTGGTGGCCAAAATCGCCCCGGCTGACCCTGCTCCAACAATGACATAGTCGTACTTCATCGGATGCTCTCCCTGCTGTAAATTCAGGAGATTCCAGTTGAATCTCCCTGTCGTGACGCATGGTATTAAAGCGATTGGCGCCCGTCAAGGAATCAGATTTCCTTAACCTGTCGTCTGAGCTCGCAGAAATTCTCCGATGATTTCGTTGTAGCATTGTGGGTTTTGGATGTTGCAAATGTGCGCGGCGTCGGGCACCGAAACATGCCGGGCTCCATGCACCGTGTCAGCCAATTCTTGCATGACATCGGGCGGCCCTCCGCGCTGATCTTCCGCCCCGCTGATGAATAAGGTCGGGGTGTTGANGTGGCCGATTCGGTCTCGAAANTTTAANGACATAAACGCTGCGANACACCCGAAATAACCATTCGGATCTGTGCCAACAATCTGAGCGCGCACCGAGTCCAAGACGTCGGGATTTGCCGTCTTGAAGTCGTCGGTGAACCACCTCTGCACTGTGGTTTCCGCGACCGCCTCCATACCGCNGGTCTTCGCCATTTCGACCAGGCCAGGCCAGATCGNGGCAAGCTGCGGNACCATNACGGCTCGGCACGCGGTGGGCGTGAGGCTCAGTAACCGGTCTGAGTAGTCAATCGCCAAACCGATCGCGGTAGAGCCNCCGAGTCCCAGGCCGACCAAGTGAGACTTTTGGANTCCGAGAGCGTCCCAAACTCCGAGCACATCGCCGATAAGCATATCGAAAGTGTAATCGCCTTCGGTCGCCTGAGTCCCGCCGTGACCACGTGAGTTGACGCGCAGGATATGAAAGTCTTCTTCAAGCTCCGAAATCTGACCATCCCACATCGTAGCGTCATTCGCGATGCCGGTGATGAACGTAACCCACGGCGCGTCGGCGCGTCCGTCAATCACGCAACTGATGCTAATTTCGTTTGCTTCGACTTGCATATTTCCTCCGTGGATTTTTGCGCATTCCGTGATCTTCGATAGAGCGTTGACGTGGGGACGGTATCACTCCTTCAAGCGCGAATCAAATGCGCTTGCAACAGAGAACGCCGGACAGTTCTTGAAACCGTCTGGCGCATGCAAGGGTGGGGTTTAGCTTCTAACTTGACTCTTAGTTGCTCTGAACGAAGTGGTCGTATGTGACATCGTCACCATTATTCGGGTTCTCGACAATCTCGATCTGGGCAATCGCCCTAGTGCAGTAGGTGCTTCCGCCACTCTGGCGACATTTTTCTTCGAGATGCACGAAACTCCAAAGTGTCAGTGGTGTGAAACTGAACAATTTAGCTGGTGTTCGAGACTATCTATCCAATCCAAGCAATCGAGCCACTGTCCCACCTAGAATCGCGTCACGCTGTTCATCCGATAGGGACTCGGTGTATTCGCGGATGTGGTCAAGATTCTGGCGATATGTCCAAAAGCGCATGACGATGGGCATATCCGTACCCCACATGATGCGATCTGCGCCAATGCGGTTTACGCAGTCCTCGATCGTTGAGCGAACTTGCGGCATAGGGTAGTCCCACACGGCCCCCAGGCCAATGGGAAACAGCCACTGAAGATGGAGGTTCGGATTGTCGAATGCCGACCACAAATCCTCGTTTATGTTGAGGCCGTCTCCCTCGATGAACATCCGCCAGCCCATGCCGTGGGTCATGACGACAGGGACGTCGGGATAACGTTCCATCCATCTGACGAGGGTTGCGACCTCTTTTAGATAGCTCTCCATGACCGGAGGCCGTCGCTCTTTCAAAGAGAAGAACACTGGTATCCCCAACGACGCAACGCCGTCCCAGAAAGGCAGAAATTCAGGCGCGTCCCATGGGCCATCGTAACCGTAGAGGTCCAGTTGGGGCGGCAGAAAATGGAGTCCGGACAACCCCTGTTCATTGACGGCGCGCTCCACGGTGGCAATAGAGCCATCGGGGTCTGCGTAAGTCAACCACTCCCGAGCATGAGCGAGTCCTGTCAGGCGGTCCGGGTATTGGGCTATGCAATCAGCAATGAAATCGTTGCCGACTCCCAGATACGGGGTGCGATGGAGGAGCGCCTTGTCTACTCCGGCATAGTCCATCTCCGCGACGAGGCGATTCGCGGGGTAAGACATGTCGATAACCGAAGGCGGGAAATACTGCTTGAAGTATGTTTCACCTTCGGACGTCCACTCGAAGCGTCCATTCTCGGCAATCCGAAAATCAGACGGCTTCAAGGAATCTAGCGAAGGCCAGTCATCCATATCGATCAGGGCGGTATTGTCTCCAGGAGCGCGGTCTTTAGCCCGTAATTCGGGCTGGTGATGAACGGCAATCGCCTGTTGCAGATGACGCCTCAACGCGTCGGGGTCCGAGAACCCGCCAGGGCCGTTCAGAGGTGGAAACGTGTACGCATGCCCGTCGAATATCATTCGCTGGCCTCCAGTCGGGATATTTCAAACTCAGTTTCGTCACTCCACGGTGAAGCTCAGAGCATAGAATACCCCATCTGGCTGTTCCCATGTGGCATACACTGCGAGCGAATAAATTCCAGAAGGCAGATCGACGTCGGTTCGGAATGTAAGGGCAGGTTCAGGTTGAAATGTTGCGATCGCCTGATCGGCGCGCGGCATATACTCCNTCCACTGCATGAACGACNCTGAGATGCCCGNTCCTGAGTNCATCCGCGCCTCCACGATCTTCGGCGTTTCGACATTGAGCAGGTCCAGTTTTATCGAANNATCGTTTTTNACNAACAGAGNGGGAGTTCGGGANGGCGACCGCCCCGTGGAGTCGATATATCCACGATCGNAATGGCACGACCTAACCGCAGCTTCGTGANNCTCGCCACCAGACGAAATTTCGAGCGTGAGATACGCCTAGCANNCCTCTAATGTAAGGGTAGNTTCAGGTGACGCATCCACAGGGGGCGCTTTNTCGGTGACTGAAGAAGCAGGCGTTGGCCTAATCTCTTCCCCTGCCTNAGNATGTGGGGTGACAACCGGCGTNGCCGGAGCAGGGGTGGGCGTGGGAGTNGGAGTTGAATTCTCTGCGGCAATCGGCGTCCGNTGGCTTGATACCACGTAGTCGACATNCATTTNCAAGTTCTGCATCAAGNTGAAAAAGACGCCATCAAGCGCTCCGTGCTCATACTCATCCATCGCGACGACTCGGCCCNNCACCTTATCGTATCCAAAGACCACGTCCTTGTTGCGAACCAAGTCCTCATCTGATGAATAGAACGTCGTGTCCAGNGAGAACAGGACAATCTCCATACCTGAATCCAGCGTCCTCACGTCCACCACGTAGTCACGAGTGTAGTAGCTGAAGGATAGAATNCTGCCNGTCAGCCAAACGTTTTTGTGGCAGTCCCAATCCAGGATCAAGGCAGGGTTTCCATCGGTTAACAGGTGCGGCGACCAGTCGATTGAATTTCCGTAACTGTCCAACTCTGCTCCGTCTTCGTCCTGAAATGACCACTTCTGACGACCGCCAGAATCTTCCATATGGANGGTCAGGGACATTGAGACGGCCTGGCCGAGCAGGTACGGTTTTTTATCCAGCGTTGTCCTTTCGGAAATCACCGGGCGAGTCAGAACCCAGCTATCACCTCCCTTCAAATCCGTCGGAACTGTCGGATCATCGAGTCCGCAGGCAATTTGTCTAGGTGGTTCCACTGGGCCGGATGACACATACACGACACTAGCAGCGGGCGTCGCGGTTGCAGAACGATCTTGAACCTTCGCTATTTCAAGCATTGAAAGCATACAACCGTGAGATTTGTCTCTCGNTACAGCCGATAATAATGGGCCAATCGNTGTCGNNGCAACATTCGGTGGNCTTTCGACTGGCTCCGNAGCCACTTGGTTACAAGCGACTAGAATCAATATCAAAATCAACCTCCGGTGTGCATAGATATCCTACACCTAATACAGACGTGCTCCGGCTGAGAATGGTTCCCTCTGTCTCATTGCAATGCTATCCACTACGTCTGCGCCGTGTTGACACTCCGTGAACACGCATTTACACTCGCTCCAAATTCAATTGTTGGCAAACTGGATTCAGCTTCGATTGAAGCTATATCTGAGCCGCGTGCAAGACAATTTCAGGAAGTGACGACGTGACAAACTCAACTCCAAATATGGAAAATTACGAAGAAGATTACGAGAACTTCCAACTCGATGTTCCCGAATTCTACAACTTCGGGTTTGACGTGACCGACAGGTGGGCCGAGGACCGAACCAAGCTGGCCCTGATCACTGTGGACGAATCGGGCATGCGCGCCGAGCAACACTCCTTCTGGGACCTCAAGCAGCAGTCTGACAGGTTCGTCAACGTATTGAAGGGTCTGGGCGTCTCCAAAGGCGACCGGGTGTTCATCATGCTGGGGCAAACTCCCGACTGGTACATCGTGATGCTCGGAATGATGAAGCTTGGAGTCGTCCCGATGCCTGCGACGACTCTTTGCACAACGAGCGACATTGTGTATCGCGTCAACTTGGCCGAGGCGAACGTCGTCATAACCGACATGGCGGGCTCCGCGAAGGTCGAAGAAGCGGCACCGGACTGCCCCACTCTGGAACACCTGATTATGGTGGGCGGCACCAAACGGGGTTGGGTGTCGTATGACGAACAGCTAGCCGGGGCTTCGTCACGCCTAAGTGAGATTGAACCCACCCGAAGCGACGACCCTCTGATCATCTACTTCACATCTGGCACAGTGGGTTATCCCAAAATGGTTTTGCACACGCAGGCATCTTATGGCATGGCGCACATAACCACGGCCAAGCTGTGGCACGATTTGAAATCCACCGACCTCCAGTGGACTATCACCGACACCGGATGGGCCAAGACTGCCTACGGAAAACTCTTCGGTCAGTGGATTCAGGGCGCCGCCATCCTCCAACAAAACACGACCGCGAGATTCGATCCGGCACTAACGCTGGAGATTATCAGCCGATTCGGAGTGACCTCGTTCTGCGCCCCACCGACCGTTTACCGCATGATGGTGCTATTGGACCTCACTAAGTACGACCTAGAGAGCCTACGCCACTGCACCGGCGCGGGAGAGCCTCTGAACCCTGAGGTCATGAAGGAGTGGGAAGAAGGCACCGGCATGACGATCTACGACGGCTACGGCCAGACCGAAACCGTTTTGCTAGTGGCCAACTATCGGGCCATACCCGTCAAACCCGGATCGATGGGCAAACCAACTCCAGGAGCAGAGATCGCCATCGTCGATGAGGATGGCGAAGTGTTGCCTCCCGGCCAGGAAGGACAGATCGCGGTCAAGGTCAAGCCCAATCGACCCGTTGGCCTGTTCCGCGAGTACTGGAAGGCGCCGGATGCAATGGCAAGTTCATTCCAGGGAGACTGGTATCTCACAGGCGACAAAGCGTCTATGGATGAGGACGGATATTTCTGGTTCATAGGCAGGGCCGATGACGTGATAATCTCGGCAGGTTACCGCATTGGCCCTTTCGAGGTTGAAAGCGCGTTGATTGAGCATCCGGCAGTCGCGGAATCGGCGGTTGTGGCAAGTCCAGACCCTGTGCGCGGTGACGTAGTCAAAGCGTTCGTCGTGCTAGCTCCCGGGTACGTGGAGTCTGATGAGCTGGTGATGAGCCTCCAAGACCTGGTCAAAAACTCCACCGCTCCATACAAGTACCCTAGAAAAGTGGAATTTGTTATCGACCTGCCCAAGACAATCAGCGGCAAAATTCGGCGGATCGAGCTTCGAGAACGCGAGTTGGCCGCCAGCAGCGCCGACGGGGGCAGTTAGATGCCGCTGGACAACCTGCCATTGCTCCCCACCACCGTGATCGGCAGTTACGCTCTGCCCAGTTGGCAGTTGACCGCGCTTGCCGAGATCGAAAAAGGGAATTACGGCCCGACCGACACTCAGGAGATGTTTGACGACGCAGTGAACATCGCCATCATGGATCAGGAACGCGCTGGTATCGACATCATCTCTGATGGCGAGATGCGCCGNTGGTATTTCGTCCAGAGTTTCCTGGATCGAATGACCGGCATCGTGCCTGANCCCTTGATGCGAAAAGTCGGGCTTTACGGCTACGACACTCCACAGCGTTATCACGCGGAGGAGAAGATCACTGTTCNAAACGGCCTGGGGATCGTCGAGGAATTTAACTATGCCAAAACTAGGACCTCNACCCCCCTGAAAGCGACCTGCCCTGGCCCTCTCACAATCTCGATGCACATACGGCCTGCCAACGCATANAAAGACCGACTGGAGATGGCCTGGGAGTTCGCCCAGGTCATTAACGCCGAGTTGAAAGCTCTCGAGGCTTCAGGGGCAGAATTTATGCAGATCGACGAGCCGTCTTTCGCCATAATTCCCGGTTCGGTCCGAGATTGGGTGGAATTGTACAACGCNTGTATCGACGGAGTGANCGCCAAACACGCCCTGCANNTCTGCTTTGGGAATCTCGGCAGCCGGCCACGGGGCAAACGACGATACGACTGGATGTTCCCTGAATTGCTAAATGCCAAAGCCNNCCAGTTCGTGTTGGAGTACGCCAACCGCGAAATGAAAGAGCCTGACCTGTGGGAGCGGTTCGACATAGACAGAGAATTGGGCGCCGGCGTCATCGACGTGAAATCCTTCTACATCGAGACGCCGGAGGATGTGGCCGAGCGCATCCGAGAGCTTCTCGAATACACTCCGGCTGAAAAAATGTTCATCAACCCTGACTGCGGATTCTTCCAACTNCCCCGCTGGATCTCACGCCTNAAGCTNGAGGCAATGGTCGCCGGAACCAATATCGTGAGGCGCGAGCTCGGGGTCTGATCGACAGCACATATTTCATAGCNCGAGGTTACGATGCCCGACCGGGTTGAACCATATACTGAAAAACGCCGACCCTCCCTGCCAGAACGCAAGAGGNGCTTCACCACTGTGTCCGGCATTCCGGTGGACCGNACCTACACGGACAAGCACGTCAACAAACGCGACCGNAGCGAGCCGGGAGAGTTNCCGTTCGTGCGGGGTGTTCATCCATCAGGGTATCGGAGCCGTCTGTGGACAATGCGGATGTTCGCAGGATTCGGAACCGCCGAGGACACCAACCAGCGGTTCAAGTACCTGNTGGAGCAGGGTCAAACGGGCCTNAGTTGCGCTTTCGACATGCCGACGCTCTACGGCTATGACACCGACCANCCGATGGCCCAGGGCGAGTTCGGCAGATGCGGAGTCGCAGTTTCTTCGCTGGCCGACATGGAGATTCTGTTCGATGGAATACCGCTGGATCAGGTCACGACGTCCATGACCATTAACGCTCCGGCCGCCATAATTTGGGCCATGTACATTGCAGTCGCCGAGGGCCGCGGTATTCCTCCCGAAACCCTCGGAGGCACCATCCAAAACGACATCATCAAGGAATACACTGCTCANAACGAGTATATTTTCCCTCTTGACCCGTCAATGAGACTGGTGATCGACACCATCGAGTACGCTACCGCNCACCTACCTCGTTGGAACCCCATAAGCATCAGTGGCTACCATATTCGAGAGGCTGGCTCCAACGCTGTCCAGGANCTCGCCTTTACCCTGGCAGACGGTTTCGAGTACGTCGAGTCGTGCCTTGCCCGAGGCCTGGACATAGACGACTTCGCCCCTCGACTCAGCTTCTTCTTCAACGTACATCAGGACTTTTTCGAGGAGATAGCCAANATTCGCGCCGCGCGTCGCATTTGGGCGCGGGAGATGAAGGAACGCTACGGCGCCAAACAGGAACGCTCGTGGTGGCTGAGGACTCACGCTCAAACCGCTGGAGTGACTCTGACATCCCAACAGCCTGAGAACAACATCGTNCGAGTCACTCTCCAGGCGTTAGCTGCTGTTCTGAGTGGAGTCCAATCGCTCCACACCAACGGCATGGACGAAGCGCTGGCTCTTCCCAGCGAGGAAGCTGCGCTGATGGCTCTCCGCACCCAACAGATCATCGCCCACGAACCNGGTGTGACAGACACCGTNGACCCCCTTGGCGGCAGCCACTATTTGGAGTGGCTCACCGANCAGTTGGAGGAGCAAGCCTACGAGTATTTNCGCCGCATTGAGGATATGGGCGGCGTCAGGAAGGCCGTTNANGACGGATTTCTGGTCGGAGAAATAGCCGACGAGGCCGAACGATTCCAGCACCAACTAGACAACAAAGAGCGCATAACTGTCGGCGTCACCGAGTACGTCACTGGCGAAGAGATCAAAATTCCGCTCTTGGAGATCGACGCCGACGGCGAGCGTCATCACCTCCAACGTCTCAATCACACAAGAGCCGAGCGAGACAACCAGAAGGTGTCCGAAGCGCTGGACAAACTTCGTCAAGCGGCGAAAGGCGACGACAACATGATGCCCTCGATACTCAACGCCGTCAAAACCTACGCAACGCTGGGCGAAATGATGCAGGTGCTCAAGGACGAATGGGGCGAGTTCCAGGCGTCATGGTTCTAGGGTGGGTGGGAGCCNCCAGTTTCCAACCGACAGATTCGAGTGNCAAATCGGATGNATGAAAAAATNAGGAAAAACACAAATGCCGCGCGCAATAATTGACCTTCAAAATTCAGCAGACCTGAAATCAGTCAACGGAGTGTGGAGGTTCGCACAGGGTTTGGTTCCTGGCGAGCCAAACGAGGGGTTGGTGGCTCGAATCGCCGGCAGTCCAGCGCGTTTGGCCGACTNCGACGATTCAGGATGGGAGACCACGGACGACATCGCNGANTGGAGATCGGACGGTCTGTCATTCATCTGGTACCGCATCAACATCACTATCCCAGAGACGGTCGGCGGACAGGCAGTCCAAGGACGTTGCCTGATCGAGACATGCATCGACGACTACGGCGAAATCTGGATTGACGGCGAGTGCGACCGNCAGGCTGGCGCGGTTCAGGGATTCAACGTGCCTCAACGCGTGGTGGTTAGNNCAGACCCGAAGCCCGGCGATCAACATANTATCGCGTTGTTGGCGATCAACGGTCCGCTGGCCGCTCCGGGCGGAGCAGTGTTCGTGCGTTACGCAACTCTGGCCTTCGAGTGGCGCGATCCTCGGTACTAGCGCGCTTCTATACTGAAGGCGGTTGCTTATANTCTGAGTGTGGTGGGTTTAGGCAGATTCTGGAATGCAGNCGAACATAACGCGCAGGTCGGCCCGATTCTTTGTGGTGCGAAAGGATTCGTGGAAATTGATTGGCTTGTAGCTGAAAATTATTGCTACTGCGCCCAAACTCCCAAAGCCAAGACTAGCGTAACTACTATCAACACGGCTGCGTTGAACGTCCACGNGAAATTCAAGACGCTTCTGCCTGTGCGATGGGGGTTGTTGGCCCCAAATCGCAGAATCGTAGGAGATCGAAATTCCCTGGTCATCGCCTGCCCGCCTCGAAAAGTCGCTTTTCCTAGCCCAGTATCAAAGATTGATTGCTGCCCAGAGATCAACCGTCAATATTTTGGATTCTTNCCTACACACAAAGTATAGCCTAACTGCAAAGCGATGTGTGNATTAATTTCATGGGTAANGGTATGCTAAGTNCAANGATATGTCAATGCTAATAAATTTGTCCGCCATACCTCCTTGGGAAAGGGGACTTACGGAGGGGTTTATAGAGAANGCGAAGGAGCGCGAAACTGAGGGTCATCTGATAGGCCGTGCTGAGCCCACTCCTGGATGACNCGGTAGATGTCTTCCATGCCTNTGTCCCTTGAATTTGNGAAGTAGTAAGTCCTTGCCCAGACACCGCCCAACGCTGCCACAATCTCCANATCGTCGTCCACCACCAGATCGGGTTTGACGTCCATGATAGCGACGGCATTGACGTAATCAGAAACCGGCTTNTCTATGCAATCAATCACCAGAGATTCCAGATCATGCTTGCGAATGTCTCGCCACCGGATTCCGTTCCCCGACCAGATGTAAAGTTGATGCCCGTCGTCGACAAGTNGCTGGAGGATTTCTCTTGCTAGNGGNCGCAATGATCCATCAACGCCCAACAACGTGTAGTCCACATCAAAGAAAATATTGCGCTCAGNGTCACTGCTGGCGTTAGTCAAATGATTGCCNGAGGAACAAGCAAATTCCGTTTGNGGACACAGCGACNCATTACCCAGGAGGTCCGCCCGGGTTCAGAATCTCACGAGCGATGACCATCTTCTGAATCTCGGTTGGGCCTTCGCCGATGCGTCGGACTCTCGCCTCACGGTACCAGCGCTCCAGAGGCAGCGCCTTGGTGACACCGTAGCCTCCNTGTATCTGGATCGCCCTGTCCACAACTTTGCCTAGGATGTCNGCAGAGAAAACCTTGGCTATAGAAGCGGCCTGTCGGAANTCCTCTCCAGCGTCGTACTGCCATGCCGCCTCCCAAATTAACCATCGGCAGGCGCGAATCTCGACCTCGGAATCCACCATC
This sequence comes from Chloroflexota bacterium, assembly GCA_002710885.1. The sequence goes on along the minus strand of PAIW01000048.1, from coordinate 8,327 downwards.
ATCCACTGTACCGCNTGTCGCGTCGCTATCGGTGCGCCGAACGTCTCGCGGGTCTTGGAGTATTCCACGGCCATCTTGTGGGCTGCGACGGCCACTCCTAGGTTTGCGGCGGAGTAAGGAATCCTGGCCCTGGCCAGCAGCTTATTCGCTAGCAAATCCCAGCCGTTGTCCACCTCTCCTAGGACGTTGCGGNTTGGCACGCGCAGGTTGTCGAAAAACAATTGAGCGGGATAGTAGGCCCGAATGACAGGGACCGGCTCCAGATCGAAACCGTCCCAGTCGTTTTCTACAATGAAGGCCGTGATGCCTCTGCGACTGTCGGGGTCGGTGCGNGCGAATACGATGCCCCAATCTCCCCAAGGCGCGCCACTGATGAAAATTTTGCTCCCGTTGATAATCCAGTCATCGCCATCTCGGACGGCTCGGGTCTGGATTGCGCGAGCCGGGTCGGAGCCTCCGCTGGGTTCGGTGATGGCAAACCATCCGTGACGCTCGCCGTTGACCGTAGGGATTCCATAGGTCTCTTTCTGGTAGTCGCTTCCTTCCCAGAGAATTTCAGGCGGGCCGCTGCCCATCGTGCCGTAGGCAGGACGGTAGAGGCCGGCAGCGTGCTGAACCATCTCCTCCTCAAGCACTGCCTGAGCAAAGATGGACAGGCCNGCCCCGCCGTGCTCCNCAGGAACGCCCATNCACCAGAGGCCCATCTCCTTCGTCACAGGAGTCAGGCTGTTAAACATATCGTCTTCCATAAAGATGGAGTCGTGTTCCATCTCCTGCTCTCTGGGCACGATCTCACTGCTGATGTAGTCTCGGACGACGTTTCGCGTCATCCGAATCTCTTGAGGAAGTTCGTATCGCTGGTCTTCGACGTTCATCATTTGGGTGTGTCTCCTGGGGGTGACGNGTTCGGGAGGGCTTGGAACCCTCTCGTAACGTCCCATAGAAAATTATTTTCCGGTGAACTTGGCTGGGCGTTTTTCGGCGAAAGCTCTGGGGCCTTCTTTGGCGTCTTCNGTGGTTCTCAAGACTTGTTGGATAGCCTGTTCCATACGCAAACCGTATTCGATAGGCAGGTACTGGCCTCGAACAGCCAATTCCTTGATAGCCCGAACGGCAAGAGGCCCATTCTGGCAGATCACCGATGCCATTCGCTCGGCTTCGTCCATAAGGTCGGTCATCGGCACGACTTTGTTTATCAGTCCGTACTGTGCGGCCTCTGCGGCGCTTATGCGGTCCCCGCTCATCAGCAGCCACATTGCTATGGGATACGGAAGCTGTTGGATCGTGCGCTGCGTCCCGCCGTTTCCCGGCAGAATGCCGCGCTTGACCTCGGAAAGCCCGAAGGATGCGTGTTCCGCCGCAACGCGNATGTCGGTCCCCAACAAAAGGGTCATGCCTCCAGCGAGGCAGTACCCGTTGACGGCGGCGATGATGGGCTTCCAGACNTCCAAGCCTCGATTGAGNATCTGTTCTTCTTGAGTCTGCCAGAAATGCCATTTCTCGGCCTCAACCGGAATGGTCTTCTTCAGGTCNGCTCCAGCGGAAAACGCTCTGTCGCCGGCTCCTGTTATGATGGCGCACCACACATCTGGGTCGTCTCGCACGTCGATCCACGCCTGGGATAGCTCGCTGTACGTCTCCGGGTCCATCGCGTTCATTACCTCNGGGCGGTTGATGGTGATGTAGGCGGTGTTGCCTTTCTTTTCGTAGATCAGGGCCATTGGTTTCCTCCGATATAGGTCGTCAGGTATCAGGTATTCAGGCATCAGGGAAACGAACCTTCAGCCNCCTCGTCATTCTGAGAGGGNCCTCGAAGAATCTAGTCGTCAACAGGACAAAAGTTGGCGATCACGCGACCAGATGCTTCGACTCCGCTCAGCATGACTGTGTTATCGTCAACCAATTCTCTTGAATTTTGGCAAGGTAATCTCTTCNGTNACCCTATCGAACACGACCTCAACGNGCGTGCCTGNTTTGATGTCCTGGTTTTCAACATCCACAAGGCTGGTGACCATTCTGGGGCCTTCATCCAATTCAACAATGGTGACGTTATAAGGCAGGTCTTCCTCAAAAGCGCGATTGTAACGCTGGTGGACGACGATCCATGAATACACGGTTCCTCTGCCACTGGCGGCAACCCATTCATGTTCTGCCTTCAAGCACTGGGGACAGGNAGGNCTGAGGTGTCGAATATGGCCGCAGTTAGAGCATTTTTGGACTCGAAGCTCGCCTTGACGGCATCCCTCCCANAAAGCCCTGTTCTCGTCNTTGATCTCCGGTGTTGGCTTTTGGTATTGGGTCGTCAATGTCTAATTCCTCAGAATCATCGTGGCGTGGGAGTGCATAATGCCACCCTGACCGCTNACCANNGCGATTTCGGGATCGTCCACCTGCCGTTCGCCGCCCTCTCCTCTAAGCTGGCGGACCGCCTCGACGATCAACTGCATGCCCGCCATGCCACTCTCCGAGAGTAGGCCGCCGCTGGTGTTCATCGGTATCGAGCCGCCAGGACCGGTCGTGCCGTTCTCGATGAAGGCGCCGCCTTCGCCTTTCTCGCAGAACCCGTAATCTTCAAGCGTAATCATGGGGACGACGGTGAAGCAGTCGTAAAGCTCGCANACGTCCACATCCTGAGGGCCGACGCCCGCCATGTTGAAGGCCATTTCTCCGGAAATCTTGGCACCACTGGTGGTCAAGGTCGGACGCTGAGGAAGGTCCCATGCGATGTGGTGTTGGCCAATGCCCATTATGTACACAGGTGGCTTGTTCAGGTCTTTGGCCCGTTCAACGGAAGTGACAACAACTGCCGCGCCTCCGTCGGACACCAGGCAGCAGTCCAACAGGTGAAGAGGTTCGGCGACGTAACGAGAAGCCTGATGATCGGCGATGGTCATTGGGTCACGTTTGTGGGCGTTCGGGTTCTTCGACGCCCATGCCCGCGTGGACACCGCGACGTGTCCNAGCTGTTCACTCGTGGTGCCGAATTCTTCCATGTGCCGCTGAGCGATCATCGCATAGCCAGACGGCGCGCCGAACATCCCGTACGCGCCCTCTGGACCTCGCGGTTTGGAGTATGTGCCAGGAGGCCCGGACAGCGGATTGTCTCCGTAGCAACACACGGCAGTCTCAATGAGTCCAGCCTCAATCGCCATCATTGCGTACTGCACGAGNCCGATATTGGTCGCTCCCGCCTGATCNATAGTCGCGGCGATCTTGGGTTGGATTCCCAGAGCTTCGGAGACTTTGTGTGCCCACAATCCCTGAAATCCAGATGGAGGATACTTGCACAGCACCGCGTCGACGGAATCCTTCGCAAGGCCAGCGTCGGCCAGCGCCAACTGCGCCGCTTCGACGGTGAACGCGAGAGCAGACACGCCTGGAACCTTTCCAAATCGTGTGGTCGCCGCGCCGACGATGGCATGTTTGTCTTTCAGGCTCATGTTTTCCTCCTGGGATGCGTGCAGGAACACGCACGTTCTAGAATGTTCTGTCCACCGGCTCAAGCGGCGTGGTGTTTTTGTCCCGCAGGTTCGCGATATCGGAAGGTTCGAGACATAGAAGTTCTGCCAGCGCCCAATCGCTGTGTTCGGCGAACATCGGCGCCGCAACGCCCANCCTGTGTTCCGATCTGGACANCCTGAANGGCAGCCCCGGATGGTGGTTCTTTCCCGCGTCCTCGTGGTCCGTCTCGTCGATGAACCCTCGTGATTTGAAATGGGGGTCACTCAGGACATCTGGTGATTTCAGGACTGCCCCAGCTTTGACTCCGTGGCCCTGAAGTTTGTGCATGATCTCATAGTTGGTCTCATTCCGTGTCCAATCCGTTATTCTGGAATCCAATTCATCTTGATTGTCCAGTCGATCTGGTTTAGTGGCGAATCGATCATAGTCGCTCCAGTTGGGGTTACCAATAGCATCACAGAGTCGGCGCCATTCTNCATCGCTTTCCACNGCAATCACNACCCACTCATCNTCTCCTCTNCAAGGATAGACGTTGTGAGGCGCGGCATCANGATGGTGGCTGCCCATTCGCACAGGAGCGTCGCCAGAGAGTTGATAGCCCAGGAATTGCTCTCCGATNACGGCCATCGTCACCTCTCGAAGCACGATCTCGATGCGCTGNCCTTTGCCGGTCCGCCTTCTNTGGCTAAGAGCCGCCANGATACCTGTGGNTACGTGGAACGCCGAGTTGTGGTCGGCGTAGTAGTTTCCTGGCTTGTGGGGTGGNCCGTTCTCGTATCCTGTGACGTCCGATAGTCCTCCGAGAGCATCTGTCCCAGGGCCGAAGGAGATGTAANTGCNCCACGGGCCTGCGCCGCCCAGGGCAGGCATNGACACCATTATGAGATCGGGGCGTTCGGTCAACAGCGATTCATAAGAGAGTTCCAGGTTGCCCATGACGCGGGGGCTGTAATTCTCGATGACCACATCGCTGACACTTATGATCTCGCGGAGAAGGATTCTNCCNTCCTCCTGGGCAAGGTCTATGGCGATGCTCCTCTTGCCTCGGTTGACCTCGTTGAATGAGGCAACTTTGTTATAAGGCCGCAATTCACCCGGNACGTCNGTGTGCATGGCGATNTTTCCTATCGCNCGACCCCAAGGCACCTCGACCTTGATAACCTCGGCCCCAAGTTGCGCCAGAACCCGGGTGGATACCGGGCCCGCGATCACGTTGGTTANGTCAACGATCCTGATCCCAGTTAACGGAAAATTGCGTTGGTTGTTATCGGACATCTAAANTGCGTTCGCTTCTTTCAAGCGTTGGAAATCGCCGTCAGAGTATCCTAACGCTCCGCAGATAATATCGCGATTGTGCTCACCCAGCAGCGGAGCGCGGACTGCGTGCCACGGACTCTCGGGCAGCCTNTAAGGAGAGGTGAGGTACTTCAACGCNCCNGCCTCTGGATGCTCGATATCTACAAAAAACCCCCGCGCCGTATTCTGCGGGTCCTCTAACACTTCNGGGATCGACTGAACCATCGTGAAGGGCACTCGAATCTCCTGAGCCAGAGTTTGAATCTCNTCGCGGGTGTGATCTTTCAGCCACTCTGTCAAAGAAGCGTCGATCTCNTCGGCGTGGCCTCGCATCTCCGANAGCACATCGTCGGACTCCATCCGTTCATCACCCGTGAGCATCGCAATGCCTTNGGGATTGGAGGGCGAATAGTGGACATGCACCCACCCGTCTTTGCACGGCAGGAGCGTTGACGGATAGGCNCCGTGAGGCTCGCGCTGGACGAGCCGAGTCCCAGCGCGTTTCGGGACGACGCCGCGATTTTCGTACGCCGAATAATACCCCACTCCGTCGAAAGTAGCGTTAAGGGCCTCGATTGCCGAAACGTCGATGTGCTGGCCNTCNCCTGTGAAATCACGATGCGTCAACGCCGCCATGATAGACATGGCTCCAGCCATTCCGGCCTGATACTCCGACTGCGAGCCTCCGGCCTTCAACGGCTCGCGGTGTTCGTCGCCAGTCAGGTACATGTAACCACTGACGGCGTAGGCTACCAGATCGGAGCCTTCNTAATCGCTGTACGGCCCNGTGGCNCCAAAGTACGATATAGAAGCCNTCACAAGCGCTGGATTNAGCTTTTCGAGTTCTGAGTATCCGAGGCCCAGAGCATCCATCATTCCTGGCTTGAAACTCTCCACCAACACATCNGAATTNNCAATGAGTCTTCTAAGGATTTTCCTGCCTTCANCCGACTCTAAATTCAGAGTGAGGCTCTGTTTGCCCGCGTTTAGGTAGAGGAACGTGGCGCTGGTTTCGATGTTAGGAACCCCGTTCAGGAATGGCCCCATCCCGCGAGTGGAATCGCCGGCACGGGGNGCCTCTATTTTGATGACGTCGGCGCCCAGATCCCGAAGCACTTTGGAGCAGTATCCACCGGANATTCCGTCACTNAGGTCAAGCACGTAAACTCCAGATAGCGCGGTGTCGGTCAAGTGACGGGACCCTCCAAAAGATATCAAGTCACCAGACCATAGGTGTTGGCGGTTCAATCGTCAAGATGNAAGAGTGCGCGCTGTCTATTANGGTTCAAGGCNCTCATAGAGANATTTTAGCCCTAATCAGCGCGTCAACTACCTAAATCCGTTAATTAACGCTCTCACTTTCTACGGCACTTCGTCCATGATGAGCGCCGTCGTTTCGCGGGTCATATGCACAGGGTCGGTGATGTCCCAAACCTCCGTTTTTTCGCTCGGAGACAAAAAATATTCTGGCGGAATCCGACCCAACATGAGTATTATTCGGTCAGCGGAGCCCACCATTTCGGGCGTGACCTGATTACGTGTGTTGACTGACAGATCGAAGCCTTTTTCCTGCATCAAATCCAGCACAATGCCCGGAGTGACCGGCGCGCCAGGGGTTTCAGAGTGGGCTTTGATCGTCTGGCGTTCGAACATCCAAATGCCGCACCGCCGTCCCTACGCTGGTGGCCTGATGGCCTGACAAGTGATTGAACAATGTCTCTGCGATTTGGCTTCTGGCTACATTTCTGTTGAATACGAATAGCACGTTCATTTCGGCGCCCCGTCGTTTCAATGTTTATCGTGTGGTCTTAATCTATAAATTCGAACTCCTGGCGCCACTGCATGTACGATTTAAGCCCCGATGCAATGTCATATTCCGGCAAAAACCCGATGTCACCTTGAACACGAGAGGCGTCCATTACTCGACGGCTGGACGATATTTCCATTTCAACGTCTGATTGTTCTTGGAACGTGACCGCAGGGTCGGCATCTCGCATCGCCGACACAATATCGTCCGTGGATACTGATGATCCGCGGCCCAGGTTATACTCCCGATACGAAAGTTTGGGCGCGTCCAGAACAGTCTGGATTCCAGCGGCGATGTCCAGGACGTAAGTGAAATCCCAGCTGCCGATGGGCAAAGACGGGATGGATTCGTTCCGAATTGCGTAACCCGTCACTTGTTGCAGCATGGACATCACGGCGCGATGCCCGGTCACTCGTTCCATAGGACCGAACGGGCTGCTGAGCCGTGTGGCAACCGTGTCGAAACCGTGAAGTTCTCCGTAGCGGTGCGTGATGTGTTCGCTGGCGAGTTTCGTCGAATTGTACAGCCCTCGCGGGTTCAACGGGAGGTCTTCCCGCAGGATTCCTGTGTCCTCCAAGCCTTCGTACACTGCGCCTGAACTCACGTAAAGAAATCGTTCGATAGAGAGTTTCGAGGCCAATTCCAGCAAGTTGGCTGTGCCGCTCACGTTGATGTCAATTATTCGGCGGCTGTCCTTGCGCTCGATGTCCTCTCTGATGCCGGTGAAGACCGCCGCGTGGACGATTTTGTCGACATCGTGGCTCGCGCCGATCACTTCCAGTGAGGCAGGATCAAGAATATCGGCTTGCGCCCAGGTCACGTGAGACGACCACGGCGCCACGTATCGGAGGACCATATCGTCAGGCTCAACCAGGTCTATCGAAACGACCTGATGCCCCTGTTCAGCGAGCCTCCTGACGATATTGGAACCCACAAATCCTGTGCCGCCGGTTACTATCGTTGCCACTAGATGCTCCTTTCAAGCGAATTATCTTTGCGAATTTGCTACTCCCCATCATCTCGGAACAGTTCATCGCCGCGATTCAGACGCTCGGCAATCTGAAAAGTCTGATCCACCGAACGAGTAGTCGGGTAATGAGCGGCCAGGAACCGTGACAGCGCGACTAGAACGTGCCGGCCAGCGTCCGTGCCTTTGCGTTCCTCGTACTGCTTGAACCCGGCGTCGACTATCTGGAACATATGAAACCCGGAGTCCTCTCGTAGCATTGCATGCCCTAGCGTCGCTAGGATGCCTTCTGGATTTTCTGCGCCGGTCAGATAGTCAGAGACAACTTGGGCCGATTGTTCAACCTGCTGTTGAACGTTCATCTTGGACAACAGTTGGGGGCCAAATGCTTCCGCGTCCACCTGATCGCCGTTGGGAGTTGGCATTCGCTGAGCCGGCACGTTCAGGAATCTATCGAGATACACACTCATGGCGGTATCCAGCACGGCTCTCGCCAATTCCACTGACGGCGCTCGCTTCAATGCTTGATGCAGGGCGTTGGCGGCTGTCAGGGTGTTGTGCACAGTGTCCCAATCGGCAAATTCGTTCGAGGTGTGGAACCGCGCCATCCTGAGGAACGCGGCGTAGGCAACTGTTGATCCCAACTGCTCCGGCGAAGCCCCGTACCCGACTGCTGATTTGATGGCGTCCAACGTCGCTCCGGGATCATCTTGAAGGATTATGTCGGCCAATTCTTGTTCGTCGTCCCATTCGCCCAGTTTGCTTTCACCTTGCTCGAAGAGTTCAGCAAGCTCC
>PAIW01000047.1 GCA_002710885.1 Chloroflexota bacterium | reverse complement strand
TCTATGGGACACGTCCGAGACCTCCCACGTGGCAAGATGGGAGTTGACCTAAAATCGGGCAACTTCGACCCGACCTACGCGGTAATGGACGACAAAAAGAAAATCCTCGCCGAGTTACGCAAGGCCACCAAAGAAGCCGACACTGTGTATCTGGCGACAGACCCGGACCGCGAGGGCGAGGCAATCTCCTGGCACCTGATGGAAGCCATCAAAATTCCCAAGAAGAAGGCCAAACGCGTCGTGTTCCACGAGATCACTCGCGAAGCTATCACCGAGGCTTTCGCCGATCCTCACGATCTGGACAAAGACCTCATCGACGCCCAGCAGGCCCGCCGTGTGTTGGACCGAATCGTTGGATACAAACTCAGCCCAGTGCTCTGGGGCAAGGTCCGTCGAGGGCTGTCCGCCGGTCGGGTTCAGTCCGTGGCTCTAAGACTCGTCGTGGACCGAGAGGCGGAAATTAACGCCTTCATACCTACCGAGTACTGGTCTATCGACGCCGATATGTCCAAACGGCCTCAAAACGGACGGGAAAACCTGTTCACGGCGTCCCTGCACGCCATCAAAAAGACAAAGGGTCGCATTGTCATCCCCAATGAGGAACGTTCGACTGAAATCCTGAACGACCTTGCCGGCGCGAGCTACATAGTGGACGAAGTGCGAAAACGGGAGACCAAGAGCCGTCCTGCCGCTCCGTTCATCACCAGCACCCTCCAACAGGAGGCCTACCGCAAGCTCAGGTTCACCGCCCGACGCACAATGGCCGTCGCCCAGCAGCTGTACGAAGGCATATCCATCGGCGACGAGCAGACAGGCCTGATCACGTACATGCGGACCGACTCGACCAACGTGGCAAATCAGGCGCTTGCTCAAGCCTCGGAGTACATCAAAGGCAAGTATGGGGCAGATTACGCCCCAGCCAAACCCCGTGTCTACACGAAGAGGGTACGCGGCGCTCAGGAGGCCCATGAGGCCATCCGTCCGACCTCGATTATGCGAGACCCACAGTCCATCCGTCAGCACCTGTCNAACGAGCAGGCGCGGCTATACGACCTCATCTGGAAGCGCCTTGTCGCAAGTCAGATGAACGACGCGATTTTCGANTCGACCTCAGTGCGTATCGGCGCAAACGGCAAGTCCGCTGAGTACGAGTTTCGGGTAAACGGGTCAATCCTCAAATTCGCCGGTTTCCGCGTTCTGTACATGGAAGACCGGGACGANACGCCCATTGACGGCGACGAAAAAATAGGCTCGACCCTGCCCCATCTNGAAAAGGGCGATCAGGTGGATTGCCTGAAGCTAACGCCTCAACAGCACTTCACACAGCCCCCGCCCCGATTCACTGAGGCCTCGCTGGTCAAAAAGCTGGAGGAAGAGGGTATCGGAAGACCCAGCACCTATGCTCCCACGCTGTCTACCCTCATGGATAGAGACTACGTGCTGAAAGACCAGGGCAGGTTCAATCCCACCAAACTGGGAACCGCCGTAACCGGTCTGTTGACTCAGCACTTNCCGGACATCATGGACATTGGTTTCACCGCTCGTATTGAGAGCGATCTAGACGNGATTGCCGANGGCGAGAAGCNATGGACGCCGGTACTTGAAAAGTTTTACAGCCCGTTCGGCGAGGCCATCGACAAGGCCATGAAGGAAGCCGAGCGAATCCCGCGTGATCAGATCGACGAGGAGACCGACGAAATCTGCCCCGACTGCGGAAGGCCAATGGTCATCAAGTCAGGGCGGTTCGGACGGTTCCTTTCGTGCAGCGGATTCCCTGAGTGCAAAGTGTCCCAGCCGCTGTTGCATCGCGTGGGCGTCGAGTGCCCGGATTGCGGAAGCGATCTGGTCCAACGGCGAGCGGGCAAGGGTAGCAAGAGCCGCAACAAGATTTTCTACGGTTGCTCCAACTATCCGACATGCACTTTTGCTAGCAACGCGCGACCTCTGCCTCAGCCGTGTCCCGAATGCACCGGGCTGCTGGTCGCGATGGGACGCACNAACTGCCGCTGCCTGAACTGCGAGCACAAAGGCCCGCGACCAGAGGAAGAGCTTGTGGAGGCAGCCGTCTGATATGGATGGCCTCGATTGGGAAGACCTGCTGGCGAAGTTCGAGGAGCATCTTCAGGCCGAGCGCAGCCTGGCCCCTCTGACGGTGCGTAACTATCGCGCCGACTTGGAGCCGCTGCGCAACTTCATGCAAAAGAAGGAAATCGCCGACTTCCGAAGCTTGGACCGTCAAACGCTCCGGGCCTATCTGGCATGGCTCCACGAGTTAGGCTACGTCAGNCCCAGTGTGGCCCGAAAACTCAGCGTTCTGCGGTCCTTCCTGCACTGGTTGAGGCGCAAAGGGATCATCGAACACGACCCGATTCCTTCAAGAGGCGTGATGAAATTAGAGTCACGCCTCCCTCGTTTCCTGTCTCAGGAGGAGGCGAGCAAACTCGTTCAGGCTCCCGACACGTCCGGCAAGGTTGGAGCCAGAGACCGAGCGCTCCTGGAGCTTGTCTACGCTGGAGGTCTGCGAGTCAGCGAAGCGAGAGACCTCAACCTGTCAGACATNAACCTCGNCACCCGCGAGGCGCGAGTGCGAGGCAAAGGCTCTAAAGAGCGCGTCGTTCTAATGGGTGAATCCGCCAGAAACGCCATCGGTTCCTATCTGAGAGAAGTCCGGGGCAAGGATGGCAATCTTGAGGACGATGGCGCTCTGTTCGTCAATCGCTATGGCAACCGTCTGAGCCAGCGAAGCATCCAAAAAACGGTCAAACGCTACGCCGGAGAGACAGGCCTGGGATCGCGGGTTCACACTCACACGCTCAGACACTCCTTCGCCACCCACATGCTGGAGGGAGGGGCCGATCTTCGCGTGGTCCAAGAATTGCTGGGGCACNNTNNTCCNGCGACCACNNAAGTCTACACTCACGTCACCGGATCCGAGGCGCGTCGGGCATACATGGCCGCTCACCCCAGGGCCACCGAAACTATAGAAGTTGAGGACAATTCAGCGACATCCTCTTAACAAAATGGCGCTGTCTGGGAAAAGAATATGAAAATACTGGTTATTAACGGCCCGAACCTGAACAACCTCGGCAAGCGCGAGCCTGGATACTACGGCGTCAAGACTCTCACCGACATCGAAGACCTCATCCAGAAGAAGGCGCAAGACCTGGACATGCTGGTCGAGTTCTTTCAGTCCAATCACGAGGGCGCAATCGTGGACTGCNTCCAGACAGAGGCTCAGGACGCCGATGGNATCGTAATCAACGCAGGGGCGNTGACCCACTACGGAATCTCNCTCAGGGACGCGNTGGCAGACTCCAGANTGCCATTCATCGAGGTCCACCTGTCCAANATCCACGCCCGCGAGGCGTTCCGCCACCACTCTGTGTTCGCCGAGCTTGCGGTGGGCCAGATTGCGGGACTGGGATACAAAGGCTACCTGTACGCATTGGAATTTCTGGTTGAGCAGATCAAGGAATCTCGCGTCGCATGAGCATTTCATCCCGAATCGAAAATCTGCGGCACCAGTTCTCAGACCATGATATTGATGGCATGTTTATTTCTATGCCAGAAAACCGACGTTACCTCTCAGGTTTCACAGGCTCTGCGGGCTACTTGCTAATCTCGGCCTTTGACGCCGTGCTTGTAACCGATTTCCGGTATGTTGAACAGGGCGGCCAACAAGCGCCCGACTACCGGATTCATCGCACTGCATATGGCTCTCCCTGGCTGGCAGATTTAGCCTCTGAAATGAACCTAACCAGAATAGGTTACGAGAGCGATGATCTCACAGTCGCGTCTCATGCCGGGTTCATTGACGACCTCGCGAAGAGTGAATCCGACAAATTACTGGAACTGGTCCCTACGACAGGTATCGTCGAGACCATGCGGGCAATAAAAGATGACACCGAACGAGAATTGCTGGAACGAGCCATCGCCATCGCCGATCTGGCGTTGGGAAACGTAGCGCCGGCCATCGAGCCTGGCATGATCGAAAAGAGGGTCGCCTGGGACATCGAGAAGGCCATGCGAGAGTTAGGGGCCGAGAGCATCGCCTTCGACATCATAGTTGGCGCCGGCCCAAACGGGGCGTTGCCACATCATAGGGCCGATGATACCGTGATACAGATGGGCGACCCAGTCGTCATAGATATGGGTGCCACCTACGAAGGATACCGCAGCGATCTGACCCGGACATTCTGCGTCGGCCCGTCAGACGACCGGTTCAGGGAAATCTATGACACCGTGCTGGGAGCACAGGCCGCTGCGGAAGAGGCCGTCCGTCCGGGCATGACCGGAGCAGANGTGGATNCGGTGGCGCGGGACTTTATCGCGNNTGCAGGCTTCGGTGAGTACTTCGGCCACGGNCTGGGACACGGCGTCGGCCTTGCAGTCCATGAACGGCCCAGAATCGTGCCAAAATCTGGGGATGTGCTGGAGAACGGGATGGTGTTCACCATCGAACCAGGCATNTATATACCCGGGTGGGGCGGCGTGCGAATCGAGGACATCGTGTCCCTGGAGAACGGGCGGGTTAAAGTTCTATCCCAATCGCGGAAATAATCGTCAGTTCCTGCTGAGAAAGAGCTAATAGCATAGGAATAAATCCCCGTTGTCATACTGAGTGACGTCAAGTATCTGGTCGTGTATTCTCATGAGCGCTCGGCAGACCAGATTCTTCGACTGCGGTCTCAGAATGACCGGGTTTTGGAGAAGCGGAATGTCCATAGGATACGGAGATCTCAGAAAAGGCATGGCTATCGACCTGGATGGCGAGCCTCACATCGTCGTCGAGTACGAGAGCAGGAAGATGCAACAACGCGCGCCGGTTATGCGGGTTCGATTTCGCGCCATACGTTCGGGGCGCGTAGTGGACAAAACCTTCAACGGCTACGACGTCAAACTCACTCCAGCGGCTGTNGAGAGGCGCAACGCCCAATTCATCTACGAACAGGACGATCTGTACTACTTTATGGATGANGAGACCTACGATCAGTTTCCGCTTTCCAAAGATTCAATGCCCGACGCTCTGCCGTTCCTGATTGAGCAGCTGACCGTCGAGATGGTGTTCTACGAAGACAATCCCATCGCCATAGAATTGCCAATCACGGTCGAATTGGAAGTCACAGACTCGCCCCCTGGACTCAAAGGCGACACTGCCACAGGCGCCACCAAACTCGCCAAGCTGGAAACCGGCCATCAGTTGCAAGTCCCATTGTTCGTAAACNAAGGTGAGAAGATAAAGGTTGACACCCGTTCGGGCGAGTACCTCTCCCGCGTCTAGCATGCCAGGCACTGACATGGCAGTTTACGGCGTTTCCCAGGTCGTCTCGTATATGAACGAGTTGCTTGCCTATGATGACGTCCTNCAGGACATCTGGATCGAAGGCGAGATTCCACAGGCGANAATCTCAGCAGCNGGCCACGCGTACTTCACGTTGCGGGACGGCAANAGCTCGTTGCGTTGCGTGATGTTCCGAAACTCCCGAGGGCTGGAACACATCAGGGACGGCGCCGCGATAATCGCCCACGGACGCATGTCCATCTACGAATCGCGTGGCGACCTCCAGATGGTCGTTGACATCGCCCAGCCAGAAGGCGTCGGCGAGCTTCAACTCCAACTCNAACAGCTCATGCTGAAACTAGAGCAGGAAGGCCTGTTCGAACCGTCTCGAAAGCGACCAATACCTGAGTATCCCCGCCGCGTTGGCGTCATCACATCCGAGACCGGAGCAGTATGGCACGACATCCAAACGGTCACCGCGCGCCGCTATCCTTTGATNGAGCTTGTCCTTGCCCCAACCCTCGTGCAGGGAGACCATGCCGCCGCAGGAATAGTTGAAGCNTTCAGGGCGATGAACTCGGAACCGGACATCGACACAGTGATCGTTGGGAGAGGCGGCGGGTCGCTGGAAGACCTCTGGCCCTTCAATGAGGAGACGGTAGCGAGAGCGGTATTCTCCAGCCAGGCCCCGGTAATCAGCGCAGTGGGACATGAAACCGATCACACAATATGCGACCTCGTGGCAGACCTCCGAGCGTCCACTCCATCCGCCGCCGCCGAGCTTGCGGTCCCGGACCGGGCCGAGCTTGCGATTCGATTGGCATCCGGCTATCAGGCGTTGGGTATGTTCTTCACAGACCAGATTTCCAGGTCTGCCAAGACACTGAACCAGTTGAAAACTGACCTGGACCGGGCCGTGCCCGATTTTGACACACACCGAATGCGACTGGACGACATGCTGCGGACCGCAGAAGCCCATCTCGTCAGCCATCTGAATATCATCCACGAGCGTGTCGAAGGAACCAGATTGCGGCTGGAATCCCTGAATCCAGCGGACACACTCCGCCGAGGATATGCAATTGTCGAACGTCGAGACTCAGGCGCAGCGGTCACCGACGCCAACGACGTCGCGCCAGGTGACGTTGTCAGAGTGGGAGTCTCCCGCGGGAGCTTCGACGCCTCTGTGATAGACTGATCCTCCAACCAACTCTAGAGGGATCGGAATGGCCGCTTATTACACAATTAGCATGTACCCTGTCCAGTTCAGCGTTGACTATCCCGACAGGCCGCTGGACAGAAAATCGACACTGTTGCGAGTTTTTTACGTATTGCCAATCTGGGTAGTGCTGGCCTTTATGTCCGGGACCACATACGCATTTGGTCTCGAAAAGGTGTCTCTCGCAAGCGCTCAAGTCGGAGGCGTCCTGTTCGTACCCATCGTTCTTATGCTCCTATTCCAGAACAAGTATCCTCGATGGTGGTTCGAATGGAACCTGGCCTTGATGCAGTTCACCAATCGAGTCGTCGCCTACATGTTCCTATTGACCGACGCGTACCCCTCGACCGACGAGGAGCAATCGGTGCATCTGGACATCGCCTACCCGGACACCGAATGGGACTTGAACAGGGTCATGCCTCTGTTCAAGTGGCTATTCGCCTTTCCTCATTACATTGCGCTTTTCTTCCTTTGGTTGGCGATGATCGTCGTTACGATCCTCGCTTGGTTCGCAATCCTGTTCACCAGACGCTATCCGCGCAACTTATTCGATTTCAATGTCGGCGTCATGCGATGGGGAAACAGAGTGGCGAGCTACGCATTCATCCTGGTAACAGACACCTACCCGCCCTTTCGGCTCCACGATGACCATCGACCGTAAAAGCGGCTTTTAAGCTCAAATTCATCTCGGGATACATTTATGGCAGACTGCGATAACGGAACCCAACCTCTGACCGACTCAGAACTGGAAAACCTCAGCTTCGAACAAGCGCTCAAGCTGTTTGAGGAGACCGTGGCAGAACTGGAAACCGGAGGGTTGAATCTAGCCGACGCCACTCAAAGATACGAGCGCGGCGTCAGGCTGGCGGCGCGNTGCAACGACATGCTGGGTTCAGCCGAGTTGAAGATCACTCGCATCAAAGCNGAGTACGGTCAGCAAATGACGTTCCAGTCCGAATCAATCGTCGACCCATCAGATGTTTGGGATGACGACGAAGAGTGATGCTCAAAGCCGACTTCCACATGCACACCCANTTCTCTCCAGATTCGGAGATGGCNCCGGAGCAACTGGTCCGCCGATNCAAAAAGGTGGGCCTGACCTGCATAGCGGTCACNGACCACAACACGACCGAGGGCGCATTCGAGGTCCGAGAGTTAGCNGATTTCAGAGTAATAATCGGCGAGGAAGTGGGCACTTCCGANGGCGAGGTGACAGGCCTGTTTCTGGAGGAAACGATCCCCAGNGGCCTGACTCCGCTGGAGACCGCGAAACGTATCAAGGATCAGGGCGGCCTGGTCTCCNTGCCTCANCCCTTCGACCGGTTCAGACGCGAGGTCATCACTCGCCCTGGTCTGGAGGAAGTCCTGCCCTTTGCCGACATCGTTGAGGTGTTCAACTCTCGAAACAACNTGGACGCCGACAACCGCAAGGCCTACGAGTTCGCCGAGAAGCATGGCNTGCTGACNTCCGGCGTCAGCGATGCCCACACAACAATCGAGCTTGGCCGCACATACGTTGACATGCCCGTGTTCGACGGCACGCCTGAGGGTTTCAAAACNGCNCTCGCTCAGGGTACGATACACGGGCGTAANATGACGCCGCTCATCCATGCGGTGACCACTTTCACCAAGATAAAAAANCGCCTCTTGCAACGACGATAAANAACCNAACTGTCATGCNGAGNNNNAGTCGANGCATNTGATCGCGTGCAGANCAACAGTTGTCTGNTTAACNAACAGATTCTTNNACTGAGGCCTCAGAATGGCAAATTCTGNANGCTGATTGCTGACANCTANTTTGCGGGAAGGTAACACTAGNTGGNTGAGTCCATCGAGCTTCTGACATACCTCAACGGGCGCATCATGCCCCACTCTCAGGCCTCGCCGCTGTTGCAGCGNATCAACGCTGCGTCNATCGGCGGGTTCTACGACNCNGANCGGACTTTCGGNGGCAAAGTTTTCAANCTGAGGTCGCACCTTGANCGGCTATACCGAGGCCTTGAGGCATCTTCGATCGACCCTCAAATCTCCATAGAGGAGCTAGAACGTATCACCCTCGGAGTCATAGAGGCCAACCTGTCCCTGCTCCCAGACGGCCACGAGTACATCGTGACTCAGNTCGTTAACCAATCGCAACGACAGTCCCCTGACGATACTGGGACCATCAACGTTGTCGTCTATTGCCAACCGCTGGATTTCNCAAGATTTGCNANANGCTACATTGANGGCGTTCGAATNGTCACNCCNAANACTTATGGCATCCCTCCNGGCNAGGAGCCGGGAGACAGCAAAGACGGTTCCCAGCAGGTNTTCCTGCTCATGGCGAGTCCCAACGGCGGAGTCAGCGAGTGTGAAGGCGCGAATTTCATGTTCGTCAAANACGGGCGCATCAAACTGCCCGACCGCCGAAACGTCCTCCCTGGCGTCAGTATGCAGACCGTGNTGGAACTTGCGGANTCGCTGAACTTNCCGGTGGACGAAGGAACCTACACCCAACGAGACATCTACNCCGCCGACGAAGCGTTNGTCTCCAGCACACGATACTGCATCCTGCCAGTTGCGACCCTGAACGGCCTGNCCGTAGGNNANGGCATCCCAGGCAAAGCAACCACCGCGCTNTTGGAATCGTGGGCCGCGGCTGTCGGCATANATTTCGTCAATCAGGCTCTTTCACACTTGCCNNCTGCNGAGTAACAGTCGGCCATTAGAATTCCTCGTCCTGACACCCGACCACCTGAAAACCTGATACCTCGGAGACAAACCATGCTACCCAGCGAATACAGCGTAGAAGGAAAAACTGTCATCATCACAGGGGCCGCAAGAGGCATTGGGAAAGGCATCGCCAGAGTGCTTGCTGAATCAGGGGCCAAGGTGATGGTCACGTCGCTGACGAACCAGTATCTGGTCCCTCTGTCCGAGTCGATGGCCGCCGCCGGACACCCCATCGAAATGCTGACTGCCGACGCCACAAAATCTGAAGATTGGCAGCGCACCTACGACTACGCGATGGAGAAGTGGGGCCACGTCGATGCCCTGGTCAACAACCTGGGTGACGCCATACGAAAACCCATCGTTCCTCTGCCCGGAGGCGTTTCGTCAACTCCCTTGACCGACGACGAGTGGCGATTCGTCATCGACATCAACCTGACCGAAGCCTTCTTGGGATGCCGGACCNTCGGCCCTCACTTCCTCGAAAGGGGNGCAGGCCGGGTTGTGAACATCAGTGGCTTCGCGGCCCGCAAAGGCAGTCCCGACATGCTTGCCTACTCCACCGCAAAGGCGGGAGTGGCCCGACTGACGCAAACGCTAGCCCTTGAATGGGCACCCTACGGAGTGACTGTCAACTGCGTCGCGCCCGGCCAGTTCCCAGACCCCGAAACCGGCGACCCTGCCCAAGTCGCTGCCTCCCGAGAGCGTGCCAAAACCTCCATCCCCCTAGGCCGAGTCGGAGAACTCCGAGAGGTCGGCCTGCTGGCCCTATATCTGATCTCCGACGCCTCAGCATACATGACCGGCGAGACTTTGTATCTCGACGGTGGGCTCAGCCATGCCTAAGGTTGTAATTCCATCAGTGAATTCCGGGAAGCGAATATATTCTATCCACTATCGTAATACCCGCTATTTGCGCCACGCTGACCAGCCTTATCTGGACTGAAGCAGCATCAGCAGATGGCCACGACGAATTGATATTCGTGGACGCCCACGAGGTTGGTGATGGAGGAGTCGACGGACTTAACGGAGCCACTTCGGTGACGGTCACCTCTGACGGAAAACATGTCTACGTCGCAAGTTTCGAAAATATAGCAGCAGTGTTCAGCCGGAGCATTCCGTCTGCCGACCTCGAAATANNNAAAACCGGCTCCGCCGGCANNAACCTGACATACGTCNTCACAATCACCAACAGCAGCACATCCNCCGCCACGACTAACGTTCAGATTAAGGTCAAGCTCCCGCCTGGAACGACTCTGGTTTCTGCTGAGGCAATCGAAGGTTCGTGCGCCGGGACTACGGATATTCCGTGCACGTGCAGCACGCTGGCTGCTGGAGCCTGCTCGACAGCAACAATTNTGGTCAAAGTCGCCTCAGGCGCNTTCGGAATGNNGACCAACATTGCGAGCACTACCGCTGACATGTTAGACAGCGTAATCAGAAACAACACCTACAAGGTGATCATGACAGGCCTGTTCCCAACATGTCAGTGTGGGCCTGGCAGCACTGTCCGTTATCCTCCTGCTGACGTTCTCAAGGCCGCGTGCGTCGGAGGNTCGTACGGCGGCGTTCGGTTGGAGATTAGTGTCTAGACGACCACCACGTCGTTCTCCAGAGTGCCTATGCCCGATATGGACATCGTGACGATGTCCTCCTCCTGGAGTGTAAATTCAGGAGGGGGCACTATCGCTGTGCCGGTCAAAACAGCCGTCATGTTGGGAACGTAATTGTAACGCTGGAGCCAGTCGGCTAACTCCTCGCACGACCGCGCCATTTCCGACGTGGAGGTTTCGTCGTGCCAGACATCCTCTCCGTTGCGAGTTATTGTGCAAGCGATTGAGAGGTCGGTGACATCGCCCAAAGACTCGGCGGACACGAAGCACGGCCCGATAGCGCAGCACCGGTCGAATACTTTCGCCTGCGGAAGATACAAAGGATTTTGACCCTCAATTGTCCGACTGCTCATGTCATTGCCAATGGTGTAGCCAATGATTTCGTCTTTATACAAGACGAAGGCGAGTTCCGGTTCCGGCACGTTCCAGTCCGAGTCTCCTCGGATGCCCACCGACTCAAAGGGCCCGACGCATCGGTCTGGCGTTGCTTTGAAGAACAACTCTGGGCGCTCTGCCGAATATACGTTTGAATATACGTCCGGCGTGTCGCTCTCCCGAATGCGCTCCAACTCNCTGGACTTATAAGTCACGCCGGCAGCCCAAACCTCCGGTGGCTCGAACGGTCGGTCNAGCCGATAGNACGATTCGCCTCCGCGAGACATATCCATCAACTCGCCCAGGTCGAACCTGTCAGCTTCACCGTCGCTGAGAATCCGCGAGGCGATCTCGTCAATATTGGTGCCGGAGAGGGACGCCGCGATGGCCAAGTCTTCGAGATCAGTCAAATCTGGGTCTATCGACGTCAGGTCAAGAAGAAGTCCGTCCTCGGGTTCGGCTGTAAGTCGGTTGTCTCCGTCGTTGGATATCAGGGCATAATAACGCATCGGTCGAGCTACCTCCGGTGAGCCTGCATTCAAGATAATTGGCTGAACGAGCCGAGTCGGAATGTACGGGATGTGAGGCCGAGGGTCAAGAGTCGGCGTAACGCGACCCAGCGAGTATCGCGCTTCCTGGCAAAAGCGCCGCTTGGGCAAGTGTGGAATCGGGTTGTCTCTCCAGGTAGGACATCACCATTCGGTATCCTAGAGTGTAGCCAGCCCACTGAGGCACGCGGTCGTTATCGCCGAACAGTATCCGCCGGATTTCCGTCGGGTCCGAGACTCCCAGGCGACGGCGTATCCTGGGCCATATTCGCTCGGTTTCCTCATCATCAAGCGCGTCCGTCCAGGGCGGGTTGACCTCTGACATAACGCTAAGAGCGAAGGCGTCGGCAACTCCTTCCGCGAGCATGGCGTCGACTAGCGTCTCCGGCTCCTGCGTCTTCATGTACACCAACTTGCCTCCGGCAATTCCTCTTGGAAACAACAGATTGCGGACCAGATGAGCGTACTCGTGGATCACCGTGTAGGACAACCAGTTCTGCCAATTTTCCACAGGCCACACGAATACCAACGTGGCCTGCGCGCCAAGGCTGAACCCGAGAACCCCNTTCATCTGGTTCAATAGCACGCTGCTCTCTCCATCACCCGGAAACAGGAAAATTCGGGAGTTCAGGTCTGGNCGCGACAGGGCTTTGNCCGCTTTGTCCAACGCCCTGTCTGCTATTTNCCGCGCTNCNCCGGNNTCCAAATCATCTAGGGCCGCAAGCAGAACAGGGACACTTGGGTCTCCCAACTGAGTGACGGCAGTTCGCTGGCCCATCTCAACGAAAGACGGGTGGAGCGTAGACAACAAGTTGCGAACATAATCACGCATCCGATCTTCGATGGCGTCCACCGCGTCCATCGCGGGCAGATTCTCGGACTGCTTGGCGAAGTGACTCACCACCCGATAAGCAGGTATAACAGATACTGCCAAGTGTTCCACTCCTCAACCTTAAACCTTTGGGCTAAATTGAACGAAATGTTTGTTGACACATTCGAGACTGGATAGATATACTTTTCCAAACAAGAGAGGAAGCGCTCAAAGGCNGTGACGCAAATTCTCGCGNAAGCCCTCAAAGAGGTGCCCCGGTAGTGGCTCTGCCCTACCGAAACCTCAACCCCCAAAACCCCTCTCGAACTGTCCCACTCAACATCCGAGTATTTCCTATGGCCGGCATTCTGGTTTCATGGCGTGCGTCTTCATTGGCGCCTCTATCCGAAAGTGANCTGCATCCGGCCCGCGCGATTCGCTGACCGTCCACCGTAAACCTAAGGAGTAACTTTGCCATGACCAAGATGATATTTGTTACCGGCGGCGTTGTCAGTTCCGTGGGCAAGGGCGTTAGCGTTGCCTCGATTGGCCGGATTCTCAAGAGCCGAGGGGTGTCTGTCTCTCTGCTCAAGCTGGACCCGTACCTTAACGTTGACCCCGGAACCATGTCACCTTACCAGCATGGGGAGGTGTACGTCACCGAGGATGGCAGCGAAACAGACCTGGACTTGGGTCACTACGAGCGATTCGTGGACATCGACCTGTCCCAGCTATCCAACGTCACGGCCGGCCAGATATACAGCGACGTCATCGCCCGCGAACGCAAGGGCGAGTTCCTCGGCGGAACCATTCAAGCGATCCCCCATGTCACAGACGCTATAAAAGCGCGAATGATGCGACTNGCAGAAGCCAGTGGAGCCGACGTCATTGTGGTGGAGGTTGGTGGCACTGTCGGCGACATCGAGGGCNTGCCGTTCCTCGAAGCCATCCGNCAGATGCGGCGNGANATCGGCAAGGACAACGTNTTCTACATCCACGTCACGTATCTGCCCTATATATCAGCCACGAAAGAACTCAAGACCAAACCNACCCAGCANAGCGTCCGCGAGCTTCGGAGCATCGGAATCCTCCCCGACGTCATCATCTGTCGAAGCGANTACNAGGTGGACGAGGACATCAAGACCAAAATTTCNGTCCACTGCGACGTGCCGGTCGAGGCAGTTATCACCCTGCCCACAGTGTCCAGCGTNTATGAAGTCCCGTTGATCCTTCAGGAAGAAGGATTGGGCGACCTCATCAAGGACACGCTGGACATCCAGTTCCAACNGCAAGACCTGGTCGACTGGAGAAAACTGGTGACGGCTATACGCAAGCCCAAAGAGTCCCTGCCCGTCGCCGTGGTGGGCAAATACGTTGACCTTCAGGATTCCTACATCTCGGTTAAAGAAGCCCTGCTGCATGCCGGATTGCACTTCGACANGGACATCGAGGTCCGGTGGGTCGGCGCCGAGGAGATCGAAGAGGTTGGCGCCGACGNATTTCTNAACTCCGTCTCTGGCATCGTTGTGCCGGGNGGCTTCGGGCCTCGNGGTTTNGAGGGNATGATCGAAGCTGTGCNGTACGCCCGCGACCANGATGTGCCTTATCTNGGTTTNTGCNTGGGCCTTCAGGCAATGGTTGTAGACATCGCCCGAAACCTGATGGGAAAAGACGGGGCCAACTCCACTGAAATGAACCCTAACACGCCCTACCCCGTGATAGACTTNATGGAATCTCAGAAAGATGTCGCTGAGATGGGCGGCAGTATGAGATTGGGTCTGTACCCCTGCCAGTTGGTCAACGATACATGGTCGTCCAAAGCATACGGCCAGGATGTCGTGCAGGAGCGGCACCGCCATCGCTGGGAATTTAATAACACCTTCCGAGAGGAATTTGAANNGGTCGGGCTATGGCCCTCCGGTTTGTCTCCCAATGGCAAACTNATCGAGATCATGGAATTTGCANACCACCCATTCATGGTTGGNACTCAGTTCCATCCAGAGTTTTTGTCCCGCCCTAACAGGCCNCATCCACTATTCAGGGAGTTCATNGGCGTTGCCAAAAACATCNTTCGGGAGGGCGGNCANCACCACNTNCCGCTCGTTGGCGCCGATTCTGCAGGAAACTAGGGTTATGCNGCNNTGGTATCNACATCTATCNACACGGGCANATCTTACGAGGATCACATCNTCGAACACCCAGTTCCGACAACTCACGNAAACACTAAAGCTTGAACACGANCNGCTATGTAGACTAATCCCANNGGCTGTGGTATGCTTTNNTNNNNATNCTNCCTCTNTTATCACCTTTGCNTTGCCTCNCATTACCAGNTTCCGCATNATAAGCGCAGAAGTCGTTTCGGACACCGATATTGCACAATNTANCGNTGCATTCCNAGTTGGTCAGGNGNAACCTGTCCATCTGTGCCTGTGACAACAAACCCATCACGCGAAGTNNAAAACGCGGTATGACNTTGTAGGNTAGGCGCNCAANATATCGGAAAACCANNTTGATTCAGCGTGANNNCGACATCCGTCCCTTCCNCAACCAGCCACNATCCATGANNTAACAACCCCGCTGNAGACCTTTGGGTTTCNAGATGGGAAATTATTTTCAGGAATCAACAAACCTGAACACCNACAAAGCCCGGAGCTTGCAATGAACCTGACAGAAATTCTAACCAAATCAACCGATGAGCTTGTCAAGATTGCTTCCGACCTTGGAGCGATTAANAACGGCACTCCCCAAAAGAGGCANGAGCTNGTCAGCCGCGTGCTGAAGGCCTACGCCGAAAAAGAAGGCCCGATNCAAGCCGGCGGCGTCCTGTCCATCGTCAACGACGGTTACGGATTCCTACGGCCNNACAACGCCANCGCCGGGGCCGGAGACGTGTACGTCTCCCAGTCTCAAATCAGGCGCTTCGGGTTACGCACCGGCGACTTNGTCACCGGCCAGATACGCCCTCCCAAAGACGGCGAGCGATACTTNGGACTGGTCAAGGTCGAGATGGTCAACGAANTGGAGCCTGACGCAACNCGCAACAGACCCAAGTTCGAGCAACTCACCCCAATCTTCCCGAACGAGCGCATCAAACTAGAAACNACCTCCACAGAGCTTTCATCTCGACTAATCGACCTTCTCGCGCCCATCGGTCGCGGCCAGCGCGGCCTCATCGTCTCCCCGCCCAAAGCAGGAAAGACNACTCTTCTGAAACAAATGGCNCACGGCATCGCGGCCAACGCACCAGACATCCACATCATGGTTGCCCTCATCGGCGAAAGACCTGAAGAAGTCACGGACATGCGACGAACCGTAAAAGGCGAAGTGTATAGCTCTACCTTCGACGAACCNGTTGANGACCATTGCAGGGTNGCTGAGGCGGTCCTNGAGCGGGCTAAACGGCTTGTGGAGGCCGGACGGGACGTTGTGGTGTTGCTGGACAGTATTACTCGTCTCACAAGGGCCTACAACCTTGCTGTCCCTTCCAGTGGACGAACTCTATCTGGCGGCATGGACCCTGTGGCCCTGTATCCTCCCAAGAAATTCTTCGGAGCTGCTCGCAACACCGAGGAGGGCGGGAGCCTTACGATCCTGGCCGCCTGCCTCGTCGAGACCGGCAGCCGCATGGACGACCTGATCTACGAGGAGTTCAAGGGAACCGGCAATATGGAGGTCCACCTGGACCGACGGCTGTCGGAGCGTCGCATCTACCCAGCCATCGACATCGAGCGCAGCGGAACGCGCCGTGAAGAGTTGCTTATGGACGAGGCCACCCTGCGACAGGTCTGGCTCCTGCGCCGCATGGTGAATATGATCTCCGGCGACCAGAAACTCCACGGAGAGGGCGCAGAGAAACTCCTGGAGCGTCTCCGCAAGTCCAAGACCAACCAGGAATTCCTCACCAACCTCAGCAAAGGCGTATAGCTCATCAACTTGGGTGTGCCCTCTGAATCGCACAAGACCCTCCATTCTATTCTGATTGACACGCTCCCATACGACCGAGGTATAGCTCAACACCACCAGATAGTTGCC
>PAIW01000046.1 GCA_002710885.1 Chloroflexota bacterium | reverse complement strand
TAGGGGGTCGTACTGCTCAAGGCGTCGCGCCAGTCGGATGGCACTGGATGTGGTCATCTGCCCGTGCGTGCCGATCAGCAGGTCGCATTTGTCCCCGACGGCCTCGCGCATGTTCTTGGTGACAAGCTCGGCGTTAGACAATGCCTCCAGCGATAGCTGGCGAGGGTCGAAGGCAGACATCGGCATCACGGGGTCGTATTTGACACCGGTGAATCCCATCTCAACGTACTGGGCTGCGCGTTTGGGCGCGCGTTCCGGGTCTCCGAATATGTTGCCGACGGCTATCGTATCCGGGTCGTTCTCATCAACAGGGGGCGGGTAAAGGTATGTGTAGGAGCGCAGTTTCTCGTGAACCTGCCCTCCCAGCAGATTGTAGATTGGCTGATCCAGGGCCTTGCCGATGATGTCCCAGCAGGCGATCTCGATGCCGCTCAGCACTCCCTGGGTCGTCAGGTCCGGGTGCTGGGCGTATCCCCTGGAGTAGATGATTCTCCACATGCGCTCAATCTGGAAGGGGTTATGCTCGTAGACGCACTGTTCAAAGGTGTCATGGATAAGCTCTGTAACTCTGTGAGGGCCGAAAGGCACTCCGTAGACCTCTCCAAAACCCTCGATTCCGGTGTCGGTCGTCAGCTTAAGAAACACGAAATACGGCCCCCCATGATGGGGAGGCGGATTGGCCACAACGTAGGTTTTGAGGTCTTTTATCTGCACCGGCTGACTCCTCCTGTGTCTGACTGTATCAGATTGGCTGGGATGCCTAAATGAAAAAATGTCGCCTCGCCGTAACTAATTTCCTTTCAGAGTTGAGTTTTTTCACTCCACGCAGGGTCCGAAGTGAAAGAGTTTGCCATCGCCAGCTTGCGTTCCGGTGGCAGGAACGAGGCTTCGATGCCGTTGAGAATGAGAACACGAATCTCGTCGGAAGTGAAGCCGAAGTTGGTTTCCAAAGCCTGGAACTCTTGCACCATCGAGTTGCCGAACATCACCGGATCGTCGGTGTTTATCGTGACCATCAGCCCTCGGTCAAAATAGGCTCGAACGGGATGTTGTTCTATGGATTCAACGACGCGGGTGGCGACGTTGGAGAGAGGGCACATCTCGATGGGAAGGCGGCTTTCGGACAGATATTCGAGCAAGGATTCGTCCTCTAAGGCGCGGGTTCCGTGGCCGATGCGCTCGACTTCCAGCGTGCGTATGGCTCCCCAGATGCTGTCTGCGCCAGCCGCCTCTCCCGCGTGGGCGGTCGTGTGGAATCCCATCTCTCTTGCGGTCGAATACACCTCTCGAAATATCTCCGGCGGGTACAGATGTTCCGAGCCGCCGATTCCGATGCCGACGACGCCCAGCGATTGAACCTCGGACAGCTCGGACAGCACGGTGGCGGCGTTTTCGGCCCCAAGGTCCCGCACGAGGTCAGGCACTAGCGCAACCTCTACGTCGGACACGCGGCTCAGGCCTTGACGCACCGCTTCGATAAGTCGGCCTGTCTCCAGCCCTACCGACAGGAACCGTGATGTGGACAAGAACGCCTCGACGTATTGAATGTTCTGGCCTTCCAGACTGCGGGCCACCGCTTCGGAGAAGAACGCAAAGTCGTCGTACTCTCGCAAAAAGCCGTTCTTCCAGGTCCAGGTTTCTAGAAAATGTGAAAAATCTCTGAAACGGAATCGGTCGTTCAAGGACTCCATATCGGGGACATCTGGGTCGCCCCCGTATTTTCGGATAAGTTCCCAGAGCGCGTCCAGAGGGATTGAACCCTCCAAGTGGAAGTGCAGTTCGACTTTTGGAACACGCTGATACCAGTCTACGAGATGACCTGCTCCTTCAGCGTCCGTTTGGTCGGTAGTATTGTGCATGAAGTTGCTCGTTCAGGCTTATATGACGCCGGATGACACAAGGCCTTCCAACTCAGTGGCGCTGATGCCCAAGTCCTGACTGTAAACCTTCTTGTTGTGCTCGCCTAATAGTGGGGCGCGCCGGGTCTGCCATGGTGTCTTGCTGAACACATAAGGCCGACCCGGATATATGAAGCTCTGACCCATCTCGGGATGCTCGACNTCCTCGAAAAACCCGCGTTCCCAGAGATGAGGGTCGTCCAGCGTTTCGTCGGGCGAGCGAACGACTCCCCACGGNAACTTGCGCTCCTGGGAGCCTCGGTAGATNTAATCCGCGGGGTGAGACGCAATGAACCGGCGCAGAACGTCGTAGGCGTGAGACACTTCNGGNCCGCTGCGGGTCCGCATGGCGGCCATGTCCAGGTATTTCTCGTCNGTCANGTCCTCAGCCATGTCTTCNGAATCCATCCAGGTAACGAGAGTGCGCCAGGCGTGAAGGCTGGTGAACACCGCGAACACGTTGACGAATTTACCGTCGCTGGTGGCGCACAGCGTTTTNGGAGTNGAANCGACTCCGTGATGCCTGCCCGTCTGACGATGGACCACNTCNCCGTTGTACATATACTGGGGCATGGCGGCTTCGGTTGTGCATGAACATGCTTCGTGGATNGAGGCATCGACGTANTGNCCTTCGCCGGTCATGTCGCGCCAGTTCANGGCCATCAGAGTNCCCATCAGCGCATAGTGAGCGCCGATCATGTATCCGTGGCCTCCACTGGGGCGGATAGGGGGCGAGNCAGGCACGTCGTCNTAGCCACAACTGTGCATNACGCCGCCCATCGCCAGAGCCACGATGTCNGAGGTCTTGTAGTCTCGATANGGGCCGTCCTGCCCGAACCCGGTTAGCGACGTCANGATGAGTNCAGGATTGTCGGCGCTGAGGCTNGCGTAGTCCAGCCNCANNGATGAAAGGTANCCAGGATCGAAGCTCTCCAGCACAACGTTCGCTTTGGACGCCAGTNGCNTGAAAATGCTCTGACCGCCTTCAGACTCCAGGTTCAGTGTGATGCTCTCCTTNGAGGTGTTGTTCGCCCAGAAGTACAGGCTATACTCAGGGTCATCTTCGTCATTAANAAAGGGGCCGANGCTTCGCGCTCTGGCTCCTGATGGCGGTTCGATCTTTATTACCCGCGCTCCCATATCGCCCATCAGCTTGCCCATCAACTGGCCCTTCTCNTCGCAAAGGTCCAGNANGGTGATATCTGACAGGGCGCGTTGATCGTCGTTCATTCTTGATTCCTCTGATGGTTNAGCGTTGATGATCTGATTAACAAAGNGCCTGGGTTNATAGCGCCGATGAATNCAAAATATTCAAGCNGTGGGCCGNTTGAGGTGGTCGGGGCATTTCGCCACCATGATATTCTGGGACTTGGCNACGTACACCGGGTTNCCGNCGNTATCCCATTCTNCGGGAATCATGACGATGTCGGTCACGATGAGNCGNATGCGAAGNTCNGTGCCGTCGGCCAGTTGATAGTCATTCCANTCTTCNCGGTCCACCTTGAATGANACGTCGATTCCTTCGACATCTCTGCCCTGATANTTGACTTTTACCACGGTGATNTACCTCGTAAGATTCTTGCGAGCGNGCCGATCNTCGACCGTGCCAANATCAGAAAACCGCTTCCTCAGCCATCCGCGCTATCTCCTCGTCNGGNGTTCCCAGAAGCTGNTGATANACGTAGTCTGCGTGTTCNCCTAANAGAGGCGACGGGNGNCGGAGTTCCCANGGGGACTTGGANAGGNTCANAGGTTGTCCTTCGAACCGCGTGTTGCCCATTTCGGCGTGTTCGGTCTCGCGTATGAAGTCTCGGTGTCGAAGCTGCGGGTCNTCGTCAACTTTCTCCTTCGGAGTCTGGACCGCGCCTGCCGCAATTCCTGCCGCCTGCAGCGTNTGCATAGCNTCGTGAGGCGTGCGCTCGGTTGTCCATGTTTCGATGAGNNTNTCCAGATCGTCCTGATGCTGGACGCGNCTTTCATTGGTTGCGAACCTNGTCGCGGTGGCCCAATNGGGCGTNCCTAACGCATCGACGAACGCGGCCCACTGTTGGTCGTCGAATATGGAGATGACACACCATCGATCGTCTCCCTTGCATCGATAGGTGTTGTGGGGCGCCACCGCAGGGTTGGGAGACCGATTGCCGGGAGGGTTGCCTTTCTGTCGATATTGCCGACCATTGACCGTCTTTTCCAAAATGGCAGTGCCAGTCAGTGGTATGCCGGATTCCACCTGGGATAGGTCCAGCCATTGGCCTTCACCGGTCTTGTTCCGGTGGTGGAGGGCCATCATGCAGGCCATCGCGCCGTAGTAGCCTGCGGTGTGATCCATGTAGGAAAAACCCCAACCTGCGGGGTCTTCCCCCGGAAGGCCGGACATGTATGTGAGACCGGAAAGAGCCTGAGCCGTAGGGCCCCAAGTCGTGAAGTGCTGGTCCGGCCCGCTGTGACCGAAACCCGACAGGCTCAGGTAGATAACGTCCGGTCGAATCTTGCGTTGCTCCCCGTAGTCTAGCCCCCAGCGTGACAACACGCCGGAGCTGAAATTCTCGACCACGATGTCGGACACCGAGATCAGTTCACGCAAAAGCTCCATGCCGTCCGGGTGCATCACGTTCAGAGTGACGCCCAGCTTGTTGCGATTGAGGTTATTGAATGTCCCGCTGACGTTGGGGCTGTTTCCCATCCCTACCGATGGGATGTTTCGCACGTAATCGAGGGTCTGGTCGTACTCGATTCGGATTACTTCGGCCCCGAAATCGGCCAGCATCCGCGTGGCCGTCGGNCCTGCCACTATCCATGAAAAATCCACAACCCTTACGCCATCAAGCGCATGCTTTCGCATCTGATCTCCTCTTGTGTCATCTGCTTATCTGTTCTCATTGGCGCGGGAGTATTCCAAACTAGTTTTCCCGCCAGACGAATCGTATATCTGTGGTGGTGTCGAGTCAACATGAAATCTTGCCTGCATCGGCAAAAGGGGTTGCACATTCTTGTTGTAGATGGCACGATAGTCTCATGAAGATAGGAGAATTTGAAGTCAAGGACGACGCCCCTGAAATGCGGAACACCGTCGCAATCGCGATGCTCCGCCCGTGGATCGATGTCGGCAGAGTCGGAACACTGACGTTGACCAAGTTGGAACGTCACATGCAGGCCAAGGAACTGGGCAGGCTCGCGACCCCCGGCAACTTTTTCGATTTCACCCGTTACAGGCCGCGTATGCGGATGGTCAACGGCCAGCGCGTGTTCACCACGCCCAACAGCATCGTACATCACGCCCATGATGAGACCACCGACAGGGACTATCTGTTCCTGCACATCCGTGAGCCTCACGTATTGGGCGAGACCTACTGCGATTCGATTGCCGAACTGCTGACTCATTTCGACGTCACAGAATACTGTCGAATCGGAGGAATGTACGATTCGGTGCCTCACACCCGCCCATTGATGGTCACAGGCACTCTCACGGACGAACAGGCGGCGAAGGCTACAGGCCTCGTTTCCCAGAGGCGCAGCACATACCAGGGCCCGACCAGCATCGTGAACCTGGTCACTGAGCGCATGATTGAGAAAGAGGTGGACACCACCAGCCTCATGGCCCACCTGCCTCAGTACGTTCAGCTTGACGAGGACCACATGGGCGCCGCACGGATCATGCAGATCCTGTGCGCCATGTACGACCTGCCGAAGTCTCTGGCCGACACCTCCAGAGGGGAACAGCAGTATCGCGACATCAACAAGGCTGTCACGGACAACTCCGAGGTTAGTGGGTTGATCAGTCAGCTTGAGGCGTACTACGATCGGGTGTTGGCGAACGCCAGCGAATCCGATGAAGAGCAACGGGACGACGACACCCAATCACAGTTCGCCCCTGACGTTGAGCGCTTCCTTACCGAGATGGGGGAGAGGCTTGAGCAAGAGGAAGAGGACGACGACCTCGACGACGACGAGGTCTAGACCAAGTTCTAGGCTCACAGACACCTCATCGTCTCCTCTCGGATGTAGTCTCGGACGTCCTGTGTCAGGTGGCCCGCGTCACCAGCCTGCGCGTTTTCGATAATTCGCTCCGGGCGTGATGTAGCAGGAATCGCGACACTCACCCGCCGGTCCGACACCACCCACGCTAACAACGCCTGCGCCCAGGTGTTGAGTCCGAACTCCTTTAACGGCTCTACGCTTGGCTGCCTTCGCAGTTGGCGCAGGAATCGACCCTGACCCAACGGTTCCATCACTATGACTCCGATTCCCAACTCTTCAGCCAGAGGCAGCATCTCTTCAGTGGACGCCAGATCGCCGACGTTGTAAGGGACCTGCACAGAGCCAATACGCCTTGATCGCATGATTCGCATCATCTCAGGAAGTGCGCTGGTCGTGTAGTGAGTGATGCCGATCACGCTGATACGACCCTCGTCCTTAAGTCGTTCCAGCGTTTCCAGATGGGTTTGCCAGTCCAGCAGGTTATGTATCTGGAACACGTCGATGTGGTCGGCTTTCATAAGCTCGAAAGACTGTTCGATCTGAGCCTCACCCTGTCGTCTGCCGCGAGTCCATACCTTTGTGGCAAATTGGAGATTCGCTTGCTGACCCATAGCTGTCCTACCGATGACCTGTTCGGAGCGTCCGTACATGGGAGACGAGTCGATGAAAGTGACGCCGGTCTCGACGCAATTGACTATTATCTTGCGCCTTGATTCAATATCTGTTTCCGACGACACATCAAAACTGCGGAAAGTCCCCATACCTATGATCGGGACCCGGGCACCGCCCAGACTTCGATACTCCAATATACTCACTCCTAAACTTGACCAAAAGCTGAATGCTGACAACTGCGACGCAACGATTATAATGGCATGGCTCAAGGAGAACACATGGATCTGCTGAACATCATTCACCGGAATCACAGCCCGGCGCCCTGGTCAGAGGACGAAAAAATTCCGTGGCACGACCCGGATTTCAGCCATCGTATGCTCGAGGAGCATCTCACCCAGGATCACGACGCCGCAAGCCGACGCTCCGAGCGAATCGAGGCGCACGTGGCCTGGATTCATGACGCCCTGCTTGGCAAGGAGGCGAGTAGAATACTCGATCTTGGCTGCGGGCCTGGACTTTACACTAACAAGCTTGCGAGTCTTGGACACCAGTGTGTCGGCATCGACTTCTCGCCGTCGTCCATAAGGCACGCCCGCGAGCGGGCGGCGGCCCGAAATCTGTCCAGCCAGTACCTCCACGAGGATATCCGGACCGCTGAATATGGCACGAGCCATCATCTGGTGATGCAACTGTTCGGAGAGTTCAACGTATTCAGGCACGAGGAAATCGTAGATATGCTGGCCAGGGCTTATCATGCGCTGGTAAGAGGAGGCACGTTGCTTTTGGAACCACATACCTTCCACGCCGTGAGAGCGATAGGGCAAGGAACTGCCGTTTGGTCCTCGGCGGATTATGGATTATTCTCTGCGAAACCACACTTGTCACTGAAGGAGAGTTTTTGGGACGAGAACGCCTGCGCGGCGATGCAGCGACACTACATAATCGACGCAACCACAGGCGAGGTCTCACGCTACGGGCAGACCATCAACGCATATGATGATGATGGTTACAGGGAGCTTCTCGTGGACGCAGGATTCGAGAATGTGACCATCAGCCCCTCAATGGGCGAGGACGAAGGCACCGAAGACCTGATAATCATTACCGCCACAAGACCAAGTTAGGAGCGCAAGAAAATTGAACGAACGTGATTTCATCGGATACGGTCCCAATCCTCCGAAGATCGATTGGCCCGACGGTGCGCGAGTTGCTGTATCGGTGGTGGTGAACTATGAGGAAGGCTCAGAGTATTCCCTATTGGACGGCGATCCTCACCGCGAAACCAACAGCGAGGTCCCGTCGCCACTGGCGCTTGATGAGCGAGACCTGGCTAACGAGTCCTTCTTCGAGTACGGCAGTCGCGTGGGCGTTTGGCGGATCATGGACATCCTGGGCCAGTATCGGGTTCCAGCGACCTTCTTCTGCTGCGCCCTGGCCTTGGAACGCAACCCGCAGGTTGGCCCAGAGATCGTTCGTCGAGGCCACGAGGTGTTCGGCCACGGATACCGCTGGGAAGAGTATTACAAAATGGACCGAAACGCCGAGCGTGAAGCTATACGTAAGGCTGTCGAGTCCATCACCCGCACCACCGGAGAGCGGCCTTTGGGCTGGTACACTCGATACGGGCCCAGCCTGAACACACGAGAGTTGGTGGTCGAGGAGGGCGGATTTCTATACGACTCCAACTCCTACGCTGACGACCTGCCGTACTACACTCAGGTGCATGGGAAGAAGTGGCTGGTGGTTCCNTACTCNCTNGAGGTCAATGACACCAAGTTCTGGCGCGGCGGCATGGTGAATCCGAAAGATTTTTACGACACAGCGCNCAACACGNTGGAGTTGTTGCATNCTGAGGGAGCGACCAATCCNAAGATGATGTCNGTGGGTTTGCATTGCCGNATTGCNGGACGTCCTGCGCGGGCAGTCGCGCTCAAAAATTTCTTAGAATATGCTTGCANCNTGCCNGGAGTATGGTTCGCTCGGCGCACAGACATCGCTCGCTGGTGGCTGGAGAAGTATCCGTAGGGATCAGGTTTTTAAGGAATCAGGTCGTCAGGNATTANCTCAGCAACANCNCNTTCCCCTCNCTNNNGNCCNGNTATNCACCGAACGTATCNTCACCCAGTCCCTGATAACCTGACCACCTTCTCAAAGGAACAAGGATGCAGACAACTCGACTTGCCGACGCAAATCTGGTCACCGCGCCCGACGGCTCGGAAATCCGAGAGTTGGTCGCGACCTCNAGANGCAGCATGGTTCANTGNACATTNCNGCCTGGGAAAACTTCGCTCGCNGTNGCTCACCGGACAGTTGACGAGGTNTGGCACTTCATATCAGGAGTGGGTCAGGTGTGGAGGNAGAACGATGATGNCGAGAGCNTNGTGGACGCCGAACCTGGNCTGNGCCTGTCCATANAGGTCGGGACCCACTTCCAATTTNGGAACACGGGNGNTGANAACCTCTGCTTCATAATCACGACCATCCCCCCGTGGTCNGGTGAGGATNAGGCNCANCGGGTNCCCAATTATTGGCCGACNGTCTGATCAAATTCGTTCCCAANTCAGCTTGGTCAATGTGCTAACATGACTGCGCCATCANAGGAGGGATNATGAAGAGCTATCTTACACATTTGGAATGCACCTACTGCCACGCCACCTACCCGGNTGACGAGGTCATCCGGCTTTGCGCCGAGTGCAGTAAAGTCTTATATCCTCGCTACGATCTTGCAGGAGCNAGGNACGCCCTGAACCCCGACGAACTCAAGAACCGNCCGNCTAATATGTGGCGGTANTTCGAGGTGATGCCCGTNCTCGACGAAGCCAACGTCATCACGCTTGGCGAGGGCTTCACTCCNATCTTCAAGGCCGAGCGTCTTGGCGATAAGATTGGCGCAAGCGCGGTGTATATTAAGGACGAAGGCCTCAACCCTACAGCGTCCTTCAAGGCCCGTGGGTTGTCTGCNGCGGTATCCAAAGCTAAAGAATTGGGAATCACCAAGCTGACCATGCCGTCNGCNGGAAACGCCGCNGGNGCTATGGCCGCTTACGCCGCTAAGGGCGGAATGGAAGCCTACGTGTTTATGCCGAAGGACGCCCCGGAAGCCAACCAGATCGAAGTTTCCATCAGCGGAGGAGATTTGACCCTGATCGACGGCCTCATAAGCGATGCTGGAATTTTGTCCCGGAAACGGGCCGCCGAAGAGGGGCTGTTCGACGTTTCGACCCTCCAGGAGCCATACCGNGTCGAGGGCAAGAAGACGATGGGTTACGAAATCGCCGAGCAGTCAGACTGGGAACTTCCAGACGCGATCATNTACCCGACAGGCGGTGGAACGGGCATCGTCGGGATGTGGAAGGCCTTCGCCGAAATGGAGGAGATGGGCTGGATAGGCCCCAAACGCCCAAAGATGTACGCGGTGCAAGCAGAAGGTTGCGCTCCCATAGTTCGAGCCTTCCGCGAAGGAGCCGAGTTCGCCGAGCCCTGGGAGAATGCCCAGACTATGGCGGCAGGGATAAGGGTTCCAGGAGCCATTGGAGACTACCTGATTCTTGGAGCCATCCGTGAGAGCGGCGGCGGNGCGTTGACGGTCACAGACGATGAGATGAAATACTACATGAGCCTCGTCGCNTCGTTGGAGGGCATGTTCATCTGCCCAGAAGGCGCCGCAACAGCCGTGGCTTTGAACAAACTGCTGGTGGCCGGAGATCTGTCCCCTGATGAAAATATCTTGCTTTTGAACACCGGGTCTGGGTTGAAGTATCTGGATGTGATGTAGTCGANGGNTCAGANGTCGGGTGTTCAGGTATCNGGGGAGCTTCACAGGATTCTGACACCTGAACACGTGAATCCTGATGACCTATTTCAGGAGTGAATTATGGAACAGGTCGGNCTTGCGATTGTCGGCTCCACAGGCGTCATCGGCAAGACGCATATCGAAGCCATAGNACAGNTATCGAGCTGTCGANTGGTGGGCGTGAATGCCCGACGGCAAGAGCCGCTTGTTCAGCAGGCCTCNGAGCTTGGGGTCAAAGCGTACCCGACTCTGGTTGACGTTTTATCCGACTCCGAAGNGGACGCAATCGTCATCGCAACGCCNCATCCGTCCCATCGGGACATCACAATCCAGGCCGTCGAAGCTGGAAAGCACGTTCTGGCCGAAAAACCCATGTCAGTCACTCCCTCCGAGGCCGACGATATGGTGGAGGCNGCTNGACNCTCAGGNGNGACGCTGGGTGTATTGTTNAACAACCGTTTCCGGCCCGAAGCCATCAAGATGCGAGAGCTTATCGATCAGGGCGCGNTTGGCAANATATANCGAGCGACGATGACCAGCGCGATGTTCAGAACTCAGGACTACTACGANCGCCTGGNCTGGCGCGGCACATGGCAGGACGAGGGCGGCGGAGCGNTGATAAANCAGGGCATCCACGCTATCGATATGTTCCAGTGGCTGGCGGGCATGCCTCAGTCCGTTTTTGGTGTNGTCCGAACCCTAAAGCANACNNTTGAGGTCGAGGATTATGCNAGCGCGATTTTAGAGTACGAGGGNGGNGTTCTGGGAANCCTCCACTGCGACACTGTGCAGGCCCCGAATCAACAGCGCATCGAAATCTTCGGAGAGAATGGCGCGCTGATTATGGACGNCTGGAATGTGACCCTCCATCGCCTGAANACTCCNGTGCAGGAATTTTTAGAGACCGACAAAACGATAAAATTCATCGCCCCAGAATCCGAGGCTGAAACCTTNAAATTTGAGGNAGTCGGCGGAGNTCACGCCNCGGCCATAGACGATTTCGCTCTNGCTATTCTGGAGGGCAGAGAGCCAGCGATCACAGGAGAGGACGGCNNGCGCTCCCAGGAACTTGTCGCAGCNATCACCTTGTCAGGATGCCGAGGCGAGAAGGTCTCGCTGCCNGTGGACAGGTCGGAGTANGATGGACTGATGGAAGAATTAAGAAGNACCCGAAAATTGCCNNGCGACTAAACNGCGTTCAAAAAACAAGGGGAGTTCAGNGGGCCAGTATTCGCCATGATGAGCGGNGCGAAGTATCTGNTCGCTGAATTGCAACAATTTGTGNTGGAGTNCGAGATTCTTCTNCTGCGGTCTCAGATTNACGTAGATATTTGGCCTACAGAACCTCGACCTCNCGGATGTAGGGCGCGTANGTGCTGACTGAGGTCTGCATCATCATCCTTACCAGATCGTGGTCAGGGACACACTCGGGGCANTCCTCGTTCACGCCGGGGTTGTACTTGACGGTCANCTTGCCAGCTTTNAGATCNATCAACTCTAGATTNCCGCCCTCTGANGCCACGATNACGTTGGTGTTATCCAAAACGGATTGGAGGCCAGGGTCNACGTTGATGGTCATGTTTCGTATTCTCCGGGGGGATGTTGTTCATTCGGGATGTTTTAAGGGTANGGCGATGCCGGACGGAGTGTCAAGCGGGCGAGNTTTCGGCCATCAGCATCGTGTTGTCCATCAATCGTNGTGACCGTATTTCGACTTTGCGCTCTCCTCTGAAACAAGGCCGTTCTTCACATCCCTGTCGACTAACTCNGAAGGGCGTTCCTTCGGGTCTCCGACTCCAGCGCCGCTGGGGAACTCCAAGATCAAATGGTCGNCCAAGTTTTCGAGAGTCACATACCCGTTGGTCATGCTGGACGGATCGTCGCTCAGGACATCTCCGTTGTGGATGACCTCGGTTTTAGTCCCTGGATGGCCGTCGAATATCCCCTGAGGAGCGAAGGATAGACGGTTGGGNTGGAAGTAGATGTTTANCGGGTCTGGNTGCGACGGAAGTTTGCCCACGATGACTCGCTGCGCTGGAGCGCCNCGATGACGGCCCGCCCCCGCCGAGTCGGTTATCAATTCCTTAGCGNCGATCAATGTCGGGCTGTTTAGNTCGAACACCTCTACCGGCACGTTGGATGCGCTGGATGGGAACATGTTCTGCCCCATGCCGTCGCCCTGGCTGGTCGCGCCNCTGCCTCCNCCGACGAACAGGTGGGCGTTGAATATCCNGCCATCGGCCNCGGTCCCGTATGTGCGTATGGACGACATCAGCCCGTTGCCCGACTGGATGCGGTCAGGCAACGCTTTTGCCAGAGCTCCGAATATGCAGCCGTGGATGTACCATCCGGTGTTGGTTCGTGACCCGACCGATATGGGGAAGGTGGCATTGATGATANTGCCTTCGGGAGCTCTNACNGATATAGGCTCGAAACAACCCTCGTTCACCGGCACGTCGGGAGTCANCAGGCAGGCCAGNGGATAGTANGTGTGGCCTCGTGAGTAAATGAATGTGCAGTTNAGGCCGCCCCGGTCTATCTGAGGAGCGGAGCCGTCGAAGTCCACCGAGATTTCGTCTCCGNTAATCTCGATTCGCACGGCGATACGCAGAGGGTCTCCCATCCCGTCGGTGAACACCTCGTTGGTGTACACGCCGTCGGGNAGCTCTGTGATGGCGCGGCGCATGGCCGTCTCCGAGCGNCCACGGATGGCCTCGGACAATGCTGANAAATCCTCTAGCTGGTACTCGTCGAGAAAATCCTGAATCCGCCTGGCCCCAACCTGGTTGGCGGCGACCTGGGCCTCGATGTCGGTCAACACCATGTCCGGGCCTCGGACGTTCCATCTGAACATATCGAAGGCCAGTTCTACAGGCTCGCCTTTGTCGTAGAGCTTGCACAGCGGGAAGAATATGCCCTCTTCNTAGGAGTCGGTGACACGCTTGGTGTCCAGCGATCCTCCNATGTCNGACGTGTTGGCGATGTTGCCGACGAACCCGACGAACCGACCTTGGTGAAACACCGGCGACACGATGGCGATGTCCGGCAGGTGTCCGGCGCACATCCANGGGTCGTTGGTCATATAGACATCGCCGGGGTGCATGGNCTCAATGGGATACTTTTTGAGAATCTCTTTNGCGACATTGGGCATGGTCATGTTGAAGACGGGCATGGAGCGGTACGCGTGGGCAAGNGAGCGGCCCTCAGCGTCCAGAACCTCGCATCCGAAGTCGTTGGCCGACGCGATGATGGTGGACACTGCTGTCCTCAGGATGGTGGACCACATCTCTTCGGCCACATTGAGCATCCTGCTCCACATGATTTCCAGCGATACGGGGTCGAACTGTGTTGTGTTGGTCACTTGACGTTCCTTTTATCAGTTGTTCGATGTTGNCAGGCTTATGGGTTCACTCGTATCAGCAAGTTAAGCCAGCGGTCAANAGATGCGCTGTCGCCTGGGCGGATGATGGTGGTGGACTCTTCCTCCTCGATGATGGCAGGGCCGGAGATTTCAGCGCCAGCGGNCAGCTTGTANCGATGGTACACCGGGCATTNGACGAATCCGTTGGCGTTGGNGAAGTAGGCAGGACGNGAGCCGTTGAGAGCAACNCGGGCATCGGCGTTCGGCTCGACGATCTGCTCCTGAAGGTTCAAGATGGGCTGAGGCCCAGAGACTAGCAATCGCCAGTTNTGCACCTCGATGGGGATGCTCAGGTTGCGGCGGCTGTATAGCTGTTGATATATCTGGTGAAAGTCGGACTCGATGACTTCGGTGCTGTTCTGCGCCAGAGTGTCGTCGGGAATCGGCACGTTGATCTCGTGTATCTGCCCCACCAGCCGCATGTCGGCGGTGCGCGTCAGCCTCANCTGATCTTCTGGGACGCCGGAGTTGGCGAGCATATCGNGACCCCAGGACTCCATCTCGGNGTATAATCCGTTTACGGATTCCCAATCGGTGGTNTCCAGCAGGCCGGGCAAAGATCGGACGCTCTCGAAGGACAGTGGNGCTGCCAGNCATCCGAGAGCCGATGTCACGCCTGCGCCCAACGGAATAACGACTCGCGTTGCCCCCAGGATTCGGGCNACTTCNCAGGCGTGGGCTGGCCCTGCTCCTCCGAANGCGACGATCGCGTANTTTCGAGGGTCTTTGTTGCGCCCGATGATNTGGATTCGGGCNGCCGCCGCCATGCTCTCAGTCACGACGTTATAGATGCCCCACGCGGCCTCGATAGNATCCATGCCCATATCGGAACCGAGGGACGACATCGCCGAGGTTGCGGCGTCGANGTCGAGCGTCATCCGTCCNCCGAGGAAGTATTCNGGGTTGAGATATCCAAGCATCAGGTTGGCGTCGGTCACNGTTGGCTGGGTTCCGCCCAGACCGTAGCAGGCCGGGCCGGGACTGGCCCCTGCGCTCAGAGGACCGACTCTCAGCAGGCCCAGATTGTCCAGCGACGCGATGCTCCCTCCCCCGGAGCCGATCTCGATAAGGTCCAACACCGGAATCAGGATGGGAAGGCCGCTTCCGATTTTGAATCGGTGAACGCGAGCGACTTCGATGCTGTTGGACTGAGCAGGTTTTCCGCCCTCGATCACGCAGGTTTTGGCTGTCGTGCCNCCCATGTCCAGCGAGATCAGGTCAGGCTCGCCCAANAGCTCGCTNTAAAACCCGGCGGCCAGGGCNCCTGCTGCGGGGCCGGACTCCAACATTCGGACGGGGCGCTCCATCGCGGCGTTGGCNTCCATGACTCCGCCTGCTGAGTGCATGACNAGNAGNCGNCCCTCGTAGCCCTCNTNAGCAAGCTCCTGTTCAACGCNCTGGATGTACCGNGACACTGACGGNTTGATGTATGTGTCGGCNACGGTGGTCGAAGTGCGCTCGTACTCGTTGATGACCGGCGCGACCTCGGAGGANAGTGACAGGGGAAGGTCGGGATGGCGATTGGAAATCTGTTCCTTCAGANCCTGCTCGTTCTCAGGGTTCTTGTAGGAGTGNANAAGNGAGATTGCCACCGCTTCGACGCCCTGGTTNANCANGTCTTCCACGATGGNGGCGGACTGCTCGGCGTTCGGAGCCNGNAACNCGTTGCCGTCCCGGTCAGTGCGCTCGGATATCTCNGCCCTCANACTTCGAGGAACAATGGGGTCTGGATAGCGAGCGTGCAGGTCGTGCATGTCGTAAATCTGCTCTCGCCTCATTTCCAAAACGTCGCGGAANCCTTCGGTGGTAAGGAGGGCTATCTTTGCGCCCTTGCGCTCGATTATTGCGTTAGTGGCAAGAGTGGTGCTGTGGACCACCACCTGAAGGGCAGACGCCGTGATTCCGACTGTTTCAATGAGTTCGGAGACTCCACGCATGAGAGCCGTCGTGGGGTTCTCAGGGTCGGTGAGAACCTTGTGAACGTTCAACTCGCCGGACTCGATGTTCAAAAGGGTGAAGTCGGTGAAGGTTCCGCCGATGTCGATGCTGAGGGAGTGGGTCGGTTNGGTCATGTGGTTCTACTCGCGATGTNAAAATGTTCTCAGGATAGTCGCTACTNTATCCTGTCATCGCATCTATCACAACACCGAAANCTCTCAGGGCTTTTCTCCGATGTGAATGGCAACCGTGCCCAANCCTAGCTTCTTGTGCCTGATGTTTTGGAGTCCTGNATNCCGCATCGCCTGGTCAANNTCTGTGGCCGAAAGGAAATTCTCNACCGACTTNGGCAGATAGGTGTAGGCTTCGCGGTCTCNGGCGATCAGCGAGCCGAGCNAGGGCGTTACATATCGGAAGTGCAACGGCAGGAGCTTGGGCATCAGGCCACGACCCTCCATACGCACGATCTCTAGAGACACCACGCGGCCTCCAGNNCGAACGACGCGAACCATCTCTCGGAGCGCGGTGGGCAAATCTATAAAATTTCGGATTCCGAACCCGACCGTCGCGCAGATNAACTGGTCGTCCGTGAAAGGCAGAGCGTGGGCGTCGCCCGCNGCGAATGTNGTCAGGTNGGACAACTTTTGCCGANTCGCTTTGCCGTTGGCTAACGTCAGCATATCCCTCGTGAAGTCCAANCCCACGACGCCCGTGACCTCGGGCCTTCTTGCCAGATCAAACGCGAAGTCCCCCGTGCCTGTCGCGATGTCCAGAGCAGGCCCGCGCAGGCCTTCGACGGCCATGCGGGTTGCCCTCTTTCGCCAGGCGTAGTGACGCCCTCCAGTCATGACGTTGTTCAGAAGGTCGTATCGTCGGGAAATTCGGGCGAACATTCGCGTGACGTATCGCGCTCGTTCTTGTCCGGTCAGGTGGGCCATANGAACCTTTGGGTTGGGTTTCAGGTATTTGGTGGCCAGACGTCAGGCCGAGACAATTATCGCAGGTCCCGGATCACGGTGGGTAGGATCGGGAGAAGGTCGCTGGCGACCATGCCTGTATTTCCGAACTCGTCCCGCACTCGCTCACCAGCGAGGCCGTGGAGGTAGACGCCCAATCCAGATGCGTCTGCTAGTGACAGACCCTGAGAGACCAGCCCTGCGATAGCTCCGGCCAGCACGTCGCCTGTGCCCGCAGTAGCTAACCCAGGATTGGAGAGCGAGCTGACCATCGCTCGTCCGTCGGGGAAGCCGATCACTGTGTACGCTCCCTTGAGGATCACAGTTTTGTTCCATCGAGACGCCGCCGATGTCGCGGCGGTTATTCGGTCCTGGTTTCGCGAAGAGTTTCCGGTCAAGCGCCCCATCTCTCCTGGATGGGGTGTGAGTATCGCGTTGTCAGCTAATCTTGTCCACCAATCGTCAACCTGGGCTAGAGTGTTAAGTCCGTCAGCGTCAACCACCGTGGGCGGTAGGGTGCGACCAGACAACAGCAATCTCTCAATGAAACGTTTTGTGTCTTCCTCCTGGCCCATTCCGCATCCGACCAACAGATTATTATAGGCGNGCAGGCTCTCGAAAACCAAATCCGCCGCGTCGGGGGACACGATTCCGGGCGCCGATTCCGGCAGAGGCAGAAACGTAGGCTCAATGGCCTTCGCCGCCACAGCGNGTGTAAGGCTCTCAGGGATGGCAAGCGTAACCAGTCCAGCCCCAACCCGGGTTGCGGATGTCGAGGCTAGATATGCCGCTCCGAGGTAGTTTCGAGAACCGGCGACCACCATCGTTCGGCCAAAAGTCCCTTTATGGGAATTGGCAGGCCGGATCGGCAAGCGGGTTCTGGCCCATCCCTCTGCAAGCAGTTCGATTTCGACGCCATCATCCAGACCCGACGGAAGGCCGATATTAGCGACCTCCAACTCTCCAAGATACTCCGCGCCGGGGTAGGCATAGTGTCCTCGTTTGGAGTATCCGAAGGATATGGTGAGGTCAGCATGAGGGGTGGATGGGTCAACGGCTCCGGTGTCGGCGTTGAGTCCGGTGGGAACGTCCAATGCGACGATTTTCGGATGCCGGCGGTGAGTCTGCTCCTTTGTCAGGGCTTGCAGGATGTCCTTGACCACTCCCTCGATGGGCCTTGAACGTCCAGTGCCAAGTATGGAGTCCATGATGACGTGAGCGCGGGATAGCAAGTTTTGGAGATTGGATAAATCTTGATCATCAGAGGCGCAAGTGACAGTGATGCCTTGCTCTCGGACGACATCCAGTTTGGGGTCAGGGGCGCGCCGGTCTCGACATATATAGATATCCACCTGCGCTCCCCAGGTGTCGAGGTGTCGAGCGGCAACCAGGCCATCGCCCCCGTTGTTGCCAGAACCCAACAGCACAAGAATATGAACGCCTGTCAGAGGGCCGTAGTGATACCTGACACTCCGAGCCACAGCTAGCCCTGCGTTCTCCATCAGGGTGTCCTTGGAAACTCCGGCCTCCTCGGATCGGTCCTCAATGGCGCGCATTTGTTCAATGGTGACGATTTTCATGCGGCATGAAGTGGAATGAACCTGTAGAGCATACAACTAAGATACTGCGAGAAACGACCTCCGTTCATCTTGCTTGAATGAAACTGTGTCATCGTGTAGTCTGCGAAGAACCGCCTCAATTTCGGCAGNNGAGCAATTNCCGANCCGAACCCAGATCACCTTCGGANGATGGCCATAATTAAAACTATGCTGGCGAANGTCAGAATCTTTTGACACANTTGCGAATCNATGCNNGGNANCGTNGGCNCANACGGAATCATCGGTCGCTGATTCTAACCCCACATCTTTCACGTGCATGGATCCCGGAAACAATTCGGCCAACAGTTCATTGAGCGGTGGCGACAGGTTCTGGTCCAGCAGCAACCTCATCGTGGCGGAATCGATACGAATCTGCGCTCACGATCAGCCGCGAATGCAAGATATGCCCGGATATCCTCGTGGGTCAAATCAGGA
The DNA here is from genome assembly GCA_002710885.1 of Chloroflexota bacterium. The sequence goes on along the minus strand of PAIW01000046.1, from coordinate 10,468 downwards.
AAATCTCTGAGAAACTCGTCTTCAGACATATCCGAAGCAAGGTAATCTAGCACGTCGTAAACAGTAGTGCGTAGCCCTCTGATGCAAGGTTTGCCGCCACGTTTGCCAGGCTCCATCGTGATGGTATGTTGATAGTTCATTCCCAAAGAGTACGGCGGAGCCGATGAACTGTCAATCCAATTATCACAGCGTTCCAACAAGACCCTTGAGCAGAGCGCGGGTTCGGTTGAACGATGCTGCCGAGTCGTCGCCTTCTGGGAATATGGATGCCAGGTAGTCGGTGGCTCCAGCGTCGGATAGGGCGCGAAGCTGGGCTTCGACCTCGGATTCGTTGCCGATTATGGCGATTTCTGCTGGGCTTTCGACACCCTCAATGTCTAGCATCCGGCGATAGCTTGGGAGGTTGCCGTAGTTTTGGAAAAATTCGCCTGCCCGCTCGAAGGCTGCGCTGCGGTCGTCGGTCACGCAAATTGGCAGGCCGACGCACACTCTGGGGGCTTCGCGTCCGCCGCTCTCGGCTGCCCTTGTGATGCGTGGGACGATGTGAGTGTCTAGAGTCGTGGGGCCGACCATCCAGGTGATGGTTCCCTGGGCCATCTCCCCGGCGATTCGGAGCATCCGAGGGGCCAGCGCTGCGATGCAGACCGTCATCGGGTCAGTCGAAACCCTGTCCACCTCTGCGTGGACGTTGAATAATGATCCGTCGAAATCTACCTTGCCGGTGTCGACCATCGAGCGCAATATGGTCATGTACTCTTCCATATGCTGGCCCGGGGTTTCAAACTTCAGTCCCCACCGATTCTCAACATTCGGCTGGTGGGACAGGCCTATTCCCAGTATCAATCGGCCATTAGTGGCCGCGTTTGTGGTAAGGGCCTGCTGAGCCATCGCCGTGGGGTGACGGGGGAAGGTTGGGACCACTGCAGTGCCCATCTCGATACGGCTGGTGCGCTGGCCTCCCAGGGCCACCACTGTGAGGGCGTCGGTGCGGGAGACGTTGGCGGTCCAGAAGCTGTCGAAGCCATCATCCTCCACGTCGACGATCTGCTGGATTAGGCCGTCCAGAGTTGACGAAGATCCCATAGTTCCAAAGAATATCCCTATTCGCATAATTGCCTCCGAAATACGTTGATGTTACTTGATTTCCTGTTCTTCGGTCCAGGCGCGAGCCGCCGCGCGGGCTGCGTGACGGTTGGGAGCGTTCATGCCTCGTGTTCGAAGGTCCACGGCGGCTTCCTGTTGTTCTCTGCCTGCTCGNCGCCTGCCCTCTCGAAAGGCGTCGATNTCCTTAGAGAAGGCGGCCNGCCAGCCTGANGTTCGGTCGAATGCGGGAGATGTCTCAAGCACGCCGACCTCGTTGAACCTATCCATGAACTGGATATCGGCCAATGCCTCGCCTTCCCAAATGAACACCCGCTTGTCGTTGCCCATATTATAGGCGCCGATCAAGTTGATGGAGGGTGGAGCGTTTCCCTGCCAGATCGTGGCCCAAAGTTCAGGGTCTTGCGACCTGTCGGATGTCAGTATCGAGACGTATAACATGGTTTAATTCCCTCTCGGTAAAATGTTGCCCTTTTCGCTCTCGCCCACCACCGATGCCACCGCAAATTCTCGTGAGTGGGAGAGAGATAGGGCCAGGTCGGTGAGTCCCAGCCGTTCTGCGCGGGCAAGAGCCTTCCTATGGAGCTCGATTCTGGGAGCCTGCCCGCGTCCGCGTATCACCTCAATATCCTTCCAAGGGATGCCTCGGACTCCGGTGCCGAGAGCCTTCATAGTCGCCTCTTTGGCGGCGAACCTGCTGGCGAGCTGTGGAGCGCGACCTCGTGAGTACGCCAACTCTCCCTCGGTGTATATCCGACGGAAGAACCGTTCCCCGTACTCCTCGGCCACACGCTTGACTCGCGCGATCTCGATTATGTCCACGCCTGCTACCAGCATAGTAATCTCCCAAGATTGGGATTGAATTGAACGCAAGAACGCCGACATTATATTATTGGGTCAGTCGGCATTGGAAGCACGAGACGCATTTGGACATACAAGATTGCGTCGCACTTGCCTCTGGAGAAGTGCTTGATACTGTGGCATCATGAAACGAGAAATAACATGAGAGGTGGGATTTGTCAGCCAAGGTGATGAATGGCACAGAGATGGCGAAGGAGATCAGAGCCGAGGCCGCCGAAGGCGTGGCCGAGATGCGAGACAAGCACGGAATCGTTCCAGGGCTGGCCGTGGTGCTGGTAGGTGACGATCCAGCATCGAAGGTCTATGTTCGCAACAAGGATAGAGCCGCCACCGAGGCTGGCATGGTCTCCGAGTCGATTGTGCTTCCGGATTCCACTACTCAGGACGAGGTCCTCAGCGTTGTGCGCTGCCTCAATGGCGACGCTCGAATCCACGCAATCCTGGTGCAACTGCCTTTGCCTGACCACATCGACGAAGACGCAGTTATCGAGTCGATTAACCCTGACAAGGACGTTGACGGCCTTCATCCCTTCAACATGGGTTTGTTGATGGCCGGATTGCCCCGATTCATACCCGCGACTCCAGAGGGCATCCAGCAGATGCTTCTCCGTTCTGGATTCGATCCCGAAGGCAAGCATGTGGTTGTCTGCGGGCGTAGCAACATAGTGGGCAAGCCTGTGGCGAACTTGCTAATGCAACGCGCGGCTGGCTCCAACGCTACCGTGACTGTGTGCCACACGCGCACAAAGAACCTGGCGGATATTACCCGGCAAGCCGACATTCTTATTGCCGCCATCGGCCAGCCTCGATTCATCACGGCTGATATGGTCAAGGACGGGGTTGTGGTGATCGACGTGGGCATAAACCANATCGAAGCGCCAGAGCGCAAACGCGGCTACCGCTTGGTGGGCGATGTTGATTACGATGCGGTCTCAGAGAAGGCCGCGGCNATTACTCCCGTTCCGGGTGGAGTCGGCCCCATGACCATCGCNATGCTGCTCNTGAATACNTTGAAGGCGGCTCGATATTTCANGCACCCGCACCTGCGAAANCTAGGCGGGTAGATTTACGTCCGATTGTGTCTCGAAACGGTGTGCTAAAATTGACGGACACACCCGAGGCGGTTCCATTGAGTGTAAGCAGACAATCCCCGAACCCGGATACCATGTCATACGCAGTCCGCCCTATGGACGAGCGTGATATGGCGCAGTCTGCTGAGGTCGAGCNAGACGCGTTCCCCACGNTGTTTCCTCCCACTGCCTTCAGGCGNGAACTGNGGAACAAGATCGCCCGATACNTGGTCGCGAACCGGAAGGACGAAGGCAAGACGAACTCCGCGCCTGNGCCTTCNGANTCTTCTGGGTCGACACCGTTGTTCAACCGACTGGNCAGCAACATNCTGCGACGCCGAAATTCNGCATGGCAGCCNGGGCAGGAATTTGTCGCNGGATTTGTCGGCACCTGGTACATGGTGGANGAAGCTCATATCGTTGCCATAGGAGTTCGCAATGAATTTCGNGGTTTTGGGATCGGAGAGNTGATGCTCATCGCCGCCATTGAACAGGCGACACAATTGGAGTCCCGNGTCGTGACGCTGGAGGTGCGAGTCTCCAACTTTGTCGCTCAGAATCTCTACAAAAAATTCGGNTTCACGGAGCGCGGCGTCCGGAAGNGCTACTACACTGACAATCGTGANGACGCCCTTATCATGACCACTGACACAATCCAANCGCNAGNATTTAGCTGTCAGTTNGAGGAACTTGTGCAGGCTCACCAGAGCCGTTGGGGCAGNGCCGAACGAANGCTGTTCTAGCNTNGAATCGTCTCCCGTNANNTCACATCTAACAAGGNGTTTAGACTCCCTGTGGGTGCGCNGGCTGTNGTGCGGTCATGGGCATTTGTNAGCAGAATACTTAGATAAAANTTCAAGTCTAGTGGGNTAGGGTGNGGAGATGTCGATCGGTANAATTGTGTTGTTGACGGCGGCGGGCTTCGTCTTGTTGTTGGTTTTCGNGCCGGGCTTTAGAAACNGGGTTACCNANAGGCTCNCNTCGTTATCCAGCANCAGTGAGACNATAACCGTTCCCNCGTCTCCTATTCAAGGCTCGCGATTGCNACCGTCGAGCGATGGGAATCCANNAACCAGCGTGNGAGNGAANCTGAANCTGATTACACTGCTGGGGTTCGANGCGATCCNNGCGATTTTGGATCCNGAATTTGTCGACGTCGGAGTAGCCGACTCTGAGATGACCCCGGACGAATTGGTGCTTGGGCTATCCATCAATGGAGAATCGAAGGCATACTCGATACCGATGCTCAGCTCCCATGAGATTGTCAACGATGTTGTTGGAGGCGTGCCGCTCGCTGTAACATGGTGACCGCTCTGTTTTTCGGCTATCGTGTATAGCCGTACCATCAACGGGGAAGAGCATACCTTTGGCGTCAGCGGCAAACTGATTAGGAACGCGCTGGTGATGTACGATCATCAGACAGACACCCTATGGAGCCAGTTCCTACGCAAGGGCGTTCGCGGAGAGTTGACGGGCACTGAGTTGGAGGTAATTCCCGTCATTCAAACCACATGGGGTACGTGGAAAGAGCTCCATCCAGACACACTCGTGCTAGATAAGCGAGGTCTTTATAGTCGCGACAGCTACAGAGGCTACTACCAGGATAGCCGGGCCGGAGTTATAGGCGAAACTCTCAGCGACGACAGGTTGGAGCGCAAGGCGATGGTGGTGGGTGTCGATATTTCAGGCATCACAAAAGCCTATCCCTTTGGGGCTTTGAGCGACAATCCGGTGGTCAATGACACCGTGGGCGAGTCTCATACATTAGTGTACTTCGACGACTCCAGCGGCACAGCGTTGGTTTATGACAGGGAGGTCGACGGCAATCCGTTGACATTCCGGTTAGAAGGCGAACCCAACGGAATCCTTACGGTTCTTGTGGACGAAGAGACCAGCTCCAGGTGGATGGCATTCAACGGCACAGCCATCGAGGGAGAGCTAAAGGGCCGGACTCTGGATCGCGCCCTGTCACACCTGTCGTTCTGGTTTGCTTGGAAGGACTGGAACCCGGACACGGAGTTATATTCAGGTTAGAAGGTGGTCAGCCGTCAGCGTATTGTCATTCTGAGGCCGCCGCCAAAGAATCTGGTCGCGTGCAGCACAACAGTTGCTTCTCTTACGACCAGATCCTTCGCGTTAACTCAGCATGGCCTGTTGTGGCCACGATAAACCGGGCAAAAAAATAGAGGAGGGTTCAAAACCCTCCCCTATCAATTTCTAATTAGAGGCAGTACGGCCCAGAACTAGAAGGAGCTGCTGGCCCTGCGTCGGCGGAAGCAGTCATCGCAGTAAACCGGGCGATCTCCGCGAGGTCGGAAGGGCACCTCAGTGTCCTTGCCGCACTCGGCGCAAACTGTGGGGTGCATCTCGCGAGGGGCGTAGTTTGAGAATCCTCCGCCTCCGCCTCCGCCGCCCTGTCGCTGGGACCGGCGAGCCGCTCGGCAGCTTGGGCAACGTCGAGGCTCGTTTGTGAAGCCTCGCTCCTCGTGATAACGCTGGTCGTCAGCGCTAAACGTGAAATCCGTGTTGCATTCCACGCACGTTAGTGTTCGATCTTGAAAAACCAATGGTGACCTCCTGGGGTCCGCTAATTTATATAGTTGCCGGCCGGTCACCAAGGGTCCATGAGTAGTCAGTTTTTCCTGGGCGTCTGGGTACAACTTCTATTAAACAGTACCATAGGGAAACTTGACACGCAATGCGTGTTTTTATTCGTGTATTTCTTGACACCTCTTAGAAGTGTCCATAAACTCGCTTTTGCCGCACATCTTCAGCGGACAAATAACGCGAGGTAATTACATGCAACAGTCTTCTGAAAACCGCCCGAACATTGTGTTGATTCTTGCTGATGATATGGGATTTTCAGATATCGGATGCTACGGCTCCGAGATACGCACCCCCAATGTGGACAGCCTTGCTGAGGGCGGCCTGCAGTTCACTCAAATGTACAATTCTGCCCGATGCTGTCCCTCTCGCGCCGCTCTGCTCACCGGAGTCAACCCTCAGCAAGCGGGCGTGGGTCACATGGTTGCTGACCTCGGATGGCCTGCTTATCAAGGCTACCTGAACGAAAGCAGCGTAACTATCGCCGAAGGGCTGAAGGCCAACGGCTACGCCACAATGATGTCAGGAAAATGGCACGTTGGCGGAACCTACAACCTGTTGGACCCGGCAAGCTGGAATCCGGGCGATGCCAGTCACCCGATACCAACGCAGAGGGGATTTGACCGTTTCTTCGGCATCATCACCGGCGCCGGGAGTTTCTACCATCCTCTGACCCTTATGCGCGATGACCAGTTAATACCCATTGACACTGATGGCTTCTATTTCACCGACGCTATCAGTGACAACGCTGTTGATATGATAGAAGACGCCGCGCAGGGTGATAATCCCTTCTTCATTCACATCGCGTACACGTCTCCTCATTGGCCGCTCCACGCATTGGAGGAGGATATAGCCCGATATCAGGGCGTTTACAAGGACGGGTGGGATTCGCTGCGAACGGGACGCCATGAGGAGATGAAAGGCCGAGGGATTGTCGATTCCAAGTGGGAGATTTCGCCCCGGGACGAATCAGCCCCAGCTTGGAGCGACGCCCGCGAGAAGGACTGGGAGGCTCTGCGTATGGCGGCGTACGCCGCCCAAATCGACATCATGGATCAGGGCATCGGCAGAGTTCTGTCCAAGCTGAAGGAGCTTGGCATAGCTGACAACACGTTGGTTATGTTCCTATCAGACAACGGAGGGTGCGCCGAGTTCCTGGCCGAAGATTCCGACCGACCGACACCCGCTCAATACGGCACGCCGACTCCTGATGGCCGTCCGATTCGTATGGGCAACAGTCCCCGCATTCGGCCCGGTCCCGCCGACACATTCATGAGTTACGATCTGCCCTGGGCCAACGCCAGCAACACCCCTTTCCGACGTTTCAAGCGCTGGACTCACGAGGGCGGCATCTCAACGCCTTTCATCATGTCGTGGCCTGCCAGAATTCAAGAATCGGGCGTGGTGCACGAACCTATACACATCATCGACATCGCTGCCACCTGCATGGACGCGGCGTCGGCTACTTATCCAACCCAGATGAATGACCATGACACTACGCCCCTGGAAGGCGAGAGCGTTCTGTCGGTTCTTGAGAACCCCACCTGGAGCAGGGAGAAACCCATATTCTGGGAGCACGAAGGTAGTCGGGCCGTCAGAATCGGCGAGTGGAAACTGGTGGCTCCGGTAGGCGGGGAGTGGGAACTTTACAATATCGACGACGACCGCACTGAGATTCATAACCTGGGAAACTCGAACAAACCCAAGGCTCAGGAGCTTGCCAAGCTGTATGATGAGTGGGCGGAGCGTTGCGGCGTCTTGCCGTGGCGCATTCTGTACCCGGCTTGGAACCCACGAATGCGGACTCCCAGCGGACATAGGGTGTAAAAGACCGCGTCAAAGAAAGGGCGGAGGCAGTAAATTGTCAATAGCGCTGATGAACAAGATGCAAAAACGCATCGCTGTGATTGAGATTTTTGGGGCCATCGGCGGGGCGGTGAAGTCCCCTGAGATGGACCGACTGTTGAACACGGCGCGGGACGACCATCGGATCAAGGCGGTGGTGTTGGATGTGGACTCCCCGGGCGGCGGATCGTCGGCCTCGGACTACATCTACCGCAGCGTCAAACGTCTGGCCGAGCGCAAACCTGTGATCGCGGCAATTCGAGGCACCGGAGCGTCAGGGTCGTATATGATCGCCTGCGGCGCTCAGCGTATCGTCGCCTCGCCAGGCGCGATAATTGGCTCCATCGGCGTGATTTCGGTGCGTCCGGTTCTGGAGGACCTGCTGGAAAGGGCCGGAATCAAGGTGAACGTTAACAAGACTGGAGCGTACAAGGACATGGGCGCTCTCTGGCGTGAGGCGACGCCCGAAGAGCAGGAGAAGATGCAGTCCCTAATCGACGACATCTTCGGCGACTTCGTGACAATCGTCTCAGAGGCCCGCGGCCTGGAAGAGACCGCGGTGCGAGACCTGGCCACCGGAGAGGTTTACCTAGCTGAACGCGCCCGTGAGCTTGGACTTGTGGACGAACTGGGAGACCTGCACCGAGCCATAGACATCGCGGCAGAGCTTTCGGGCGCCCCACCTGTTCCTGTGTACCTGAGGCCGAAGCGGACTTTGCGTCAGATGCTGTTTGGTTCGGCTGCCGAATCGTTGGTTCAGGCAGTCGCCGATCAAGTGGAGCAACGAATTTTCCAGAGCCGATTTCGGTTGTAGGCTCAGCCTTCAACAGTCAGCTTCTAGGCCAACGCCATTCTGAGCCCACAGACGAAGAATCTGGTCGCGAGTATACAACGATTGTCAAGGCAGCAACCGGATTCTTCGGTTTGGTTCAGCATGCCACAATTTTTGATTTGGATTGAAAAAATAATGCATTATCGGACGTTGGGAAAAACAGAACTCAACGTATCGCTTTTGAGCCTGGGCACAGGCGGCCCCAGCATGTTCGGACAAAACAAGGGACTGGAGCAGAATAATCAAACAGCCTTGGTGCGCCGATGCCTTGATATGGGCATCAATCTGATCGACACTCACGAGCGATACAAGGACAGCGAGAAGATTCTCGGAAGGGCGCTGAAGGGTGTGCCACGGGATTCTTATAATCTCGTCACGAAATGGGCTTACGCTCCCGGCGTTGATGATTTCAACCCGGACCCCGAAGCACTGGCCCGTTCGGTTGAACGCAGTCTGCAGAGGCTGAGAACAGATCACGTAGAGGTCTTGCTGTTCCACGGATTGATGCCCGAGCATCATGATCTTGTCGTGGATCGGTACGTCCCTGTCCTCCAGCGCCTGAAGGACGAAGGCAAGGTGAAATTCGGAGGTTTCAGCCTTCGATACGTCGTTGACCCGGCTCATGAAGGCGCGCTAACGGCGTTGGGGCGCACGCCGGACCTCTGGGACGTGATAATGTTGAAGTTCGGAATACTGAATCAGTACGCTTCCAAGAAGGTTCTGCCCCTGGCGATGGAGCACAACGTGGGCATATTGAACATGGCAGCGGTGCGTTTCAAACTTCCGAACCCGAAGCTGTTGGCTGAGACCGTCGCCGATTGGAAAGCTCGCGGCCTCGTCCCTTCAGACGCCCTTCCTGATGCCGACCCTCTGGGATGGCTGGCAACCGGCGATGTGGACTCGGTTATCAGCGCGGCCTATAAATTCGCCGCGGAACACCCAGCTATCGGGTCAGTGATCTCCGGCACGTCCAACATAGACCACATGGAGCGCAACGTCGCGGCATTGGAGCGTCCGTACCTACCCGTTGAATCCCGACTCAAGTTGGAGAACCTATTCGGTCACATCGCCGAGTACGCCTGAGCTATCGCGAACATTCGTAGCCCCTTCGCTGTGCGTGCGCTTGCCAGAGGCCGGCAGCCGCCAACAATACCGCAATCAAAATTAAACTTCATGATCCCGCGTCAGGCACCGGCGCCGGTATGGGCGTTGGAGTCGGTAGACGGTGGGGGCGTTGGCGCAGGAGTCCGTGTGGGGGTTGATGTAAGTGACGGAGTAGAGGCCGAGTCCGGCACCGAATAGGTGATGCTCAACGAGCCGGAGCCGTTTTCAATCAACGTATTGTCTTTGCTGGGATTGAGGGTGATGGTTGTGCTTGCTCGCGTTTGGGCGAATACGCCGGTTGTTGGCACGGCGAAAATCGCCACAGCCATTACGGCTGAAAACGGCGCCCTTCTAAATTTTGGCGCGTAAACGGGGATCATATCGGTCTATACGGACTCCTCCAGGGCCTTCGCTTCCTCCCACAGCGATTCTTTCTGGTCCAAGGGCAGGTCCTCGAACCTCAGGCCGCGCTCTCGGCTCAGGCGTTCCATAGTGGTGAAGCGCTTGTAGAATCGGGTGTTGGTTCCTCGCAGGGCGTTTTCGGATTCTGCGCCCATCCAGCGGGCCGCGTTGGCCATCGAGAACAGAAGGTCGCCCATCTCGCGCTCCTTTGCCTCTGGGGACTCGGCTTCGCCCAATTCTCGCACCTCTTCTGCGATCTTGTCGACGACGCCCTGGAAGTCGTCCCAATCGAAACCCATCCGCGCCGCTCGGCCCTGCACCGCCTGAGCGTAGGACAGCGCAGGCATCGCCTTGGGCACTCCATCGAGGATTGATCGGTCCGAGCCTTCCAGTTCCTTGCGCTTTATGGCGTCCCACTTCGACACTGCCTCGGAGGGGTCGTCCATCTGCGTGTCACCGAAAACGTGAGGATGCCGTCGCACCAGCTTGCCCAGCAAGTTGGCGAAAACGTCCTCATGGGTGAAGCGTTTCGCCTTCGCCGCTATCTGAATCTGGAACGCCAGGTGGAAGAACACGTCGCCAAGCTCTTCGATCATATTGTCTGTGTCATCCTCGTCTATCGCCTCAACGAGCTCGTAGCACTCCTCAA
>PAIW01000045.1 GCA_002710885.1 Chloroflexota bacterium | reverse complement strand
CCTGTATAGAGCAGCGACAAAATTGGCCGAATTTTCTAGCATGCGAGCAAGCTCAGTGCCGAGCTTCAACGACCTGTTGGCTCGAACGAACTGGGATGAAGGATTCGCCTTGACGCGCTAATCGACTCGCCACTAAAATTAGGTGACCGTTACGCTGTTATTGGCCGCCCTGGCGTCCAGTTAAGACCCACCATTTCGTGGCCCGCTAGCTCAATTGGCAGAGCAACTGACTCTTAATCAGTAGGTTCCCGGTTCAAGTCCGGGGCGGGTCANTCTCACTTACCCGNACTGTTCGTTGACCCTAATCCTTTTTGCCGCTGGTTGGGTGAATCTTAGTCGAATTTCGAATTCGCTTGTGTCCACCGAAAGGCGCATGGATACCGTCTAGCTTGGGGGTCGTTCAGCCCCAAGCTCAGCTTCTTTGCACCGCATGATGATCTGGGTGGTGGATATTCCGGGCGTGTACGGGATCGACCGGAATATGCCCATTTCGATTGGCACGTTGTGCGAGAATTTTAACTCCTGATCTGTATAGTCATCTCCATGAACCACGAGGTCGATGTTGTGCAACGCAATCCAGTCGGCATCTATTATCCACGGAGCATTGGGAATCGCTTCATCCACAAACTTGCATGCCGCAACGACTGCGATGCGGTCTTCTAAGTTCAGAATTGGGGGGCGTTTCCATCGGGTGATGTCCTCGTCGCTCATCAGCCCAACGATCATGTAATCTCCCAGGGCGCGGGCCTTTTTCAAAAACTCCACATGCCCTGCGTGGAACAAATCGGCTGTCATGTCAGCGTATACACGCATCATTGCCTCCGTCCTGGATATTCGTCTGAACCCACCTGAAACTGCCGCAGTCCGAATGGGCTGTTTTCCGGCGTTATTTCATTCTTTGGACAGCGCGAGGTATCGCGCGGTTGCGCTTGATGGATCGGGTCTGTAGACGTAAGTGGTCCCACGAGCAAGCCGCTCCATGTAAAGCACTTCTTCACGGGAGCCGTGATTTATCACGAGTGAGTACCACCTGTCTTCCGGCAATTGTATCTCTCCGTATCCTTGCCCGTCAGTATCGACTGTTCCCACTCCCGCTACCTTTATCCGAGCGCCATTAACCGGTTCATCGTTTTGATCGAGAACCCTCACCCTGGTCGCAGCATTTTCAGGGCAATTTTCGGTGCCGGATNGGCTCTGTTCAGCGGGGCGGTCTGGGATTAACGCCAGAATGTCTTTTTCATATCCGGAACTTTTGGGCGTCATCCACTCCGATCCGTATTTTGCAGTTAAGTAGTCTTCCGGCGGGTCTGGCAGAAGGAATGTGTCGCTCGCGAATTTTGTCTCTTTCAATTGGGTGACGAGCCGAACAGGGATTGGGACGCCGGGCCAGTGGATGATGTTGTCGTCAATTATCCGATAGCATGTCCAATCAATTCGGATATGCGACTTCATCATCGTGACCTCTACATATTCGCTGGAAGGTTGCGCGTTGGCGTAGTATCCGCGGTTCCTAAATGCTTGAACCACTGGTTCGATCTGATCTGCGGTGAAACCGTGGAGTCCAATCACCGAGCCGAGATCGAGATCATCGTCCCACGGTATGAAACGATTTTCTCTAACCGCTCCGAGGCAGGTGCCTTGGCGCAGGAAGAATGTGACGCCACATTGGCCGAATATCTCCTTGGCCTCTCTCAGGATTGTTCCAGCGATGGCAGAATCCATTGGTCCAGCCGTTTGGAACGACTGCTCCACGGAGGCCTCATCCGCTCCGGTGCTCTCCATTTTTCTGTGCTCCTTGGGTTGATTGTAGCTTCGTTTGTCTGAGATTTTCGATCACGGCTCATCGTTCCACCAGACCTATTGAGATTTCGTGACCGCGTCCGGCGGGTGTTCGGACAACCTCTTCAATTCTCGTGCACACTATACGACCGTTGGTTTATTTGCGATACCTGCGGGATTACTTAGGTTCTGTGACGCGCCGGGCCTTTATCGCAAAGTGAAATCAGCCGCGGGCTGTCCACTTATTACCCCAATTTTCGCCTCAGGTATAGCACGGGAATTGTGCCACAGGTTGATTTGTAGTAACTCACTTCCACTGCCTTGTAACGTTGGTCTGCGACTAGGAACCCCTTTGTTCAGAGCCTACGATTGACCAGACATCAGAAACCGACCGTCTTTGAGCGCAACTTGAATCGGAGAAATCCGGTTCGAATCGAAGTTTGAGGCAGAGGGTAATTGGAGATTCAGCGGACAAATCGAACGATGGACACGGAAATTCTGACGGCACGTTCGGCAATCTGTCGAGCAAACCGATAGACCGGCCATCCTCGACCCGCACATCGAGAAAATGATGCAAAGCGCACACGAATTGAGGAGACACAATTGCGTAAGAACATTGCGACGAAAACTCTTGGACACAAGTTNAAAATTGACCGAATGTCGATTCTTGTGTGGCTCATAGGCCTAACAGTTCTTATGGTCGTCGCTGCCGCAGGTCAGGCCGTTGGGCCGGTTCTGAGTGGAGGAATCCAGGGTTTCGCCGGATTGACCATCGAGCAATCTATGGTGCTCAGTTCGACCAGCGCCGACCACGGAGTCTTTGATTCAGCCGGTGGCGGAGGATCTCCTCACGATGATGCAATAGTCACTTTGAATGATGAAGGCACTGCGTTCACGGCAGCCATTGAACTTCACGTTGGGGACACCGAGTATTTGGTGCTTGACTTGGACAACGGGTCCGACGTCCAAGCCAACGTAATTATGGAATTGAATGTTCCCGCAGGAATCGACTTCGAGGTCGATGATCTTGACGGAGACANCTCAGAGGCGCAACTTAACCNCAAATCATGGTTAATGAAACTCGATACNGTAAGTCTCGGAAGCTCTNNTGATCTCGAGATCGCCATTTCGCCGAAAGACGNTCTGAGGNNCGGTTTCTACACGATCACTGGTCNCATCGTGCAGGNGGCAAACTAGACAGNCATCATAGATAGCTAAGGAAAGTGGGATGGCCGGGGGCATAGAGCNCAAGNCTGTCTCATTTTTGCTTCCGCGTNNGGCTATTGCCNGCAANGTACCNNCCGGTTGACCATNATAGTAGCCGTTGCTAAACTCAGGCTCGATNCCCCTGCAATCTGAAAACACTGGTTTTGAGTTGAGAGGCTGGCAAAATGGAATTCGGATTCACCATTCCGAAAAACACTGACGGCGAAGGGTTGTGCCGATTCGCCCGCGCNGTTGAAGANCTNGGATTCGGTTCTGTATGGGCGGCTGATCACATNGTCCTGCCATCGGAGGAGACAGATCGCTACCCATACACCGAGGATGGCAGGTTCACGGCGCAGGCTGATGACCCTCAACTCGANGTATTCGTGACCCTCAGTTACATCGCCTCTGCGACAAGCAAAATCAAGGTCGGGTCTACTGTTGTCATCGTTCCCTACCGCAATCCAATAGTTCAGGCCAAGATGTTCACTACGNTGGACACGCTAACCAATGGTCGCGTAATTTGCGGCGTGGGAGTCGGGTGGTGGAAAGAGGAGTTCGACGCCCTNGGCGCTTCTCATGCCGACAGAGGCCCTGTAACCGACGAGTACCTTCAGATATTCAGAATCCTGTGGAATGAAGAGTCGCCGGAGTTCCACGGCGAGTTTTACGATTTCAAAGGCATCAAATTTGCTCCCAANCCGGTTCAGAGCATTCCGATCTGGGTGGGCGGNCATACNCGTAGGGCGGCGCGGCGNGTCATTAANTATGGCGACGGATGGCACCCGACTCGGCAGACTCCTGAGCACGTCGCATCGATGGTTGAGTACATGAAAGGGTATGCGGAGGAGCAGGAACGGGATTTCGACGATATCACCATCTCGCTGAAACGCAGTCTGCACTTCACTGACATCGGGTTCGGGGAGTCGGCGGGCATCAGGTCGAAGGCGGCGGTTATTGCCTCGACACANGAAGTCGTTGAAGATGTTAAAGTGTGCGCCGACCTCGGCTTCGACCAACTGAACTTTGACTTTCGCTCCAAAGATATAGATGAGTGTATTCGAACGATGGAACACTTCGCCGAGAAGGTCGCCCCAAAGGTTTGATTCGGNATGGCCGAACAGTACCGTGTAAATCCGATCCCGCGTCAGCGGTTGCTGACAGACCTCCTNAAGAGCGTNTCACGGGCTTTTTACCTCACGCTCAGAGTTNTGCCAGGNGGACTTAGNCAACCNATAGGCCTCGCCTACCTGCTTGCGAGAGCGGCCGACACCATCGCCGACACCCAGTCCCTTCCCCAGGAAGACCGCCTCCGATTCCTTCTGTCGCTGCGNCGGCAACTACAGGAAGGGGTTGATCTTGNGGCGTTGGCTGAAATGACAGAATCGCTCGCTGGACAGCAGTCTTCAGACTCAGAGCGACGTCTGTTGGAATCTCTCCCACAGGCATTTGAACTTCTGGAGGCTATGCCCGCTCAGGACGCCGTACGCGTGAGAGGAATTGTGGTGACGCTCACTCANGGCATGGAGTTCGATCTCACGACGTTCCCCGATGAAGAATCGGGAGAGATCAGAGCTCTAGAAAGCGACANAGAACTCGACCNNTACGCATACATGGTGGCAGGAAGTGTTGGAGAGTTCTGGACGGACANAACTATCGCTCATACNCGGTCTTTGAGTAATTGGAGCCGAGAGGATATGTNGGATTTAGGNGTTCGGTTCGGCAAAGCCCTCCAGATGACCAACATACTGCGCGACGTGCCCNGNGATTTAAGAATCGGCAGATGCTATATACCGGAAACTGCGCTGACATCCGTCGGCCTCACTCCTGATGATCTCCTNACGCTCGAAATTTCCGGCAGGGCGCGGCCAGTTCTTGTGGATGGGATTCGACTGACTCTGGATCACTACCGTTCGGCGGAATCTTACCTCACCGCCATTCCGAGACAGCATGTCCGGCTGCGACTCGCGGCGGCGTGGCCTCTGTTGCTCGGCCTTGGAACGATGGAAGCCCTGGCTAATAATTCAAAATGGTTGGACCCCAACCACTCGTCCAAAGTTAGTCGAGGCTGGGTATATNGTATGCTGGCGTTGAGCGTTNTNGGTATTATGTCGAACAGCTTTATGCGAATCTGGATCANACGGATCAGGAAACGAGTGGAGCGGGCGTTATAGNTCGCGCTNNAGCGCTTCGTTGACNGGGTTCGTNAACCGCGAATAGAATGGGCGCGGCGCGTTGTTCAGTAACCGTGNGNAANGGCGAGCTAACGCCAATATTTGTTGGCTGGGANTGCGCTCANAAATATGCAGCTGGGCCAATTGATGANCCTNAAAGATACACGGACAGAGGGATGCAAAATTTTACTANTGGNAACNATCGTGGNGGNTTCAAATNCCAAACGNAGATCGAAAATACATCAGGAGCAGGTATGAAAATCACCGGACATTCCACAAGAGTTGTCGATCTTCCTAGACCCGTTGGCCCCCTTGGCGGCGGACCTGGAGCCAACATAGCCACCTTCGTCACGTTGAAGATTCAGACAGATGAAGGGGTCGAGGGGATCGGCTACGCGGGGTTTGCCAGCAACGTTTTGTCCAANGCGCTAAAGGAGNCCGTTGACGGTCTTGNTGGTCTGNCNGTTGGCGATGACCCNNTGATGATCGAGGCGATTCAGGAACGACTCCTNGTTGCAGGAGGNGGAGGNGCGCCGGCCGGACTGGTGACTCGCGCGGTTTCNGCCATCGACGTTGCNCTGTGGGACATCAAAGGAAAANTTACGGGNCAGCCGGTCTGGAAATTNTTGGGCGGCCATCGCCAGCGCGTCCCNACTTATGCCTCCGGGTACCTCTGGAGGACGTACGANCTGGACGCCCTGGCAGAAACAGCNCCCAAACTGGTCGCGGACGGGTTCAAGGCAATGAAGTTCCGCATGGGCGCCGAGGATTCTCTGGCTAAGGAACTTGAGCGCATGAAGGTGATGCGAGAGGCCGTCGGCCCGGACATCGACATCATGCTGGACATCAACCAGGGATGGAACGTGAATCAGGCCATCACCGTCGGCAGGGAACTGGTCAATTACGATCTGTTCTGGCTTGAGGACCCGGTTCAACATCAGGACTACTCAGGCATGGCCCGCATTGCCGATGCCATTGACACGCCCATTGCCTCTGGGGAGTACCATTACGGCATCGTGCCGTTCAGGCACATGCTGGAGGAACGTTCAATCGACATTGTGATGGCCGACCTACTGAGGGCTGGCGGTCTGACAGGCTGGATGAAGATCGCTCACATGGCGGAGGGATACAACCTTCCCATTGTGAGCCACCTCGCCACTGAGGTGATGGCCCACGGCGTCGCCGCTGCTCCCAATGGCCTGACTATTGAGCATATGCCCTGGACGTTCGGGATGTTCACTGAGGAGCCGAAGATTGAGGACGGCATGATGGTGCTGTCCGACAAACCAGGCCTCGGCATCGAGTTTGACGAGGAAGCTTTGGATCGTTACGCAGCGTCCTAGTCTCAGCTTTCTGAGAATTTGGAGTCGATTTCGGTGTACCGGTCGTATTCGATTAGTCGATAGAGTTCAGCGCGGGTTTGCATATTTTCGAGCAAACCCGCCTGGGTTCCTTTGGCGTAAAGTTCTCGCAGCGCCATCTCCGTGGCTTTAGCGGCGACTCTCATGGCCGTGACCGGGAATATGACGATCTTGTAACCCAGCGCGTAGAATTGGTCGGCTGACAGATACGGCGTTTTGCCGAACTCGGTCATGTTGGCGAGGAGCGTGCCGCCCACAGCATCAGCGTACGTTCTGAACTCCTCTGGAGTCTCAAGGGCTTCGGGGAAGATGATATCGGCTCCAGCGTCGAGGTACATGAGGCCCCGACGGATCGCTTCCTCCATGCCGTAAATCGCCTTCGAGTCGGTGCGGGCGACGATCAAAGCGTCCCGCCGAGCATAGGCCGCGGCTCTTAACTTTTGGACGAAGTCCTCGGCGGGAACAACAGTTTTGCCTTCGAGATGGCCGCATCGTTTGGGCATCACCTGGTCTTCGATTTGGATGGCCGCGGCACCGGTGTCCTCAAGGTCTCGGACGGTTTTTAGGATGTTGATAGGCTCGCCAAACCCAGTGTCGGCGTCGACGATCAGGGGCAGACCGCTGGCCCTGACAACGTCTCGCACAGCCTGCGTGAGTTGGTCGAGCGTGAAGATTCCGATGTCGGGAATCCCCAATCCGGCAGAGAACGCTGCTCCTGAGAAATACAACGCATCGAACCCGACGTCGCGTGCCATCAGCGCCGCCATAGGATTGTAAGCTCCAGGCACGGCCAGCGGACCGGCGCGCTCGACTAGACCTTGGAGTTGCTGAGGGTAATTCTGTAGAGTGCCATCCAACATCCAGTGCATACTCACCTGCCTGCGTTTGAATTATGTTTACTCTCGAGAAAAATCTCGGCGGCTTAGCCCATAACTAGCGATCATGTAACTGGATTGGTGACATTGAATCGTNGGCTCTATGGCGTCGCTCCGCCTCTGCCGTCCTGGACAGACCAGTCCTCTTTCGCGCCGTCGTCGGGCTCGAATCCGATGATGTCCTTGCTGGACTCGATGTCCCAGATTCTCAGCGCGTTCTTCGACATCCCGTGCACGATTGCATAGCCAACCGATTCCGGCGCTTCAATCGAACGCTGGATTACTTGGGCAGCGTCACGGTGACTGAGCCATAGCGACAGGGCCGAAGGGTGGAATGTGGGGTCGTCCGGAGTCATCACCCAACCGATGCGGATGCAAATTACTGACAGTCCGTAAGCGTCGTGAAAATAACTGCCCAGCGATTCGCCGAACGCTTTGCTGACGCCGTAGTAGCTATCCGGGCGAATNTCTGTGTGGTCTAGAAGCCGNAAGGGACGGCGCACCTCGGACAGCCGNCCATCGTAAATCGCCTTGTACGGATTCTGTTTCATCGGATANTAGCCNACGACATGGTTGGTGCTGGCGAGGATAACCCGCTGAACCCCGGCCAATCTCGCGGCCTCGTAGACGTTGCGTGTTCCGATAATGTTGTTTTGCAAAATCGAATCCCAGGGCGCAGATGGACTGGGATCAGCCCCCAGATGCACGATGACTTCCTGACCTTCAAATGCGGGAGTGATGGCGTCCAGGTCTGAAAGATCCGCGACGTGAGACGTAGGATAATCGTGATCCACGACATCCAGTCCGGTCAGTTNGTACCGGTAACCAAGCTTGTTCCTGATAATTCCGCCAATTTGTCCGGCGGCTCCAGTCACTAGAACACGTTGCTTTGTCGCCAAGTTGATCCTCCTGGATCGGCTGCTCAGGTCGAAATTTGCGACGTCGGTGATATAGAATCTCGATGGTGGGTGATGAATCAGTGGCTACTGTTGTACGGCCATCAATAGAATGTAGATCGCAACGGGCAGGATAATCATCCACAAAATCAGTCTGGGACCTAGCTTGAACATTTTGTTTTCCCGATGAATTGACAGTGGGACACCCGTGACACCGACCGCCAGAATGTTAACATACGATTTTTCTGAAAGTTGAACTTGATATGAGCTACAAACTAATCGCTCTGGACATTGACGGGACCATCCGAAGTGACGAATACCCGCTGTCACACAGGACTCGGCAGGCAGTGTCCAGAGCCAGAGAGGCGGGAGCGCTAATCACGCTGGCGACCGGCAGGACATTCAAGTCCGCGCTCAGGCAGTCAACAGATCTGGACATCACGACTCCCATAGCGTCGTTCCAGGGCGCGCATGTGGCAGACCCGATAACCGGCGAGGTGTTGTGGCACATGCCTCTGACTCAGGAGATGACCCGCGCGGCAATGGACGCGCTTCGACCCTATGGGATGGATGTGATGGGTTATCGGGACGACGCAGTATTCGTGTCCGATATAACCGAGTGGTCGGAAGGTTACGGCAAACGGAATGATGTCGAAATAAAAGCGGTGGGCAACCTTGGCGACTATTTCGCAGATTCGATGACTCGACTGGTGGTACGGGGCGACGACGACGCAATCGAGCGATTGGAGGCTGAACTGAAGGAACGGTTCGCCTCGACTGATTTGTACATCACGCGTTCGTTGTCTTACTTTTGTGAAATCCTGCATCCTGACGGCGGTAAAGACAAAGCGTTGAACTGGTTGTGCGAGTCCAACGGCATCCAACGCGATGAAACGATCGCATTTGGAAACGGATACAACGACGTGCAGATGCTTGAGTGGGCGGGTTACTCTGTGGCTATCGGCGGCGCGGTGCCCCAGGTTCTTGAGGTAGCCGACACTGTGGCTCCGCCTATCGAGGAGGATGGAGCAGCGCAGGTTATCGAGGGGCTGTTGGATCGAGGTCTGATCGGATGACTAATCATGACAACCGGCCCACGATAGTGGTGTTCGGCGGGATCAACATGGATCTTGTCGGCTCCACGGCTCGGATGCCGGTTCCTGGTGAGACCGTGTTTGGTGAGGAGTTCCATACTGCACCTGGTGGCAAGGGCGCGAATCAGGCCGTAGCCGCGGCCCGTCTTGGCGCCGATGTGAGGATGGTTGGTAGGGTGGGGAAGGACGCTTTTGGCCCGGCGTTACTGGAGGGAATGCGGCGAGAAGGTATCGACGTGTCAGGCGTCGCTGAGGACCCGAACAACTCGTCGGGCATCGCGATGATTCTGTTGGATTCGGACAAGCAAAATTACATCATCGCGATCTATGGAGCGAACCTGGCATGCGACGATGCTCAGGCCGAATCTCTAGACAGGGCCCTCGTTGGCGCTGACGTGTTATTGATGCAATTGGAGACTCCTTTGGAAGTGTGTCTGCACGCGGCTCGGAAGGCTCGCGAATTGGGCGTCACCGTAGTCTGGGACCCAGCGCCAGCGTTGGACATGCCAACCGAGGCCTACAGATTATGTGACGTCCTTACGCCCAATCAAGTAGAGGCCGAATTCCTCGCCGGTGTCGCGGTAACCGATGTTTCATCCGCCGAAGTAGCTGCTGACAAACTGTTGGAGTTCGGAGCGAAAGCTGTGGTCGTTAAGCTGGGCGAGCAAGGGGCTTTTTATGCGAAATCTGACATTCGAGGCCACGTGCCGTCGTTCGATGTAGAAGTTCAAGATACGGTGGCCGCAGGTGACGCATTCGCCGGCGCGGTTGGCGTCGGGTTGTCTCACGGCCTGTCTCTTGAGGAATCGGTGCGATACGGTTGCGCGGCAGGGGCACTGGCGGTAACGAGAGCAGGCGCCCAGGAAGCTATGCCGACGCGGGATGAGGTAGAACCCATGTATAGAGCGTCAGCGCGCTAATAACAGGGGACTCAGGAGGTTTGTCTGATCTCTGAAACCGACTTCAACCCTTTGAGCTCCATTATGTGGCTCAACTCTTTGTTGATCGACCTGACAATTCCGGGNCCGCGATAGATAAGGCTAGTCAAAATCTGGACCGTATCGGCTCCTGAGCTCAGAGCCTCNAAGGCGTCCCGACCGCTGAAGATGCCTCCCACGGCGTTGATCGCGACGGAGTCGCCCACCGCTGTCCGCAATTCACTGACCATTCTCAGCATGGCGTGAAACACAAGCTTGCCACTTAGGCCTCCGCTTCCGACGGCCAGCCGAGCGTCCTGAATGGGCTGAGTGTTGGCTACCGTGAGTGCGTCCACGCGCAGTTCGGCGCAAAGGGTTGCTAGTCGTAAAATCAGCGCTCTGGCGTCAGCCCCGTCGCTCGTTCTCGTGCAAGAAGGAAAAGGCGGCATCTTGACGAAAAGCGGCTTGCGTCGATATTCGTTCAGGCCGTTCAACAGATCAGTAAGGACATTAACATCGTGAAAAATTCTGAGTCCTGCCGTGTTGGGAGAGCTTATGTTGACCTCAACCGCCGACACGTAAGGCTCGATGCCTTGATGACAGGTCATGATTTCCTGAATATCTAAACCTGAGACACTGGCTACGACAGGCGCCATGGTGTTGGGGAGTGACGCTTCAAGTTCGGTAACGGCGTGGTCAAGCCCCTTGCTTGGGAAACCATAGGCGTTCACCAGAGATTCGTCGGCCTGGTACCTCAACACTCGTGGTTGAGGGTTGCCGGGCCGAACATCCCGAGTGACGGTTCCGCCGGTTACGTACCCAAACCCGAGAGATGTGAGAGAGGGCAAAACTTCAAAATTCTTGTCGTACCCTGCTGCCAAACCGACGGGATTGCGAAGGGCGATTCCGGCCAGATCGGTCCTCAGGGCCGGGTGCTTGTAATCCAACCCAAATGAAAGAGCTTCCCACATGGGCGCAAATTTTAGAGCCTGCTCTGCCAAGTTCTGCGCGGTCTCAGGAGGCAGGAGGAACAGAAACGGCTTGATGAACTTTTGATATGCGCCTGGGTTCAGGATTAACGCCATTGGTCCTCACTTTGCGTATTTGGGTCAGACTTCCACTCGCGCCATTTCGTCTCTCACTACGATTCTTGCCACATGCGTCAATAGAAAATCCCTCCGTTGATCAAAATCCACATCTTCCCAATTTGCCAGCACATTTTCGTCGGCGCCCGGGCTGGCGGCTTTTTTGGCGTTCACGCGTGCGTTGTCCAGTTCGGTAAGGTACTCGGCAAGCTCGTCTAGCTTTGCCGCGCCTCGGGCGGTTTTTCTCATCATCTGAACGAAACGTCGTTCTGCGTTCTTGACACGCTCCTCCCAGACGGCCTCCAATTCAGGTTTCTGGTTTCCGTTGCGAGAGTCGGAAAGGTTGTGCTGCTTTGCCTGAAGGGCCAAGGTTAGCTGAGGCACAATGGCTCCTTCGAGCAGCGGAGCGCGCCATGTATGGTAACCGCATATGCTTTGGTTGTTCCGGGACTGGCACTGGTAGTACCGATAGACCCCGCGATGACGCCTGCCGTCTTTGTTGCGCCAGGATTGGCGGCGAGTGACGCCCATCATCTTGTTGTCGCAATATCCGCAGTAGACAAGGCCAGACAAAAGGAACGGTTCCGCTCGTGACACTCGCCCCACAGGCCTCCGTGATCTTGTGGTGTCCTGAGCCTCCCTGAACGTGGCTGGCGGGATGATGGCTTCGTGGGAACGAGGCAAGCGGAGTCCAAACCTGGTGTAAGTTCCCATGTACACAGGATTTTTCAGCATGTCGCGCATGCTGACGACGTTCCATTTTCCGCCTCGACGAGTCGGTATGTCTCGTTCATTCAGGTGCTGTACTATGAGCCGCAGCCCCATGTCCTCTTGGGTGTAGAGTTTGAATATCAGTTCGACGACGGCCGTTTCATTCTTGACGGTTTCGAGTATTCCTGCGTCTCCGTTTCGGTACCCGTAGGGGGGCCTTCCGAGACCCTGGCCTTTCAACGCCCTCGCCTGCATAGATTCCTTGATCTTGGCGCTCCGAGTTTTCGATATGCCGGTCACCCCGAGAACGTGAAATGCGTTCTGAAGAGGCGCAGGGAAATCTTCGTCATCGCAGATTACTTTCGCCCCGTTGTTCTCAAGAAATATGAGCGTTCGAGCAACAGATTCCAGATCGCTGCCAATGTGGGTGGAATCTGGAATTACAACCAGGAAGTTGGACCTTGATTCTTTGATGAACTCGATCATCCGATCGTACTGAGGATAACGGCCGTCTCCAGAGGCATTTAGGTCGCCGAATGTTTTGATCTGCTGGTGAAGATTCAGATCGCAGTACTCGGCGAAATCATCTCGGAAATCAATAGAGGACTTGACGGCGCCGTTTTTTTGCGTGTTCGCGTCTGCGCGAAAGTATCCGATGGCTCGCATGGTTTTCTAGGCTATTACCAGTATCCTCGTGCAACTGCTGCATTGCACCATGTCTTGGGTTGTGCGAACTTTCTGAAGTTCGTTGCTCGGCAGCGTCAGTCTGCAACCTTGGCACGCTCCTCGTTCCACCAGCGCAACCGCCTGACCGCCCCGCCTCTTTCTCACCAGATCGTAGGTGGCGAGCGCGACGGNTGGGTAATCGGCTGCCATATCGTTTCGCTGTTCGTATAAAGAGGGTAATTCTTGACTCAAGGCTTGCTCGCTTGCTTGGGACTCGATTATCTCACTTTCTCGGGCAGAGTTGATAGCTTCAAAGGCCCGTTTTGCCTCTATATCAACGTCTTGGAGTTCTTCGACTTCGACGAGGATCTCGAGGAGCGAGTCTTCCTCGTCGGAATGTTGACGTTGGAGGTTGGCTTTCTCCTCCTCGAACGCCTCAAGCTCGCGAGCATTGGTTACCATGCCGCTGAAAATGCGTTTATCGATGTTTGCTCTCCGCGATTCGATCTGCTGGATGGCGCCTTCGTGTTGCCTTCTTGGAGTTCCAAGCTCGGTCAGTCGCGCTGCGATGCGGTCAACTCGCTGTTTGGCCGCGATCCGTTTTGAGTCGTCGGCGAGACGCGCCTGGACTTCAGCGATAGAATGCTCTCGATCCTGGATATCCCAGTCGAGCAGCTGTTGTCTGTGGACCTCCGCGTAGCGATAGGTGGCATACTGCCCGCCGAGGCTCGCCCAGATGGACTTGA
>PAIW01000044.1 GCA_002710885.1 Chloroflexota bacterium | reverse complement strand
GGAATCCGCCGGCGAGCAAGATGCCACCCAGGCTCAGGAATGCCGCAACTCGGTAACCTTGTTCGAGAGCGAACGAGTCTACTAGGAACAATTTTAGGACTGGGATCGCCAGCAGGCCCAGTCCCGCGAGCCTAACGTGCCGCCATCTCCATACGATTCCAGCAACGAGAATCAGGCTTGCATACACAGCCCATAAAAGACTGAGACTCAAACTTGTTACGTGTTCAGCCGTTCGACCGCTCACGTCGATTATCTGGCTGTCGACTGCTGCGATCACCTCCGCGCTCAGAATCCAGAGCGTGAGGACGTTGGCCGCAACCAGCATGGCGATGAACAACTCTTTTTTCTCCCAGCTTTGTAGCCCTCCGCGAAATCGGTGCAACATGAATGCTGCGCCGTAAAACGCCGCGATTCCAGACGCGAAAGCCAACATGCGGTAGTTCAGGAAAAGGGTGAAACTCCTGGAAGCCCATGTGCCAGATTCAGTATCCCACATGGTGAAATTTATAGGGGTGTCGAAGATCAATAGCCGGACGAACAAGATCGTTAAAACACCCATGCTGATCCAGCGCATTTCAACCACCTTCAGTCGGAACGAGAGCGACATTAGCGTGAATCCCTGAACGGACCACGCCACCGCAATCCAGACCTCATCGACTTGTATGGGCACGGCCAT
Source organism: Chloroflexota bacterium (assembly GCA_002710885.1). The sequence goes on along the minus strand of PAIW01000044.1, from coordinate 27,572 downwards.
CGTAAGAATGGCGTTTCCAATGACGAGGAGAGCAGGAAACAATGGAGCTTCTTGGTCGAAGCTTTCGCTTTTGTAACGGCGAACCAGATACGCTCCCATGAATGTGATCGCAATTCCAATTAAGTAGACTGGTAGATACACGTTGGTCAATGGTGTCAGGTCAGCTTCAAGGGCCGCCACCGTGTCTACGGCGAACAACCACATCAGGAAAGCGATGAAGACTCCGCCACTGTAGACTCTCAATTGCCACATCCGCAGCCGGTACGACAACCACAGTAACACCACAGCTTCGGCGGCCCAGGCCACGCTGACCCACGGTCCTCCTAGCTGGACGGGAGCCGAGATAGTCAGCATGATGAGCGCAATTCCCAAAGCCATAAAGCTAATGTGTGCCTGATCACGAATCCTGATTAAAGCCAGGTACGCGATGCCTCCGTAAAACAGTGCTAACAGAATCGTGAATCCACCCATCCACGATCGAAAGTCTTCCCACAACAACGCGTAGCTGATGCCGAAGTATGCGGTGGCATTAAGAGCCATCAATGTCAGGTCCAGAGCGTGAGGCGTCCGGCGCCATATCATGTGGAACATGGTAGTGGCTGCCGCGAATATCAAGAACATGATTGTCAGGCTTCCCTGGGCGGTCAGCAGGCTGATTTCGGTTTCGTAGCGCAAATACCACGATCCGAAGGTGAACAGCGACCCTATCAAGGCTAGGGTAGTGAACCAACGCCAGTTTCGGAATGTGGAAAGGGCAACCACGCTGACGTCGACGACGATTATGTAGGCCATCAGCTGGAAGCTAGGGCCGATGTCGTTGACTTGTCCGTAACTATCGGTGAGGCTACCTGCGACGAATGGGGCGATGAAAGCCCCCAGGATTCCGATTACCGCAAGGGCCATCGATTCGTGGCGAATCGCCAGAGTCGCTGATGCCACAGACACCAGCGCGAGCAAGCCCACGCCAGGATACATAGGGATAACATCGAATATCGCGTATGCCGCGAAAATCGAGAGGTAAGTTAAGGCAACGCCGCCGCCGACCAACGCTTGTGAATAGACCGGGTAGCGTGCGCGCCAGTGCTCACCTGCCCCTAGAAACGCCAGACCCGTCGCGATCCCAAGAGCCACACGGCCAGTCTCGCCAATCCAGTTGTTGTCGAAGGCCAGCTTGAGGAAGAACCCCATGCCTACTACCACCGCCAGAATCCCTATCCGGGCAAGCCAGTTCCCGCCGAGAATCAGTTCCCAGTCAATCGGCAGTCTGTCCCAGAGAGGCTCACCTGGTTCATCATTGTCAGGGACATCTCTGGCGGGTGGGCCTGCAGTCGGCCCTCCCGGTGTGGTAAAGGTCGGCACGGGAACGGTTCTCCTTGGTTCAGGAGATGGATGTTGTCGCCGAAGCCGCGGACTCGATTCGATGGGAACGGTCCCGGGTGTTATCCCGTGTCTTTCGAGGGCATTCTGGATGCTGGACAATTCCAGTCGGAGAACCTGAACTTGGTCGTTCAGATCAATCAGCGAGACAGGCTCGTCAATTTGGGCCTTGGGCAGCTCAGTTACTTCGGCGTTCAGTGGCGCTCCGCAATATATGCAGAAAGAAGCCGATTGTTCGTTCGATTTTTCGCAATTGGGACAATTCATATCCGGCTCCAATTTTCCCGAAGCCCAACCAGAGACCGTTGATTCCGATACTGATTCAAAAACGGCAGGCCCAAACCCAACAGGTGCACAAGCAACAATCTGCTCGGTCAAAGTGTGCTAACGCTGTGCGCCGCCTGTGCGGTGCGATTGGCCTTGTGCGACGATGGATCGACTCACTGTCCTGATTGGGTCACGATTGTGGACCTGCATTCGCAAAGCCGCCCACCAGTTTTGTTTACGTCGTAAGCGGTAAGCCTGAAATCGAGACGACTGTAGAATCGCCACGATCCGTTGCGCTTTCGTCGGAAGGTTCGATCCCATAAGTTGCGAATCGAGTTGATTCACTGATGCGAATCTATCTGGACACCATTGTAGATCAATTGCGTTCGTAGGGTATTCGCACCGAGCGGTGCTAAGGTGGTCAGGGGTTCTCCGGTTTCTCAGAAATTATCAGGCGCGTGTCGTCCTGGGATGCGGTGCTGTGGGGGCAGAGTATCTCGATGTCGCCGCCGGATTTTTGGAACGTAACTCAAGAGGGATCGAGATCGTAACCGAGCACTTGTCCCGAACCCGGGACGCTTCGCACAGGCGAACTGTCGTCGTTCGTTAGCTCGCGGCCTACGACCCATGACATGAACACGACGGCGAAAATATCAGTGCGATCGTAGCAACAAACGCGTTGAATCGCATCAACGGGAAACGCCCTCTGGCCTCTTAGCCATTGCAGATCGCCTTCAGCACGTATTATGACCCTAATTCCAGCCGAGAAAGGACTGTAGCTCCGTACGATTCATATTTGGGCCACTCACTGAGTTTATAAACGTTTAGTCAGCATTGCGACACTGACAAGGCAATTCGTGGAAAATCTCACTGTTATTGAAGTTTGTCGGCGTGCGATTACAATGGCAGGTTTGAGGCTCGGCATTGTGGTCAAAGAAACTTTGATGCCGCGTTCGTAAGAATAGTCGGCGTGAGATTGTTCGCTTCGCTGTGATCCTCGAGTAATGTAAGGTGCCGGGCGTATGCGTCCATCTCCAGGCAATCGTATTCATGTTGGTTCGACTTTCGGTAGATCAAACCCGCTAAGCTTTCCCCGGACGTGACTGCGAGAGCGCATGCAGCCTCAAGGCCCCCGACATGCGTCATCTGGATTTCAGCGCCCATCGCCGTTCTCCCCTGATTTGAAAGTTCTTCGTCCACGATGCCTCGAATGAATGGGCCATTGGCAAGATAAAAATCTTCCAATGCAACTACCACACCCACCGTTCGTTTGCCTTGCAGTGCTTCGACTAATCTCGAGTTGTTGCCCGTTGGATGCCGTATATCTTGAAGTCGTTTCACGCTGTCGACGACTCCGGCGCGTCGAGCGAGGTCCGCGTGGAGATGGGCGCGGTTCCCGGTTGAACGGCTCATTGCGCCGAATGGGCGGGTGATGCACTCGATCAGCACAGCTGTGTTGTCGTTGCTTACAACCCAGACGCCGTCGTCCGACTGACTCACCGAATCCAAGGCAAGCTCGGATAGCAACCTTCCGATGTATTCCTTGAACGTTCGGCCTATCAGACCAATGTATCCTGATCGATCCAGTTCGATAAGGTCGTAGTAAAGCCCGTGGGTGATTCGACGAAGCAGGTACGCCGGAATGGGCAGCATGTGATTCCCATCTGGCAGAATCAGAATCGGAAATTTTCGGAATGGATTGAGGTTATAAGGCTCGAAGTGCGATTGGCCTTCGGTCGGCGTGCTGAGCATCGAGCGGTAAACATCGTAGGCGCAAGCCTGTGTNGCCAGGAATTTTNCGTATCTGTCCTGGTCAATATCTGCCAAACCAAGNTGCTGTTCCAGACTTGCCGAGCTGAAAGATGTCCCTGGATTTGCCAGGCACCATTGAGTGAGGGCGTAACCGATATTCCAGGNGTCGTTGATTGTGAGGCCATACGCATCCCGATATCGTCGTTCAAGATCGAAGCCGCCCTCTTCGACGAGTGATGGTGCGATCTGGCGATATACTGCCAGGGAGCGCGGGACATACGATGATTCTTCCTCATCCGGGAACTGTTGGTATGCGATCCGGTGGGCCATAGACCAAGAAGAATCTGAGACCTTGACGCCGAACGCTGAGTCTGGAGATGTGATTATGCTGGCCGCCATTTCACAAACTGCCGCAAGTTCGTCAATGGTCAAACCGCGGTCTCGGACGNGCGTGCCTGATTCGTTTTCCAAGAGGTATCGTACAATCAGGGCCAATTGGCTGGGCGGAAGAGAATTATCGCTGGCAGACGCGGCCATAGCGACTGTGTTTATTGACTCTTCTACATCGCGGCCTCGCAACGACGCCCGAAGCGCAGGGGCAAGGTCTACCCCTGATAGATGAGAACTCAGGTACGCGCTGACGGTTTTTTGATTAGGCATTGGCAGTGTCATCCTTTGATTTGTCATGGGTGACATTCTACCGTGATTCGGGCGANGGTAGCGACAGCAATCATCNTCCAGAATTTCAAGCCANCGACATCGGCCCATGCGATCTCTTGGATTGGCCGATGTTATTCGCCGGTCGTTCAGCCCTCAAACTGAGGGCTGAACGACCGGCGCTACTTGGTAATCACGACTGTGCCTATGCCCTGTGTGTTGGTCACGCCACAGCCGTTTATAGGCGCGAGGCCCACGATGTGCTGGAAGGTTATCACAGCGTCCAGGATTTTGACCTTGCCGTCGCGGTTCAGGTCGACCCGGATGCGCTGGGACTCGTTTGGCGCCCCGCTTCCACATAGCTGTAGGTCATTACCACGTCGAGGATGTTGATCTCTCGTCGCCGTTGGCGTCGCCGCAAATCCCCACCAGGATGCCTATAGAGACCGATTATCCTGTCTCATGGGAGNGGCGTCGCCTGAACCGAGAAGGACATCCTCGATCTTCAGGAAGAAACTGTCAACCTTGGCGTTCTTGTCCGTCTTCGACGTGACACTCACCAGTTCAAGAGGCGATTCTGAGTGACCGCTTGAGCAGGCCAGAGCAATGTTAAGCTTGCCCTCGCCGTCGTCATGTTCGAAGCCCAGGCAATCTTTCTGGATGCGCAGAGCCTGTTCCGATGAGAGTATCGACACGATGGCTGGGTCATATCGAAGGGCGAACTGANCGCCGCCGAGATTAGAGGCTACGTCAGCGACCAACTGGACCTCGAAAGCCGAGCCTGTGGCCACGCTGTACGGAGNCATGGGGCATATCACGGTCTTGGAAGGCTGACTGATGTCCCCTCCCCCCAAGATACGGTAACGAAGGGTGACACACTGGTCACAAGGGCTGTGATCGTGCTCTCGAACGCGTTCGCGCTGTCGGTTCGGTCGACCCCCACGCCGTTCTCTTTGTGGAAGGGCCTGATGCTACTCGGGTCTCTGAAGTCGCTGGCCTCGAATGGAATCGTCACACGGATGCGCTTCCAGCCCATGAACTTGGCTGTCGNGGTGATATCCACTGCTGTGTGGGCGGTTCCACGGCGTCCAAGGCCCTCAATATCCAGGCCTTTGGTGAACGCAGCCCTGGTCGTTCCCAGCACTTACACTTCGCTGAACGTCACTCGGNCCTTGTCGCCCAAGTTTACCTCGACGTCATTGTCTTTGGGAGTGAGCATAGGATCGGTGATTTATCCATCGCCTGGGCTGGAAGGTTGCCGATTGCGGTGGCGGTTCCGGTGTTGCAGACGCGAACAGACAATGCGGCTGAGATGTCTTCGCCAGGGAAGGCGATTGTAGGGCCAGAGACTGTAACGCTCATGTCTGGCCCTGAGGCCAAACCGTTGAATCCGGCGAAGACCGCCTAGCCTCTGATGGAACCGGCCTTGAGGATGTGCAGGACAAGCACTCCTANCTTACGCATGGTCGACTCTCCAAATCTGGATTGCGGGCCACGGACTGTGTTTTGGTTCTAATATATGGATGGCCTTTGCGTCGATCGCATAGACAGTCCGAGATTCCTGAGTATTGATTTAACATGACATAGCCTATCATCAGAAATTCCAATGATAAACGCTTAATTGAAAAATTGGGAAATTTCGACGCTTTGAAACCGTGAAATGTGGTTCGTTGTCGACCGAAAGAGCGAAATGCAGCTCCAGTTACGGGGGAAAAGGTTGACGATCCAATTTCCCGTTGCTAAACTCGCTGGAATCCTGGAAATGTTACTGGGATCAAGNTGACGAAGACAGGGAGCGAAAATGGTCACAGCAACTAAGGACATGCAACTCATTTCTCACCTGATGCGGCGCGCTGGATTCGGCGTTGGACTCCCGGAGCTTGAATCCCTCGCGCAAAATGGCTATAACGAAACCGTCAACCGGCTCTTGAAACCCACGAATGTTCAGGAAATGACGGATGACCTGATCCGTCGGTATCATCACGAACAGTCAGGTATGATGGGCCAAAACAATCCGGGCGCCTACTGGCTTTACAAGATGATAACCACAACAGACCCCCTCACAGAGAAGATGGCTCTGTTTTGGCACGGCATATTCGCCACGGGTTATCCAAAAATCACCCAGGGCAAAGTGCTGAACGACCAGATAAGGATGTTCCGCCGCTACGGAACAGGGAATTTCAGGACACTGCTGCTGGAACTTTCGAAAGACCCTGCGATGATCGTGTGGCTTGACAACCATGACAACCACGATGGCGCGATCAACGAAAACTTTGGAAGAGAACTCCTGGAACTGTTCTCAATGGGCGTCGGCAACTATTCAGAGCAGGATATCAAGGAGACGGCCCGCGCATTTACGGGCTGGACAATCGGCAACACCGAGTACATGGCTCTCAGGGCGGAGCGCGACTCCATATGGCCCTATGGCCGAATCGCGTGGCATTTTGAATTTAAGGAAGACGATCACGACTCTGGGGAGAAGGAATTTCTCGGAAACACCGGTCGGCTCAACGGCGAAGAGATCATTGACATAATATGCCAACAGGAGGCCACGGCGCGTTTCATATCGAGGCATATGTATCATTTCTTTGTGGCGGACGAGCCGCCCGTTCCCCAGTGGCCTTACACGCCTCCACGAGACCCTAAGGCCATAGACACTCTGACTCAAGCGTACTTTGACAACGACTATGACATTCGCGCCATGCTTGATATTCTGTTTAATTCTGAATTTTTTAAGTCTGAGGATTCCTGGCATGAGCGAGTGAAAAGCCCTGCAGAGCTTGTGGCGGGAATTTTGAGGCTAACAGGCGAGTTCGACAGGCCTCGGAGGGAGATTCTTGACCGGTCCACCCAGGCGATTTACATGGGTCAGCACCTTATCAACCCACCCTCGGTTGAAGGATGGCACCAGGGGACCGAATGGATCGACACTGGCACGCTTGTCGAGCGACTGAATTTCGCATCTCAGCAGATGTCGAACGTCGAAAATCCAGGCGTTGCCGAGATCATNGTTCGNGTTATCGGTGATGGCTGTCATGAGGCCGATGATTCGTTGGTTCAACGGTGTCTGGATGAGATGGGCGTTACTTCAATTTCGGACGGGACGCGCTCGATTCTGGAAAACTTTGCCGCCCAGAACAGAGCCTTGGAGGATGACGCAACTCAGATCGTCGCTCAGATGCTCCAGATGGTCGCTGCCACCCATGAGTTCCAACGTGCTTAGTCTCACGCCTTATTGTTCTTTCAAAGTTCAGGGCAATCCGTGGAGTTAAGAATATGACGACGCGAACGCGCCAATTCATGAAATATAGCCACACCATAGGCCTATCGACGATGTCCGGTCGGGGGTTCTATTATCCCGTGGATACCGCCATCGGCGAAGATGATCGTCTGTACACCGTCAGCCGATCCCTGGACGGCGACCCCCGGGGCATCAGAGTAACCATCTACGACCTGGCGAGCGAATACTTCGGCACGTTCGGTGAATCTGGCGAGGGAGATGGCCAGTTGATATGGCCCACAGGAATCGCGCGGGACTCACAGGGTCGAACCTTCGTCAGCGACGAATTCACCAATCGGATAACGGTGTTCGATGTCGATGGCGAGTTCTCTCATAGTTGGGGAAAGATGGGGTCTGGCGCCGGGGAATTGGATGGCCCCTCGGGTGTCGCGTTCGACCGTGACCAGAACCTGCTTGTGGTCGACCACCACAACCACAGGGTCCAACGATACTCCCAGAACGGAATATTCCTTTCGGAATTCGGAAGTTTTGGCTCTATGAACGGCGAATTGAATCTGCCCTGGGGGATAACGGTCAGCTCCGAAGGTGATATTTACGTCGCCGACTGGCGAAATGACCGGATTCAACAATTCTCCCCAGACGGCGAATACCTTGCTAGCTTTGGCCGTTCGGGCAGAGACGACGGCGAAGTGTTCAGGCCCTCCAGTGTTGCCGTCGACCCTGANGGATATGTCTATGTTGCTGACTGGGGCAATGAGCGAGTTCAGATATTCGACCCAGATGGCAGGTTCGTCCAGAGTATCCGAGGCGCGGCCACTGACTCTAAATGGGCTGAAGCGTTCCTAGAAATCAACCTCGAAGAGGCCGCAGCCAGAGAGAGGGCGAATATGGAGCCTGACATAAAATTCTTCAATGACGACCCTCATGAGGAATCGTCCCATATTGAAAAATATTTTTGGGCTCCGACATCGCTAAAACTCGATCCCGAAGGTAGGATGTACGTTACCGAGAGCAACCGCCATAGAGTCCAGATATACGATAAGGCCTGAACAAACCGTTGACACCGCGAACGTCAAATCACAAGCCAGGAGGAACTCACGATATGACCTCAATTGCTAACGCCAAGACCGTCGTCGTAATCCAGCTATCCGGTGGCAACGACGCTTTGAACACCGTGATCCCATACAACAACGANCATTACTACGACCTGCGCCCTCAGGTGAACATCCCTCAGGATAAGGTGCTGAAGATCAACGATCAATTAGGNTTCAACCCGAGTATGGCTCCGCTCAAGCGACTTTGGGACGAAGGCAACGTCGCCGTTATCAACGGCATCGGTTATCCAAGCCCCAACAGGTCACATTTTCGTTCGATGGACGTGTGGCATACTGCTGAGCCTGACACGATTTCCAACGAAGGTTGGCTTGGCCGAGCGATACAACAGATTGATCCTGACGGAGAGAACGTCATCACCGGAGTGAACTTCGGCAGGGGGCTGCCCCGCGCCTTGTACGCTAAGGACGTTCCTGTGGCTTCTGTGGGAAATCTCGAAAACTACGGCCTGATGACTGATATGCAAAACGAGGAGGCTCGAAATCTTGCCCTGGCAGCCTTCTCACAGATGTACGGGGGAAGCGGCAAAGACACCATCGCACAGTTCATTAGCCAGACAGGACTTGATGCACTGAAAGGCGCCGACATACTGCGCGCTGCGCCTCGACAGTATTCATCTACCGTGGAGTACGCGGACACNCCTATAGCCCAGAACCTGAAATCTATTTCGCAGGTGATGTCTGCCGACCTCGGAACTCGCGTTTTCTATACCCAACACGGCAGCTTCGACACTCATTCAGGCGAGTTGTCCGCCCACTCTAAGCTTTGGCAGGATGTCTCAGAAGCGGTCGGAGATTTCACCGACGATCTCAAAGAACATGGACAACTGGATGACACACTCATCCTGATGTTCTCGGAATTCGGTAGGCGTATCAAGGACAACGGCGCCGGCACCGACCACGGGTCTGGAGGCTCTGCTTTCGTGATCGGCGGAGCGGTTAACGGCGGAACGTACGGAGAGTTTCCCTCGTTGCGCTCCGAGGACCAGATTGAGGGCGACATGCGTTTCAATAACGACTTCCGCATCACATATTCGACAATCGCCGACCGCTGGTTGGATCTTGATCCGGTCCACATCGCCAATGGGACCTTCGAGCAGTTCGACTTCGTAGACTGAGGACCGCCAGCGACTCGAATTACATAGCATTCAACAGCATCCGTTCGAAATCGGGCGGATTGCTGTGTTCCACGACTAATTCTGTGGCGTCGTGGAAGATCATGAAATCGCGCATTGTTTCAGCCATGGCTGCCGCTAACGAATCTAGTGGTACGTCGTCAGCCTCTATGTATAGCTTCCTGAGAATAAGTGTGCCTGTTTTGCGTTCCAGCTTGGGGTCGAATCGACCGACCAATCTGTCATTGTGCAGTATTGGCAGGCAGAAATAGCCCCACTGGCGGATTTTCTCCGGCTTGTATGCTTCCAGTATTTGGTCGAATCCCCAGAACTGTTCGTCGCGACCTTTCGCCCAGAACAAATTGTCGAACGGGCTGAGAAAAGTTGTGTGTGTTGGCGTCAGGTCGCCGTCAGCAGCCCGCTCGAGCGTGTCAAGATTGTCTAGATGGACAACCATATCCCGCGTGTTCGAGCCTCCCAAGTCTGCTTGGATTTGAACGAACGTGCCGTCGTTTGCTAATTCCGCCAAACTCGCTTTCGCCACAGTGCGTTTGGTGTGAGTGTAGTCGCAGACCTGGGCAAGTTCGCAAACTCCTAGAGATAGGAGCGATTTTTCCAAGATGTGTCGGGCCACTTCGTTCTCCGTTGGCTCTTCTTGGCTGACCCAGCCAGGAAGAACACGATCCTTCAAATCATAAACCCGCTGGAATTTTTGCCTATTAGCGACCATTAGGTCTCCCTGATTGTAGAGGTGTTCAAGCGCTTGTTTTGCTGGTTTCCAGTCCCACCAGGCCCCTCTCTTCGGGCCTCCTCGGTCGAAATCGGCAGAACGGGATGGCCCGTTTTCACGAACGTGTGATAGGACCTGCTTGACAAGATCGCGGTTCTCAGACTTTGCAAACCAACTTTTCCGCCAGTGATTTGGACTCTCACGGCGTTGGCGCATCTCAGGGAGGCTGAACCGATAGTCGGTGAGCGGTATTAGACAAGCGGCGTGAAGCCAATATTCGTACAATCGACGGTCATTCTCAGCGTCGCAACTTCCAGATAGAAGGTCATCGAATTGGGAGGTGTCGTAACGGCCCAATCGGCTCCACAGCACCAGGTACTGGCTGCGTTGCACCATCTGCAAGGTGTCTATCTGGACACAGCCGATCTGCTCAACGGTCTCGTAAACATCCTGTTGACTGCTTTTTCCGTTTGGTTTGTTGGCAAGACCCTGCGAGTGAAGAGCCAACGCCCGTAGCGCTGGCAAGGTGTAAGTGGTATTGCTCAGTTTGAACCTCCTACAGAAGTCAATTTCAAATCGTTGACCGGGGGAACAGCCGGAGATATCATCTTTGCTAGTGGCGGTCTGCGTGGCTGCCTAAGTCTTTGGGGGGAATCCATGAACAAAATCATGCGTGCGCTGTTGCGAACCGTATTGGTGCAACTCCCTCTGGCACGGGAACGGATGGAGAGCGGAGTGGTTTATAATCCGTTGTCTCCAAAAATGCACTCCGACCCGTATCCAATTTATCGCAAGCTGAGAGAGAAGTCACCAATTCATTGGAGCAGATTGATCAACGGATGGATTTTCACCAGACATCGGGATGTTGACGTGGTTCTCAGAGACTCGAAAAGATTCTCAAATGACGAGCGTAACGGAACCAACGTTCGGTTCAACCCGTATGCCGATGAAGCCCGCAGTATGCTGAGAATTGACCCCCCAGACCATACACGCATGCGTTCATTGGTTGGCAAAGCCTTCAGCCCTCGCGCAGTCGCCGAACTCAAACCACGAGTCGAAGAGATCGTGGATGAGCTCCTGGCTGGGCTAGGGGACTCGTTCGACGTGCTAGACGATTTTGCCTACCCTCTGCCGATTATCGTAATCGCCGAGATGTTGGGGGTTCCGCCGGAGGACCGTGACCGGTTCAAGGGGTGGTCCAGCGATGTGGCTCAGATGCTGGAACCTGGTACGAGCGGAGATGACGCAATGCAGGCCGGGCGGTCTCGTGCGGAATTGACCCTTTACCTGTCCGATATCGTAGAGGCGCGTCGAGTTGCTCCGCAGACTGATCTCATCAGCGCATTGATCGCTGCCGAGGAGGAAGGCGACAAGCTGACTCGCGAAGAACTTTTATCAACCCTAATTTTGCTTCTGGTTGCCGGGAACGAGACCACCAAGAACCTTATAGGAAACGGCTTGAGAACCCTGATTCAGTGCCCCGAACTTAGTCAGCAACTGAGAGACAACCCGGACTTGATGGACGCCGCTATTGAGGAGTTGCTTCGTTTCGATAGCCCTGTTCAGCTTGATCGCCGGATCGCTCTGGAGGATATGGAAATCGGCGGCCAGAAGATCAGGAAAGGGCAATCCATTCTTCTCCTGATCGGCGCGGCTAACCACGATCCAGACGAGTTCGATGATCCTGGCAGGCTTGACTTTGCCCGCACAGGTCAAAGTCACATATCATTTGGACGCGGTGTGCATCATTGTCTGGGCGCTCCGTTGGCCCGGCTGGAATCCAAGATCGCGTTCAGAAAGATTTTAGAGCGATTTTCGGATATCCAGTTCGATCGACCTCCAGTGTTCAAAGACCACATCGTTTTGCGGGGCTTGGAGTCGTTGCCGGTTCGCGTCCGGCGTCGGCGTATCACGGAGTCTGTCTAGAAAAATTGGACGCGGCGAAGGCTCAATTGGTTTTAAAATCATGTGTATTTGACATTTTTTTAATATTGTGCCTAAATACGTGCATTAGCGGTTGACACGAACGGAAATTATCGGTAAATTTGCAGGCGTAACCTGTGACCAGCGNAGGGGTGTGCGGNCAGAGCCACTTCGCCCTCATAGGGTCGCAGGGCGGGACGATCAAGTCTGAGAAGCGAAAAACGTCTCGTTGACGGGAATAGCATAGTAGGTTCCCGTCAGGCAGTTAGTTATTATCGGTGGGCTTTGNGAGTCACACCGATGGAATTCCAAAAGCAGGTGAANTGCAACTCTCTAAGGACAGGCGGCATCACCATAGGGCCGCGTTTGTCGGCTGATAGGAGCAATAAGATGGCNGACGGCACGCGGAGCGAATAGAGAGTTGAATCAAGGACGACAAACATCGCGATCGTAATNGTAGTTGATGGTTTGTCAGTCTGAAAGTTGTCGCTCGAGAATTATCGGACTCAACGTCACAGGAGGTTAAACATGGACGGATATTGCGTAAAGTGCAGATCATCGCGCGAGATGAAGAACACAGAGGCCATTACCATGAAGAATGGCCGGCCTGCGACCCAGGGTGTTTGCCCTGTTTGCGGGACCAAAATGTTCAGGATAGGCAAAGCTTCCTAAAAGCCGAGCCATTCTAGAATTTCAGACATGCGAGCGCTTCGGCTCCGAAACGCTCGCATGTCTTCGNCGTTAATTCTGACCGTTAAGGTCAGGGCCTGAGGCAGGTGTGATTGCGTATCCGCGCGATGCCANTGACGNTTGTTATCCGGTTGNCGTGTCTCCGCCGGTGCCCNCGGCCAAGGATGGTGACTGTAAATGCGGCTAAAGGATGCCTTTTAATGTCTGAAGGCTGACATTCGCCCCACAGATCACCAGCACGATATTTTCGCCAGTCATAGATTTTTGGGTTTTCAGGAAGCTCGCCAACGAAAGAGCAGCCGCCCCTTCGATCAACATGTGGTGAACCTCCGTGAAAAGCCGCATCGCGTCTGCGATCTCGTCCTCAGAGACGACCACGAATTCATCAACCAGTCGCTGGCATATCTCGAATGTGATCGATGCTGGCTCAATTCCCCCTGCTGTGCCGTCAGACAATGTTGGTTTGGACTCCATGTCGATGATCTGGCCCGCTTTGACCGATTCCGCCATCACAGGCGAGTTCTCAGGTAGACAACCTACGATTCTTGGATTGTCGAAAACTGACTTGGAATATCCTGCGATTCCGGAGATCAAACCTCCGCCACCGACGGCGACATATATTGCGTCGATCCGGTCAAGTTGTTGACCCAGTTCCAGGGCGATGGTGCCCTGACCCCCGATGACTTTGATGTCGTTGTATGGCGATATGTAGGGTTTGTCGTTTTCCACCGCGTGACCCCTCGCGAACGACTCTGTAACTGCGACGTCGGCGCCGTGATGTCGGAGACGACCACCCAAGCGTCGAATCGCGTCCGTCTTCGTTTGGGGAGCGAGTTCTGGAACGAACACCTCACACTCGATTCCCAGCGCAGATGCTCCGTAGGCCACTGCCAATCCGTGATTGCCTGAAGAGGCGGCCACTACTCCTTTTGCTCGTTGCTCCTCAGACAGCGATAACAGCGAGTTAAGCGCGCCGCGCACTTTGAACGAGCCTGTCGGCTGAAGATTTTCCAGCTTCAAGTACACATTCGCGCCTGAGGACTCGCTGAAGTATGAAGAATGCTCAAGGGGTGTTGGCGACAACCGATTCTGGATTCTCCGTTGGGCTCGCAACGTCTCTCGCAATATTTCTGACGATGATATATAGTCGTCGAACGCCAACATTCAGTCCTTTAATCTGCTCAGGAAAGTCGCGATCCTGTCCAACCCTGCGGATAAGTATCCCTTCTCAGAGCCGAATCCGAGCCTCAGAAAACCGTCCATACCGAAGCAGTCGCCCGGCACTACCAGCGTTGACTCGTTTTGCCGCAGCCGGGTCGCTAATTCGGAACTGTTTATGTCCATGTCGTACTGCAAGAATGCCATGCCTCCGGCCTTCGGAGGGCTCAACTTTAACCGCCCGTTTTGCTGGGCGATCCAGTCTTCCAGATAAGACAGATTATCTCTCAAGATGGTGCGGTTGCGCTCGAATATTTGCGTTCGCAGGCCTGATTCGAGAACGAAAGTCGCCACCTGATCGCTGAGCGCTCCAGGCGCGATGGTCGTGTAATCCTTCATCGCCCACGCTCCAGCGATGAACTCTTCCGGACCGACAAGCCAACCCAGCCTCAATCCAGGTAGGCCGTAGGTTTTGGACAACCCGCCCGTGACAACTGTTTTTTCGTAGCGTCCCCACAGGCTCCGAGTCTCATCGCCTGCAAGCTCGGCGCCTCGGTACACTTCGTCGACGAATAGCCACGCGTCGGTAGCTTGAGCAACCGCAACCAAACGATCCCGCGTATCGTCGTTCAGGACACTGCCCGTCGGGTTGTTGGGATTGCAAACCGAGATTACCTTCGTCTTGAAAGACTCCGCAGATTCAAGTTCGCCCGGGTCGATTTGCCAGTCGAGGTCCTGATGCAGTCGCAGAGGGACTACTCTGACGCCCAATCCCTGAGCGATGCCCCAAATCTGCATGTAGTTGGGAACCATGTACACTAGCTCGTCCCCAGGTTTGAGAGTCAGAATGCTGGCGATAAAGTTCGCTTCAGCGGATCCACTGGTCACTAAAACGTTGTCGATGCCCGCTCCAGGGTATCGGCTGCTTATCGCTTGTCGAAGTAGGACCGTTCCATTAGTTTGTGTGTAGCCCAACCGGAGCGAAAGGAGTTGGTCAAGTTGTCCGTCATCCAGCAACTCCCGCAACGTGAACGGGTGCAATCCGCTCTCGGTCAGGTTGTAGTCCACCTGATTTTCCCAGATGGATTGGACCCGCTCAAGCTCGAAGTCAGGGAAATCCATCAGTCAGAACTTGTTGAAGTGGCGCCGAATTTCAAACGACTGGTCGTTCTCGGAAAACAGTTTCGCGTCGGCTCGTCTTATGGCGAGGTAGGCTGCAGACAGTGTAGGACCAAGGGACTCCATCAGCGTTACGTCTTCCTCCAGGGCTCGGACGGCCTCGTCAAGGCTTCGGGGCAGATTTACGATGCCGCGACGTTTCAGTTCGGCATCTGGCAGCGTTGTCGGGTCAATGTCTATCTCAAGGTCGAGGGACGGGATCGTGTTGTTTGAGATGCCATCCAGTCCCGCCGAGATCAAGCCGCCCAATGCTAAGTAAGGGTTCGCGCTGGAATCGGAAGGCTTCAATTCGAGGTTAGCCGACGCCATCTCGTTTCCCCAGTACCCGGACGGTATCCTGACCGCGGCCTCGCGGTTATCTGGCCCGTAACAGACGAATGCTGAACTCCAGGAATTGGGGATCAGCCTCCGATAGCTGTTCACGCTGGGCGCAGTGAGAGCCACCAGTCCGCGAAGATGGGCCAATACGCCACCGATGAACTGGTATCCCATCTGACTGAGACCGTGCCTGCCATCACTGTCATAAAAGAGGTTTCGTTCGGCCTGTTCATCCCACAAGCTGATGTGGAGATGACACCCGTTTCCCGACTGGTCTGGAAAAGGCTTGGGGGCGAAGGATGCGTAAAGATCGTGTTGTCTAGCGATGTTGCGAACCGTTTCGCGATATACGATGTGGTTGTCGGCGGCTCGAAGGGCGTCCGTGTGGCCGATGGTCAATTCCTGCTGTCCGTGGCCGAGTTCTGGGTAATACTGCTCCACCTGGAGGCCCTGGGCGTCCAACGCAACGACAATGTCGTCTATGACCGCCATAGACTCTGTCATCCCAACACCGCTGAAACATAGACTCTCGTCTATCGGCGCGAAGCCGTCGCCGTCTCGTCGAGCCAAGGACCACTCCGGCTCAAACGCAGCCTGGATATTTAGTCCCATCTTGCCGGCGCGGTTGATCTGTTTCTTCAGAAAGTCACGGGGGCATGCGGCCCACGGTTTGCGGTCCAGCGTATGCATATCGGCCATCATCACTGCGCGTTTGGGGGCGTAGGGCAGTAGCGTGAACGTGTTTGGGTCCGGAACGAGCCTGATTTCGCCCTTTGGACCCATGCCGTCGATGGGTTGCAGGTCGTCATTGTCACTCATCGCCTGCATAGCGACAGTGAGACCGATACCCGAATTAATTCGATTGGCGAGACCATATATATGGGAACTCTTGCCACGTATCACGCCGCCGTTATCGCAATACAAAAACGTCACGAGATGGACGCCTGCATCGGTGGCTTTGCGAACGGCCTCTTCGTTGTTCACAGAATTGGCCCGTGTGGTTGTCGAAGTCGGTCTTCGCTAGCGCGCCGACCAATGTTGGGTGAAGTCATTCGCAGTTGTTGCCCATTATGATTAGCGGTCAAGCGGGCGGAGGAATGAGAAATGCACATAAAGATCGACGTTGTAATTCGGGGCCAGCATATGAGTGGCGTAGCCGGAGATTCTGCCTGAATTTGGGTGTCTGGATTATATCTACGACACGGACGGAGTGTCAATTCTGGCTGGTTTTGCTGTTATCAAACAAGACGGAGACGCTGCGAGAAGACCGCCTCCAAAGCTTGGTTGGCGAAGAAATGCTCAGCGAGTCGTGAATTGCCCCGCTTGCGTCCTCTGATCTCGAAAACTACCTTTGAGATTCTCCATTCCAAGCTCTTCAGTGAGCCACAAGCCCTGGTCGTAGGCTATCGATTAAATCTCCGTTCAGGTATGGACCTGGCGGCTTAGTTCTGGCGACTCGATTGTGTTAGGATCCGATCATATCTTTGTTGTACGTTGTGATATTCCGCACCGGCGCATGGGCAAATCATGTGGAAGCGCGCCTAGTTACGCCAAGGCTAGCCTGATGAATCTGCCACCGATGAGCCATTCTGACACGTAGATGTTGCCTGCTGAGTCGACTGCCAGCCCGTGAGGACTGTTGAATTTTCCTGATTCGAGCAATGAAGTCCGCACAGGGACGCCAGCGTGATCCAGATTATTGGGCCAGCCTGCCACGTTCGTAACGTCAAGGTTTCCGCCCAGATACCCGATCAGCATGTCCTCAGCGTCCACGACCGCCAGTCGAGCATTCAATTCGGCGATTATCAGTTTGTCACCGTGGATAGCAAATGCGCTCGGCGTGGTCAGGTAGTCTGAACCAAACGCCCGTTTGAACCCGCCATCCATGTCGTACACCTGAATCCGACCATTGGCCCGATCCGAGACGTAAAGCTCATCCTCCACTTTGCGCGTGTCGACGAACACCGAATGCGGAGTGGCGAACCGACCGGCTCCTTCTTCTCCATTGATGCTACTGAGGTAGTTCCCGCTGCTGTCGTATCGGTGGACGTAACTCTGCCCGTATCCATCCGCCAGCCAGATGTCGCCATTCGCCCCGTTGACTGCCACCGAAGTAGGAGAGTACGTGCCGGTCTCATAAACCGGGAGGTCCGGGCGATCCAATCTCTGGACGACGTCGCCGTCCAGAGTAATCTTCACCGCCTGTCCAGTGGATTCAATCTCTCCGTATTCGTACCCTAGCGCGTATGCGCGTTTTCTTCCATTGTCGGCGACCCACAGGTATTCGACGCCGGCCTCATTCACGATTGTGATGCCGTGAGCGTCAGTGAAATCGGTCTGCCACGAGCGTGCCAACTTGCCCTGTGAATCAAAAACCATCATCGTGGACTCGCCGGGGTGAAATGTTATGACATCCCCGGACGCCGTGATTGCCACGCCATTGTGCGCCCAACCTTTGGTGGCACTTTCGGATGGCGGAATCTCCGCCCAATCTTCGGCCCATTGGTATTCTGTTTGTCCGTCGCCTACGCGCATTGCGGCGCCCCTCCAGTTGCTTTTAAGGATTGAGGATGACCTTCGTGTAACCGTCAACTCTCTTGTCGAACTTGTCGTAAGCGTCGACGGCATCGTCCAGCGGGACTTCGTGGGACACGACGAAGCTAGGGGATGCTTTGCCAGCGGTAATCATGTCGCGAAGGTAGGCGTTGTATTTCTTAACGTTGCACTGACCTGTGCCGAGCCGAAGTCCTTTCTCAAAGAGACGCCCGAAATTGATCGACAGGGCCCCGCGTTTTGCGCCTTCGTCGACTCCGCCCGGGTCGGTGGGGACATAAAGGCCCGGGATTCCGAGGGCGCCGGTAGGGTTCACGACGTCAATAATTTGGTTCAGGACGATATTGGGAACTTCCTCTTGCTCTCCACCGGCGGCAGACGAGCCAGCGGCGGCGGCCTGATAGCCCACCGCGTCTATTCCCTTGTCGACTCCGTCGCCTCGTATGTCCTTGATCTGGTCCACGGGGTTGCCCTCGTCGAAATTTATGGGGATGGCGCCGATCTCGGCAGCCTTGTCCAGACGTTCCTGAACGTGGTCTATTGCGTACACTTCGGCGGCTCCTCGGATGACGGAACTGTACGCCGCCATCAGGCCCACCGGGCCAGCTCCGAACACCGCAACGCTTTCACCAGGGCTGACGTCGGCCAGTTCCGCTCCGTGGTATCCGGTGGGGAAGATGTCTGCGAGCAAAGCGTAGTCGGCTTCGTTTTCGATTCCCTCAGGCAAGGTCAGGCAATTGAAGTCAGCGAATGGAACCTGGAGATATTCGGCCTGACCGCCGACCCACGGCCCCATCGCCACGTAGCCATAGGCGCCGCCTGCGAATCCCGGGTTGACGGTGGTGCAGAACCCGGTGAACCCGCGTTGGCAGTTCTTGCAGAACCCACATGCAACGTTGAAGGGCATCACCACTCGGTCGCCGATAGACAGATTCTTGACCGCGCTTCCGAGTTCCTGTATCACGCCCATGTTCTCGTGGCCGAACACGATACCAGCCTCGGCGGCGGTGCGACCCTCATACATATGCAGGTCTGAACCGCAGATGCACGATGATGTGATCTTGACGATCACGTCATTGGGATGCTGGATGGTCGGGTCTGGGACGTTCTCGACGGCGACTTCAAATGGGCCTTTGTAAACTACGGCTCGCATGGCGATTCCTCCTACGTGGGATGTTCAGGGCGGACACAATGTTGGATGTGATGTCTGCCGATGTTACGGGCGGAGGAATCAGAAACACCCAAGATGCCTCGCCTTGTTGAAACGAGGAAAATGCTAACGTCGTGACTGACGCTTGTCAAGGTTCACGGCCTAATGTCCCGTAACCGGAATCGCGCTACGCTCTGCCTTTGGCGACGTTGCGCCGCTGGCGATGCCTATCGGTGAAGGATAGGACCTTCTTCCGCAGGCGGAAATTCTGAGGCGTAACCTCGACCAATTCGTCGTCGGCGATAAAATCCAATGCGTCTTCGAGGCTGAGCTTTATGGCGGGACTTAGTCGCTTGATTATGTCTGCTGAAGCCGCGCGCATGTTGGTCAGCTTCTTCTCTTTGCACACGTTGATAACGAGGTCTTGGTCCTTCGGATGGACACCCACGATCATTCCTTCGTACACAGGAGTTCCCGGTTCCACGAATGTCTCGCCTCGGCCCTGAGCGTTTAGCAGACCAAACGTGATGGCAGTCCCTGCTTCGGAGGCTACCAAAACGCCGTTTGTGGTTGTCTTTACTTCTCTGGTCATTCGTCGAAATTCACTAAAGACACTGTTGGGTACGCCGGTGCCACGCGTTTCCCGAAGGAGCGCCGACCTGAAACCGATCAGCCCACGTGTCGGGATGCTGTACTCCAATCGAACATTTCCCATACCGTCATTAGACATGTTCGTCAATTGCGCAAGACGTCCTGCGAGGTCTTCAGTCAATATGCCGATGAATTCTTCGCGCGTGTCGATGGTCAACTGCTCGTAAGGCTCAAATAAATTGCCATCAACAATCTTGGTGACGGGCTCCGGCTTAGATACCTGAAAGTCGTACCCTTCGCGCCTCATCGTCTCGATCAAGATGCTAAGGTGAAGCTCCCCACGGCCTGAAACCATAAACTCGTCCGGGCTCTCCGTTGTTTCGACGCGAAGGCTGACGTTCGTTCGCAACTCTCGTACCAAGCGGGCATGTAGCGTTCTGGAGGTCGAATAGGTCGCCTCCTGGCCCATGAATGGCGACGTGTTCACCCCGAAAGTCATCTTGACGGTAGGCTCGTCAATCACTATGGAGGGTAGGGCGTCGGGATGCTCCGGATCGGCGAGTGTGTCTCCGATTGACACGCCATCGACTCCGGTGACGGCAACAATATCGCCGACTGGCGCCTCTGCGACTTCCAATCTCTCGAGACCTCGAAACACGAAAATTTTTTCCAAATTGTGCTGGATTGCCTGGTCCCCGTTTCGGAGTAGAGCGACCGGGTACCGCTTCCGGGCATTGCCTCGGAACACGCGACCGATTGCTATCTGCCCCAAGTAATTGTCGTAATCCAGCGCGGCCACAAGCATCTGAAAAGGGGCGTCTGGGTCACCGGTCGGGGCCGGAACACTTTCTATCATGGCTTTGAATAGAGGTTGCATATCTTCTCTCGGCGCATCCATGCCGGAAATCGCATATCCGTCGCGGGCCGAGGCATATAGAATCGGGAAGTCCAACTGGTCTGCTTTAGTTGCCAGTTCCAAGAAAAGGTCTTGAACAAGCTCGATCACTTCGGGAACTCTAGCTTCTGGGCGGTCGATTTTATTGATTACGACCATAGGGGCAAGATTGTGCTCGAGCGCTTGTTTCAAGACAAACCTGGTCTGGGGCATGGGGCCGTCGACGGCGTCCACCAACAAAAGACAACCATCGGCCATGTTCATAATTCGCTCGACCTCACCGCTAAAGTCGGCGTGGCCTGGAGTGTCAATGATGTTGATCTTAGTGCCGTTGTAAGTCACGGCGGTGTTCTTGGAGAGAATCGTGATGCCGCGTTCTTTTTCCAGTGGGTTGGAGTCCATGATAAGCACCCCAACGTCCTGATGCTTGCGGAACACCTGCCCCTGCTTGAGCAGGGCATCCACCAGAGTAGTCTTCCCATGATCGACGTGGGCAACAATGGCGATGTTTCGGATTCTGTCGTTTGACTGTTCGTTTATCAAATGCAGTGCTTTCCTGATTCGATTGATGGTCCGGTTTTCATGACCCCGCGAGCGCAACCCACCGACAAATACTTGTAAATGGAAGCGTCAGAGCCTCGCGGAAGGGCGCGACAATATTCAATAATTGGAACACGTCACTTAATAATAATAGCACTCGGCTTGAGCGAATCGCGAACCAGTATGAGACCCCAACAATTGGCGAGCAAGTTTTGGCAATCCGTTGGGTCGGACGGGCGTTAGATTTGATAGGCATAAAGGCAATTTAAACACGTGAGTGATAATCAAGAAACGCACATGATTTCGATAACCGCCTTCAAAACCGATTCAAGCCGAAGGGATGCGGCGGTCCAACGTGACCGCTCCGCAGAAAGCCATTTTTCCACATGCGTGAAGACGACTGGATTCTACTGCCCGCCTGCGTGTCCTGCTCGGCTTCCCTGACGCGAGAACGTGGTTTTCTAAGACGACGACCCCATGCCCGCAGAGAATGCAGGCTACCGGCCCTGCAAGCGATGCCAGCCCGACTCGGTGTCTCCTCTGCATGAGGAGACGGAGATGATTGCAAGGGCTTACAGAGAGATCGAGGAGTCGGACGCCGCTCTATTGCTGGAGGAGCTCGCGTCCCAGGCTACCCTGAGCCCCTGGCAGTTTCACAGGTTGTTCAAACAGACCGTCGGCGTGACACCCAAGGGGTATGCCACCACGCTCAGGAATCAGATCCTCCGAACCGGGCTTTCATCAGACGTGTCGGTCTCAGATGTGATTTACGCAGCAGGGTTTGCGTCGAGCGCCCCGGCATACGGGTCCACACCGGGGAATCTGGGGATGACGCCCACCGCATATCGAAACGGAGGGAAAGGTCTCGATATCAAAATTGCCGTTGGTCATTGTTTCCTCGGATATGTGTTGGTCGGCGCGACGGACAAAAACATCTGCGCGATTGAGTTCGGCGACGATCCAGGGGTCATGAGACTCAATTTCGAAGAATGATTCTCAAACGCAACAACGTCCAGGATGATATGGAGTTCGCAGATTGGCTGGATGAAGTGGTGGCGTACATCGAGACGCCCAATGTCGGAATGAGTCTTCCATTGGACATCCAGGGGACCGCGTTTNAGCGCTGAGTGTGGGAAGCGTTGAGCCTTCTCCCAACCGGGACAAACGTCAGCTATGGCGAACTCGCCAGCGCCATAGGGAGCCCAACGTCGGCACGGGCCGTTGCTCAGGCGTGCGCCGCCAACCGGGTGGCTGTCGCGGTGCCTTGCCATCGAGTCGTGAGACAAGACGGAGAGTTGGGGGGCTACAAGTAGAGTAGCGAGAAGAAGCGAGCATTGCTCAAGCGTGAAGGCCACACGACAGAGTGAATTGTTCGGCATCAGAGCCAACGTCGCTCAAATCCAGGAACCAAAATATCGAACTGCCTTATTGTGACATTGTTCGTTACACCGTCAAAAACCTGTGGATTTCTGCCACGACCATCGCCTTACCGAGAAGATTCTATGTCGGCCCAACCGAGCGAGTTATGGAGTGACTCTTTGATAGCGTCTTTCGTGAAAACTGGCAAACCTAGTCGGGAGCCAAGCTCAATTGTAATGGTCGTTTCCCCGGCGGCGTGGGGGCCAAACACTGCGACCAGCGTCGATTGTTCATTCATTGCGCTCGGCTCTCCTTCATTCACGCATGTCGTGTGTTGGTGTTGTCGAACAATGAAATCTAAAGTACAGGCGATTATTCGAGTGGCATGACGATATCAATGGGCACTCAAGTCGTCAATTGTTGCGATAGGTTTCCGTGGCGTACAATGCCAAACGACTGATCCAATTAGAATTCAGGAGCGCGCCATGCCCAAATTTGTCTTCATGCCACCCCAAGATGAACTGAAAGAGATGTTCGCGGCTCGATTGTCCGACACACTGCCTGAATATGATGTCGTCTCGCCGGAGACGGACCAGCAAGCGATTGAGGCCATCAGAGACGCCGACGCCGCGTGCGGCTGGATTCCGCCCGCCGCTCTNGNGGCAGCCGNCAAGCTGACCTGGCTTCACAACCCCGACGCAGGGCCGTTNCACGGGTACTATTACCCGGAGCTTNTGGCGCATTCNCTGACCATGACCAACCCNCGNGGCATCTATTTTGACCANATCAGTCACCATATNNTGATGTTNGTGATGGCGCTCTCGCGAGGCTTGCCCTGGTACNTGGACGCCCAGCGGCAAGGAGTTTGGGATAATGNCGCCCGGAAATCCCCGTACNTNGACCTCACGGTATCCACNGCGCTGATAAACGGCGTGGGAGGNATCGGCCACGAGACTGCGCGAATACTCAACGAACTGGGTATGGAGGTCATAGGCGTAGATCCGCGCCCAGAATATGAGCTTCCCTTTATCCAACTTCATACACCGGATGAACTAGACGCATTATTGCACCGAGCCGATTTCGTGATAACGACTGTGCCTCACACTCCAGAAACTGAAGGCATGTTCAACGCTCGCAGNTTTGAGNTAATGAAGGATTCGGCTTACTTCATCAACATTGGACGAGGCAAGGTGTGCAANATCGACGATCTCGCTGACGCTATCGAGAACGGAGTCATTGCNGGCGCGGGGTTGGATGTGTTCGAGGAAGAGCCCNTGCCCTCGGAACATAAACTCTGGGGTCTGCCCAATGTGCTCATGACTCCCCATGTNGCTNTCAGGGACGCTGAGAACTTGCCGGNGCGNCGATNTCAGATCATCCTNGACAACGCACGAAAGTTCCTGAACGGCGAGCCCCTGAACAACNTNGTCGACAAGGATAAATGGTACTGAATGGTCGGGNTTTCTGNCCGTANNACGGGNCTTNTTCNGGTGGNGNGGCCAAAACCTCGGNATCTGGGTCGANTAGAAAGCNCANGGACANNNGCAAGCNGGGCGGCAAAAACAAAAATGGNGTCTACTGGATTGTGATTCNGACTAAATGNAAGGGCCAGTCGCGTAAGAGAGACTGGCCCTNTTTGAATCAACCCGNCGGAGACGGACGTTCAATTTATTTGCTTACAGAACGAAATCTATCTCGTACANGTCATANTGNGAGTGCGCCATGCCCAGAGANTTNTAGGTCTGTTGCGCGATATGATTTGTCCGATCGACGTACAACCTNATGCCGCAAATGTCGTNTCNNGAGTCGGCGATGTCGTGAACCCAATCGTGCATCGCCCGGTAGACNCCCNTGCGNCGCCAATCGGCGCTCACGAAGACACTTTGAATCCACCAGAACGTCGCGTTGCGCCAATCGCTCCACTCGTANGTTATTAACANGCTTCCCACAACCTCTCCGTCGGCTTCAGCCACGAGGTAAAATCCCTTGTCNTCAGAATCNAACACNCTCGCCACGCCTCNACGAAGCAACGGTTCGTCCANGNTCTTGCCTTCGGCCTCCNGGGCCATGCTTTGTTGGAACTGGACGATNTGANCTGNGTCCTGTCGCGTGGCCTCTCGAATGTTGANCGCATCGTTAATCATTGGAGTCGATTCTCCTCCAGTGGTTTGTGGCTTGGAGCGNGNNAAGTATAGCANANGGCTTTTTTGCTTCTGTGGATGTATCATNGTGCCGCGATGAACGAAAATGNNCGATATGACGTTGCTGTTATTGGNGCTGGGCCGGCAGGCATGGTTTCCGCGACAACATGCGCCCAGGCCGGAGCTTCGGTGATTCTGCTGGAACGCGACGCNTGGGCCGGCGGCAAGNTGGGCATCCAGTCCCAACCTCTTCAGGGACCTGNNACTATTTTCGGNGGGNTAAACGGTTTCGANCATCAAGNGNGNCTAATGAANGAGGCATCCGATGCTGGAGNCGTGGTGAGATTGGGAGTTGAAGTTGATCAACTGTCACCACCTGCAGTTTCAGGCGATTCTTTTCGCCTGACGGTCGAAGGCATGTTGGATTCCGAGGGATTAGTGTCGGCTCGGTCTGTGATTCTAGCCACTGGCTCTGATGAACCCGAACCGGACTTTCCAGGTTCTAATCTGCACGGAGTTATGCGTTCGGGCGCAGCGCAGGTGGCTCTAAACGTGCGAGCGCAACTGGTGGGGATGCGAATCGTGATGGCTGGATCGGACAATTCCGGGCTGTTGATCGCTCAGAATTTGTTGGACGCCGGGGCCGAAGTTGTCGCTGTTCTAGAGAAAGGCTCCAAAGTCGAAGGCCGAGAGGTCAACGCATCTCCGCTTCGACAGGCTGCGGTTGAGGTTCTGACATCGACTCTGTTGATAGAGGCTGTCGGCGACGGCAAATTGGAGCGTGTGCGTGTTCAGCAATTGGAGTATTCAGGTGTAACGACTCGTGATATCGAAGCCGACACCCTATGTGTGGCATGGCCGAGAGAGCCAAACTCGCGTTTGGCGGTTGATGCTGGATGCCCAACACTGGAGATCGAAATTCTCGGCGGAATGATGCCAATCCATGACCTGAACTTTGTTACACTCGTCAATGGACTTTTCGTCTGCGGCGACGCATCCGGTGTCGAGAACGGCGCAACGGCGATTGAGTCTGGCCGACTCGCAGGCTTGGCTGCGTCTAGGCTTCTTGGGTTTTCCCACGAAGACGCAAACACCCTCTCTTCATTGGCGCGGAGAAGACTGGGTTATTTGCGGAGAGGCAGGCGGGGAGGGTTGAGAAGAGAAGCCAAGGTGACGCTTGCATCGATTCATCGAAGATTAGCAGAAAATTTAGACGTCGAATGATCCCGACGAATGAGAAGGACGACATAAATGGAGGCGTTTGAATTTTCTGAACTGGTGAACCAACAAGACCAGTCAGGCGAACGGTACCTGGAGTTTTTGGCCGTCCCGACCATGAGCCTCGGAGTATATTCCCTGCCGGCGGGAGGCGTCGACACCCAACAGCCGCACACGGAGGATGAGATATATTACATCGTGTCGGGCCGGTGCACGATGAGCGTTGATGGCGAAGACAGGCTCCTTGAGCCTGGGAGCGTTGTTTTCGTCGCCGCCCGTGTGGAACATGGATTTCACACGATCACTGAGGACATGAACATCCTGGTAGTATTCGCCCCAGCTCGCCGCTCGCAGGCGTGACACGACTAATTGCGTGTGGCTTGGATGTCTTTTGACGGTCCGTTCATGCGACGGTTAGCGATATTGAAAACTGGAGACCCCACAATTGAACAAAATCGTTCCGAATTTTGATGAAGCTGTGTCCGACATACCGGATGGCGCGATGCTGATGATTGATGGTTTCGCGGGGCCAGGCGGCACTGCTCAAAATCTGATCCGAGCCCTGCGAGATCACGGAGCCAGAGACCTGACCATCATCAGCAACACAGCGGGTCTAGCCAGCGTCATGGGATTCGGGACTCTACCTGGAGACCGTCCCATCGACATAGGCATACTGGTGGACAATGAGCAGGTCAAGAAAGTGATTGCGTCCTTTCCTGTGTCGCCTTCTCCGTCCCGTCCAACGTCGTTTGAGCGGGCGTATCTTGAAGGGAAGGTCGAACTTGAAGTTGTACCACAAGGCACGTTGGCAGAGCGAATACGCGCTGGAGGCGCGGGAATCCCCGCATTCTACACACCGACGGGCGTTGGGACTCAGATCGCGGAAGGCAAAGAAATCAGAGAATTCGATGGCCGAGAGTACGCGATGGAGCGTTCTTTGAATGCAGACTTCGCGTTGCTTCGAGCGAGCGTAGCCGACACTTTGGGCAACACGACGTACCGCGGAACTTCGCAGAATTTCAACGGTGTTATGGCGACGGCCGCCAAAGTGACGATTATCGAGGTAGACGAGATCGTTGAGCCTGGAGGGCTGGACAACGCGGTGATTCACACTCCTGCGCTGTACGTAAATCGGATGGTGAAGATGTCTTGAAACGCTGATGCCTGGATTCATTGAAATGCCATTACGAGACCGAAAGGCAACATATGGTCAAGCCTCGATTAGATAGAGAGATTATCGCGATGCGGGTCGCCGAAGAGCTTCAGGACGGAGACGTCGTCAACCTGGGAATCGGGATTCCGACCCTGTGCTCCCAGTTCGTTCCTGAAGGTCGAACGGTTATCTATCACAGCGAGTCCGGCGTGCTGGGCTACGGCCCGATGGCCGAGCCGGGCGAGGAAGATATCGACCTCATCAATGCCGGAGGTCAGTTCCTGGCTCCGAACCCTGGTATGTCTTTTTTCAATTCTGCCGAAGCCTTCGCCATGATCCGTGGAGGACATATCGATGTCGCGGTGCTAGGCGCGTTTCAGGTCGCCGAGAACGGCGATCTTGCAAACTGGATGCTGCCGCAACGAGGGGTAGGCAACGTCGGGGGCGCGATGG
>PAIW01000043.1 GCA_002710885.1 Chloroflexota bacterium | reverse complement strand
GCTGTTGCTACACGGAGAGGCAGACTTGCGCGTCCCGATGGAACAGAGCGAGCAGTATTACGTGACTCTCAAGCGGCTTGGCAAGGTCGTCGAGTTCGTCCGGTTTCCCGGCGGCTACCACGGCTTCGTCCGAGGCGGCCATCCGCGGATGCGTGAAGAATACCTCTCTCGTCTGGTAGCATGGATGGGCGAATACGTTGGCTCAAACGTCACAGTGCCCAAGGTGGCTGAACCTGAAGCGGTCCGCGCAGACGACTGACACCGGACCCGTGGTTGTCATAACGAAGTACCTAGCCGCTTGCGCCGACTCGTGTTCTATTAACGACCAGATTCTTCGACTGCGGTCTCAGAACGACACAGTCATATTAGACTGACCATAATTGCCAATACTCTCAGCGCAAAAACTGAAACTGCTTTTCGGCGAGGTCGAGATATTCTCCGACGTGAGTCTGGAGGTGAACGAACACGCCCGAATCGGAATCGTCGGCCCCAACGGAGGCGGCAAGACATCGCTTCTGCGAATGCTTCTGGGCGAGTTGGACTCTGACGCCGGCGCTGTAATTCGTGGCAGCAGTATCCGCATCGGCTACGTCTCTCAGATTCCCCAGAGCGAGGCTGAAGGCTCTCTCAGAGACGAGATTATGACCGCCTTCGACGACCTCATCGCGCTTGAAGAGGGGATGGCCGCTGCCGCGCTGGATATTCAGCAGACCGACGGTCGAGAACGCACGCAGGTTGAGAATCAATACTCGTCCCTAGTTGAGCAGTACGAGGCCCGTGGCGGCTACGATTATCAGAACCTGATGGAGCGGGTGGTCGTCGGGGTTGGGNTGACTCTGGACNCACTCGANACCCCCGCGTCCGTTACCAGCGGAGGCCAGAGGACACGCGCGGCTCTGGCGAAAGCTCTGCTCGCGGACCCCGATCTCCTGGTATTGGACGAGCCTACGAACTATCTCGATTTTTCTGGNTTGGAGTGGTTGGAAGGGTTTTTGTCCAATTTCAACTACTCGGTCATAGTGGTGTCCCACGACAGGTATTTTTTAGATCGGGTGGCCACGGAAATCCTGGAGCTTGAGCAAGGGAAGCTCCAGAGGTTCCCTGGCAATTTCTCCAAGTATCGAGAGTTGAAGCGGGCGCAGGTTGAGCGTCAGCAGACCGAGTTCGAGCGTCAGCAAGAGTTCATCGACAAGGAAGAATACTTCATCCAGCGCTACATGGCAGGCCAACGCACCAAGGAAGCCCAAGGCCGCCAGACGCGCCTTAACAGACTNGAGCGCAAAGAAGCTCCTCAACGCGAGAAATCCATCAGCATCTCCAGCGCAGAGGCCACACGCTCCGGGCAGGTGACGCTAAGCGTCCGAAACCTCAAGGTCGGGTTTCGCAACGACGGGGAGCCGATTGAGCTTTTGACGGTGCCTGAAACTCAGCTATTCCGNGGCTCCCGGACNGCCATCGTCGGCCCAAATGGCATGGGCAAGACCAGTCTTATCAAGACTATACTGTCCCAGCAGCCCGCGCTATCAGGCTCGGTGTCGTTGGGTCACAACGTCCAAGTCGGGTACCTGCAACAAGGCACCGACGACCTGCCCCANGGAAAGTCGGTGCTGGACGCATTTTTAGACGCCAAGAACATCGCCATCGGCGACGCTCGCAACTACCTAGCTCGGTTCCTGTTCCAGGGCGAGGACGTGTTCAAGCTGACAGACTCTCTCAGTGGCGGCGAACGCACCCGGCTTGCCTTGGCNCGGCTGCTGATACTGGAACCCAACGTCCTGGTGCTGGACGAGCCGACAACTCATCTAGATATCCCCAGCAGAGAGGCTTTGGAGACCACACTGGCGGACTACAAAGGCGCGCTGTTGTTCGTGTCTCACGACCGCCACTTCATCTCGGTAATGGCCGAACAGATATGGGCCATCGAGGACGGGACGATCAAGCTGTTCCCTGGAACGTTCGCAGAATGGAATCAGTCGAGACAGCCAGCGACGCCCGTTCCGGTGTCCAAGCGCGCGCGAGCAAGGCACCGGCGCCGAGAGCGCGAAACCCGAAAGCAAGAGAAAAAGGCCGCCGCTCCCAAGTCGAAGATCAACCACGAAGCAAACATTGAAAAACTAGAGTCCCATCTGGCGGATATAGAGCGCAAACTGGAGACCGCCTCAAACCGTCAGGATATGGACGCCATCTCCCGTCTGGGCGACGAACACCGCGAGGCCCAGCAAGCCGTCGAACGCGCCTGGGAGGCGTGGGGCGGGTAGGGCAATAGGTGTGTATCAGGTGGTCAGGATTCTGCCATNGAACATCACCGCCCAGAGACTGCAAGCAAAGGGCCNGGTCACGGTGGGACAACGGTTGGTTGATGCTCGACCAGATGCTTCGACTCCGCTNAGCAGGGCGGAGAGGTATTTATTCGTTGGTTGCATCGCATCTGCCAACGAGAGTCCACAGGATTCCTCTGCCACCTAAAACGCTATGCCGGAAGCGCTGACTTGCGCGATTCGACCCGCTCCTTCAGCGGNCCCATGTCCAACTCAGTGGATATGGNCAGCGATTCCTCGAGCCAGGCCTTCGCCACGCACAAGTCGGTTGCGCCTTTGCGGTCCAACAACATCTCGGCGTAGTCGCACANCGACCATANAAGCNCTAGCCTATAACCGGCGTTGCGGCTGANATTCACAGCATCCTCGAAATGGGACTGGGCTTGGTCAAATTCTTCCATTGTGTAGGCGAGCAGCCCCAGAAGCCGGTCGGTGCTGATGTGCAAAGCCATGACAACAACNACTCCACCTAAGGACACTTAGAGCCTGCCACGGACACGCATAAGGNGCCACCTATGCGCCTTTTTCTTTTGTCCAAAATTACGTGAGTTCGCGTATGAAGCTTCCTACTCTGCGCATATAACCTGTTGGTCGTCGGGAGATTCGCCNGACGTGAATGGATAAATCCAAAAGCGCCCGGCGGAATCCCGGGAGTTTCGAACAGTTAGGCACTCAGATTGACGCNACTGGTCTGATGCAGCTTGGAGCTAACAACCTGCAAATCACAACTNCCCCAATAGGTGGTATCAAAATGANAATCCGCAAGNTATTTGAAACAACTGTTACGGGATTTATCACATTGGTCGCGATTGCGGCTCTGGCAGCCTGATCGTTGGAGTCCACATCCAGTCTAGCGGTGGCGGNGTCGCAAGCTGAGGTGTCGGTTCCCACAGCGCCAGCCTCCGTCGCGCCTGCACCAACCACAGAGCCGGAACCTACGCCGGATCAGCCCGNTGTCACANCCACCAAGGGCGATTGGATGTCCACCATCGTTACAGATTCGTTTTCCGTTGACAAGGTGATCGGTGAAACCAAGTTCCACACTATCAATCTTGATTACACAATCAGTGGAGATTTGATAGAGACGGGCCAAGAACACGGCAGTGAGACTGGTTNTCTGGTTGCTCACGGATTCACCTATTTCACAGGCACGATAGGCGATNGTTAGCCAGGAACCATAGTCATCCGGTACGACCGAACGCAAAATATAGGGTTATCGGATCGGCGTGCCCAGTTCGAAGGGGATCAGNAGTACCTCACTCGCACTGGCGCCGGGGGTTGGCAAACCTGCACGGGACAGTGCACTTCTTTGGATTGCCCTCGGTGGTGAGGGGAAGCGAGGGAAGCTACGAAGGGACATACTACTTCAACTAGTGGCAGACGAGATTAAAAGGAATTCGCAGATCGTGACCACACTACGATCTTTACATATATNGGCAAACCTACTGNCGACACCGCTCGCGCGTTACTCAACTTTGTGATGAGCATAATTCAGAGTCCATAAACATACGGCATCAGATCAAGCCGGACTTTAGTTCAGGCTCATGAATTGTAGAATATCTGAGCCTCAGCATACGCCTCTGGAGTGTTGAGGTCTAGGCGGATTATTGGATCGNCGAAAGAGACTTCTGTGATCTCATCCAGGTGGTTTTGAAACACTTGGCGAAGGCCCTGGCTNTCCTCGGAGATGCTTTCGAGTTCCGGNCTGAGACGCGCTGAGAATATGAGCGGATGCCCGCCGTGTCCCTGGTATCGGGGGGANGTTATGGCGGTGTCGTTCTCTAAGTGGGACGTCACAACCCTGGAGACGNCATCTGCCGTTCGAGGCTGATCCACGGCCAGGAGCACTATAGCGTCGGCGTCGAGAGACACGGCTGTCAGGCCTACCTTTATGGACGTGGCCTTGCCTTCTCGATAACGAGAGTTCACGACGTATCGGACATTGGAACCTTTGACGAAGGGAATAACGTCCTCGGCGCGGTGTCCCAGAACGACCACGACCTCGGAGACTCCGCCCTCCAGAAGGCATCGAGTTTGGTATTCCACCAGAGTGACGCCGTGCCACTGCAAAAGGGGTTTGGGACTACCCATGCGGGTGGACTCGCCGGCGGCGGTCAGAATAGCGGAGACCCNAGCTGACGGCCCNCGTCTCACGTCCGTTTCTTCGCAATCGTTCAAAATCGAGTCGTCAGTCAGCGGCGGCAGCCGTCTTTTCGGATTCGACCTTCGCGACGATGCGGTCGATCTGCTTCTGATCCAGCTTCATGGCCCGTCCAGTCCCGCCCAACCGGAACATCAAAACCTCTCCGATGATGGAGATTGCTATCTCCTCAGGCGTCCGAGCGGATATGTCCAGGCCGATAGGCGAGCGAATCTCGNTGAGCCGTTCCAGCGAGATGCCCATACGCACCAGGTCTTCATAGATGAGGATGGTCTTGCGCTTGCTCCCCATGAGACCGACGTATCGGGCGGAGGTTGCAGCGGCAGCGGCCAGCGCAACGTTGTCGAACTTATGGCCTCGGGTCGCCACGACGATGAACGTGTTCGGGTTGATGGGCAACTCTTTCAGCGCNTCTTCCGGGTTCTTGGCGACTATNATGTCGGCTTCGGGGAACCGCTGTTTGTTGGCGAATTCCTCACGGTCATCGGTGATGAACAGCCGAAATCCCAGGGATTTCGCGTGAGCGGCGATAGCCTTGGAGACATGACCCCCACCACAGATAACAAGCTGGGGTGGCGTGGTGAACGCTTCAACGAAATACTCTGCGCCGTTCTCAGCGATGATGTACTCGTTCTTGCCGTGAACCATAAGCTCGATGGCTTTGGCCTTTGCTGCCTCGTCCATTTCCGAGTCGCCCAAGGTTCCTTCGGTGAAACCGTCCTCGCGGATGAACATCTTGCCGCCCAGAGGAACGTCGCTTCTGGGAGCNGGCTTGATGAGGTTCGCGACGGCCACTGCGCCCTCGCCNCGATAGGCCGCGTCGATCTCTTTGGCGAAATCGAGGTAGTCCTCGGGNTTGTAAACCGGNTCTATGAGGAAGTACATGGTACCACCGCAGACCAGTCCGTCATCGGCGGCCAGGTCTTCGTTAAGCTGGTATTCGCGATACTGAGCGCTGCCGCCGCGCTTCATAAGCTGGGATGCTGCGAACCAGATATCGCCCTCAACGCAGCCACCGCCAAGAGTTCCGACGCCAGAGCCGTCCTTTCGAACCAGCAGTTTGGCTCCGGGCTTTTGAGGCGTCGAGCCTTTGGTGCGAATCACGGTTGCGACCACAAGCTGGTCGTCTTTTTCAAGAAGATTAACTGCCTCGCGGAATACGTCCTGCATCTCGGTTTCCCAACTCCCTTCTGCCTTATGCGCGCTGCCTGCGACTCTGCTCTTAGCTTATCAACTTGGATGCNGGTAGGCAATCGAATGGAGCAGTCAGCTTTCAGCTTTGGACCAGAATGCGTAAGACTTACGGTTGTCGATGAGCGGACGGCTTGAAACGAAACCTCACGCCTCGAAAACCTGACGTCTAGATTCTGTTAGCTGACGGCTGATGGTTGACAGCTATATTGACACCCGATGCCCTCGGGTAGAGAATTGGCCGTGTCGCCTGACGGCGGGGAGGTTGTCTATTGCCACTGNTGGCCCTTGAGGGTATCCGAGTTCTGGAAGTCACGGACGGTATTGCCGGGCCGTATTGCGCCAAAATGCTGGCCGATCTTGGCGCGGAGGTCATGAAAATCGAGCGTCTCGATGCCATGAGCATGACTCAACGCCAGTGGGCAGGCCANCGAGTCGAAACCTCNCTCACCGTGGAGGATACAGCGCTGTTTCTCCACCTCAACACCAACAAGAAGAGCGTCGCGGTGGACCTGGAATCCGCTCACGGCCAGAGCCTGTTTCGCAGACTNGTAACACAGAGTTCCATCGTTGTCGAGAGCCTCGCGCCTGGTCGCATGGAGTCGCTGGGGCTGAGTTACAATAACTTGAAAGACTTGAATCCAAGTCTTGTGATGACCTCAGTCACGCCATACGGACAGACTGGGCCGTACAAAGACTACCAGTACACCGAGATTACGGTGTTTGCCACCGGTGGCGGAATGCACCGAGAGGGCATCCCCGAGCGACACCCCCTCAAGTACGGAGGCGAGATCGCCCAGTATTTCGCAGGCACCGCCGCCGCCTCGGCGACGATGGGCGCTTCGGTGGGAGCTCTGATGACTGGACAGGGTGACTGGTTGGACGTCTCGATCATGGAGTGCATGGCGGGCCACCCTCACCAGATCGGCAGGCGCGCGCCCTTCGCCTACAACGGCGAGTTGGACCCACGCCGCGAGCCTCGGGCCTCCGCCGCCGGAGGCCGTGAACCCTACGCCGTCGGCACGTTTCGGTGCAAGGACGGCCATGTGAGTTTCCTTCCCCTAGGGCCGAGGATGTGGCCCAACATCGCCCGCATGATCGGNAGGACAGAGCTTATGGACGATCCGCGGTTCAACTCTCCCGAACTTCGCACCGACAACCGCATTGAGCTTGAGGCAATATTCCAGAAGTGGCTGGACAGGCACACTCGCGCCGAAGTGTTCGAGGCCACCAATAACGCCGGAATCCCTGGAGGACCGGTGTTGACCCCGTCAGATGTTATGGACGACGAGCATTTCAAGGAGAGAGGTTTTTTCCGAGAGTTGGAACATCCTGAGCACGGCGCTCTGTCTTATCCAGGCGAGCCATTCGGATTCTCTGAAGTAGATGACGTCCCAGANCTAGCGGCTCCAGCCTTGGGAGAGCATACGGTCGAAGTGCTGTCTGAAATTCTTGGAATGGATGAAGCAAAAATATGCTCGTTGCTTGAGGCAGGCATCGTGTCTTGATGAATNCAGAAAACAAAAAACGTCCGCTGGTAGGCGTCCGAGCGTTGGAGCTTGCCGAGATATGGGCCGGGCCGTACTGCGGCGCTCTATTGGGCGACATGGGCGCCGAGATCGTCAAAGTCGAGTCCATCCAGCGCATCTCCCGTGGGGCAATCAACCCTCCCCCTGGCGCTCCAGGCTACCCTGACGGCGACCCCGGAGACCGACCCTGGAATCGCAGCGCCAACTTCAACGTCCTGAACCGCAATAAACAGGGCATCACTCTGGACCTGACCAGTGCCAGGGGGATCGAGGTCTTCAAAGAGCTTGCGTCGGTCAGCGACGTCGTGTTTTGCAACTCCGCCTTCGGGGTCATGGAGAAGTTCGGCCTGGGGTACAAAGAACTACAGCAGGTCAAGCCAGACNTGATCGTGCTGTTCATGCCCGGATATGGCAACACCGGCCGGTACAAGGGCATCCGTAGCATGGGAATGTCCATTGACGCAATATCCGGCCATTCGTCGCTCCGCGGCTACCCGGATTTGGGACTGCACCGCCTATCTCCGGTNCATCATCCCGACGCCGTTGGGGGCGTGACCGCGGCCTTCGCGGTGTGCGCCGCGATCCACAATCGGGCGCGCACCGGCAAGGGACAGTTCATCGACATGTCTCAGGCGGAAGCGTTCGTCCCCCACCTGGGCGAGATTTTCTTGGAATATGGGTTGACTGGGCAACCANGAGAGCGACGAGGAAATCGACATCCTGCGATGGCTCCCCACGGAGCCTATCCATGCAGAGGGGAGGACGCATGGGTCGCGCTCTCTGTTCGCAGCGAAAGAGAGTGGCGCAAACTGTGCCAGATCATCGGCTCAACACAGATGTCCGAGGACCCTCGGTTCATAACGCTGGAATCTCGGCTGGAAAATGTCGATGCGCTCGACGACGCGATCTCAAAGTGGACCTCTGAGCGAGACCATCGTGAGGTTGCANACCTCCTTCAGTCTCACGGAATACCGGCGGGGCCAGTGCTGGACTGCGACGGAGACACTTACGACGACCCACATCTCCAACAGCGGGACTATTTCCAAACAGTGGCGCATCCCGACGCCGGCACCCACCTGCTCAGCGGTCCAATATGGAAGAGCGCCAGCGCGCCACAACCGCGCCACGAACCAGCCCCTAGCCTCGGCCAGCACAACAACCANGTTCTGGAGGAAGTTCTGGGATTCACCTCTGACGAGATGCAATCTCTAGAGCAGACAAATGTCATCGGGACGGTGCCGCTGGAAGGCTCGGATATTGGGGGCGTTCGCCGAGTCCAGAGGGGCAACTGACGATTTGTCCGGAAACCATCCTACAACCTAAAACATCTTGTACGCAGCCGACAGACAAATTCCCCCAATCGAAGCCTGTAGTTCAATTCGTAATCATAAATCCGTGGGAGTNGCGGCGGCGCTAGCCATCCTCCCAATATTCACGTTCTTAATCTCAGGCAATCACGGCGTTATCCCTGGCCCTGTGCAAGCCCANGCGACCCCACAAATGAACATCGCGTTGCAAGAGTGGGAGTTGATCCCCGCGGCGCTCTCGATCAGCGCTGATGACAGCGTGACCTTCAACATATCGAACCNCGGCAGATTCGGTCACGCNCTTGAGGTCAGNGGCAACGGGACTCNCGGACATTTCGCCACAATCTGCGGCGACTCAACAACTACGATGACCGTCAGTTTCGAGTTCAGCNGCACCTATCGGATTCTGTGACCCATACCTGGCCACGAGGGCTTGGGCTTGGTAGGCNCCCAGGCGGCTGACGGATCGAATCCATCAACAGAGCCTGATGCCTANATAAATTTACCNGCTCTGCGCCTGAGTCCTC
Organism: Chloroflexota bacterium; assembly: GCA_002710885.1. The sequence continues at coordinate 18,156 of PAIW01000043.1, read as the reverse complement.
GTTCCGGCTCCGAGCTTGAGGGTGGGGCCCATGACGTCATTGTCAGGCCCCACGACTTCAATCTGAACGCGGACGCCATCGGCGACGCCAACGTTACGGGCGAAGGCAACTGGGAACTGACTCTGGACGGCGCGGTGGTGGACACGTTGGGNACAACGTCAATCACCCTCGAAAATCTGGCTGAGGGCGAGCACACTATCTTGGCGTCTCTGAGAAACAACGACGGCACGCCTCTGGCTACGCCAGTTGAAGCGTCGGGAACATTCACGATTATNCCGCCTGCCGCCGAACCTCCCAGCGTGGGTGGCTCAACTGTGCCTACGGCGCTCTTGGCGGGACTGAGCGTATTGGCGGTCCTGTTGCTCGGCTCAGGTGGAATGCTTGTTCAACGTCACTCGAAAATCTAGCGTCGTTACTCNGGANTAGTAAATAAAACACCNCCCGACGCATGCGCCAGGTGGTGTTNNGGTTTCTTTGGTGTCGNCTAGNTNATGGGNGGNGGCGCCGAATCGTCATCAGCGGTGTAGATGTGCTGATTCTCNGAGTTGGTCACTGCCAACCGTAGAGAGGTGCCCTCGCCAACCGACGATATGAAGTGTTTCATCCCTTCAGGAACGAACACGATGTCGCCTTGGGTTGCCTCGATCAACGCCCTGTCCTCGCCCACCTGGAAGGTTAGATCGCCTTGAAGTATAGTCCACCATTCGTTGAAGTCGGGATGCCAGTGAGCGTTGTTGGTCATGCCCTGGCTGTGGCCTATCAGGTTGGCCTTGTTGCGCTCGTCATCCAACAGGGACGTAGCCCACGGAGGCTCTCCGAAACTTTCGAGAAGCGCTTCTTTGGAGCTCAACAGCATGTTGGGCGGCTCTGTCACGTCTGGGGCGGGCTGCAGGATGCTGCTTCGCTCGCCCCTGTTATCGTGATTGGACCACGGAGCGTTGATATACAACCTCAGCGAGGGTTCGGTCCCCACAGTCTTGATAGAGTGCCGCTGACGCTTGGGGCATATCACAACGTCACCGGCTTTGCTGCGAATCTGAGGATAGTCGCCGATCTCCCAGATAACCTCGCCCTGAAGCACGATCCACCACTCGTTGAAATCCTTGTGCATATGGGCATCGTTTTCCAGTCCGGGAGCATCGCAAATCAGGCCGACGTTGTTGCGNCCGTCAGTAAAAAGCCACTCTGACCACGGCGGCTCCTCATGTTTGGCAACGATGTCTGAAATTCGAATGTGCTGTGGCTCGGCGCTCACAGCGCGTGTCTGAGTCATGGTGTTGTCTCGCCTTCTTAGAANATGTCCNCGAGCGCGCACTCGCCCATCCCACNTCAGGCTGAGACCGATTATATGTTCGGGCGTGGNCGAGGTCAACCAGAATCTTCGTCAACGTCCCTTCTTGTTAATGGTGAGACGCAAACGCTACTCACGTTCTATAATGGCGCGTGTCAATGTCACCCCACCGGAGCGCCACCATGACCAACCGAAACACCAGCGTCACAATCCAAGACGACGCTTGGATTATCAACGGCGCACCGACATACCGAGGCCGAGAGTATCAGGGGCACAAGATNGAAGGGCTCCTCCTCAATAGCCGGATGGCTAATGCGTTGTTCAACGACACTAACAAGCTTACCCAAGTTCTCTGGAAATATCCCGACACAGACGCCTGGGACCCGGACCGCAACACCTCTGAATTCATATCCACCCTACCAGAATATCGGAGCCGNGGCTTGCTTGCTGTCACGNTCAACCTTCAAGGGGCCAGCCCCTTCGGATACTATCGGCTCCCGGAGTTTCGGAAGCTGATGAAGTCGCTGGGCATCGACGTGCCCGACGAAACGATGTGGGCGGGCTTGCCGGANNCAGAGTCGCAACCCTGGCACAACTCTGCTTTCGATGCTGAGGGCGAACTCGTCCAGCCCTTCATGGCTCGGCTGACCCAAATTCTGGAGGCGACAGACGATCTTGGAATGGTCGTGATTCTGGGTTGTTTCTACTTCGGCCAAGACGAACGGCTGAAGGACGANGACGCTGTGAAAGCNGCCGTGACCAATGCCTGCGACTGGCTGCTGGAGCATAACCACCGGAACGTGGTGGTGGAGATCAACAACGAGTGCAACGTTCAGCGTTACGAGCACGAAATCCTTCAACCTCATCGAGTCCATGAGCTTATCGAGCTTGCCAAGGNCATCGAAAAGGACGGACGCCGGTTGCTAGTCGGCACCAGCTACGGCGGGCGTCGAGTTCCCGACGACCNGGTTTGCGGAGTTTCGGACTTCCTGCTGATGCACGGCAACGGCGTGACCGACCCCAACCACATCGCCGAGATGGTGGATCAGGCGCGCGCTCTGTCCAGCTACCGACCCATGCCCATCCTGTTCATCGAGGACGACCATTTCGAATTCGATCAACCGTCGAACAATTTCGTGTCCGCGCTGTCACGTTACGCGTCGTGGGGGTACTTCGACCCTGGGGAGGGCGCAGGAGGNGGAGCGGCATCGGGAGACTACGCGGAAGGCTACCAGAACGTGCCCATCAACTGGAGCATCAACACTCCCAGAAAGCAGGCGTTCTTCGACCTGCTCCAAAAGGTAACGGGGACGTAAACATGAAATTCGCGCTGTTTTCTCATATCGCGTGGCCAGAGGGCACAAACCAGCGGCAGATAATCGAACAGACTACTGAGGAGGTGCAACACGGCGAGAGCCTGGGGTTCCACAGCGCGTGGTTCGCTGAGCACCACTTTTCTCGGTACGGGATCGGCTCGTCTTCGCTAATGATAGCTGGCGCGATAGCAGTCCAGACCAAGACGATCCGACTGGGAACCGCCGTGCTGGTCCCACCACTACATAACCCCATCCGACTCGCAGAAGACACAGCAACCGTTGACCTGATCAGCAACGGACGCCTGGATGTGGGGTTCGGAAGAGGCAGCGCCGCCTACGAGTACACGGGTTACGACATCGACCAGAGCGCAAGCCAGGGGATGTTCCAGGAGTCCATAAACACCATCCAAGCCCTTTGGACGACGCCTGATTACTCTCATGACGGGACGCATTATAGCGTCAACCACGCCACGCTGGTGCCATCGCCTGTTCAACGACCTCACCCGCCAATCTACATCGCGGCGACTCGAACACAGGCCACGCTNGAGTTTGTCGTATCCACTGGNCACCCGCTNATCATCGGGGTGGTCCTAAATACAGCCGACGCGTTGGACCTGTGCCGGCTGTTCGTCACGATGTCCAAAGAATCGGGCCACAACGTGCCAATGTCTGATATCCCCTTTTTCCGCTACTTCTACGTCGCCGAAACTGAGGAGCAGGCCAGAATCGATGCCAAAGTGGCCCTGGATTGGAACCTGGATATGATCGGGTGGCGGCGTACATTCACCGAAGGCAGCGAGGTCAGTCTTAACCTCGCAGACTGGCGAGGCGCTGTCAACTACACGCCTCCGGATTTCGAGCATCTGTACAACCAACGCGCCGTGATGGGGACTCCGGAACAGGTCGTCGCCCAGATAAAGGACTTGCAGGCTCAGGGCATAGAATATTTCGGGTGCAACTTCGCCTTTGGCGGGATGTCCCACGACAAGATCATGCGGTCGATGGAGCTTTTCTCGAAAGAGGTCATGCCCCAGTTCTCTTAGGCGCCGCTTCGCTCGATTCGCTTATTCCCAATATCTCTATTAAATAGGACGAAATGACTTGAGCATTTATGAAAAACTGGGCGTTCGGACGGCTGTTAACGTGTCATGCGCTAAGATCAGAGTCAGCAGGCCACTAATGCAGGCAGGTATTTAAGCATGAAATTCGCCCTGTTCACCCACATCGCGTGGCCCGAGGGAACCGACCAGAAGAAACTCATAGACGAAGCTGCTGAACAGGTCATCCACGGCGAGAGTTTGGGTTTCCACAGCGCATGGATTGCGGAACATCACTTCTCGCGGTATGGCATCGGCTCGTCCCCGCTGGTGGTGGCCGGGGCCATCGCCGCTCAGACGAAGAAGATCAGGCTGGGAACCGCCGTNCTGATCCCGNCNCTGCACAATCCCATTCGNCTGGCCGAGGACACNGCGACCGTTGACGTTATCAGCGGCGGACGCCTTGACGTCGGATTCGGGCGAGGAAGCGCNGCCTACGAGTTCAATGCTTACNCNNTAGATCAGACCGATAACCGGGCGATGTTCGTGGAGGGTATCCAAACTATCAAAGGCCTGTGGACGACGCCTGACTACTCCCACAATGGNAAANACTACAANGTTGNCCANGCAACCTTGACGCCNAGTCCCATCCAGAAGCCNCACCCGNCCGTCTACATCGCCGTGTCACGNACTATCGAAACTCTAAAATATNNCGCAACCACNGGCCACCCAATCTGCATCGGGGTAACGTCTGATACTGCAAACGCCCTGGCGCTTTGCCAACAATACGAAGAATTGTCCCAGGAATCAGNGCATAACNTCCCGATGTCTGAGATACCCTTCTTCCGATACTTTTACGTTGGGGAAACCGAAGAACAGGTCAGGAACGACACTCATCCCACGCTCCGGTGGGCGGCGGACATGGTTGGGTGGCGGTCGACCTTCAAAGTGGGGAGCGAGATCGGCCACCGCATCGAAGACTGGCGCAGCACNCGCACCGACACCGCGCCCGATCTGTTACACCTCTCCAAGAACCGCGCCGTGTTTGGGACACCTGAACAGATCATCGCNCAGNTAAAGGAATTGCAGTCGCAGGGCATCGGGTACTTCGGTTGCAACTTCGCCTTTGGCGGCATGCCTCACGACAAGATCATAAAGTCAATGGAGTTGTTCTCGAAAGAGGTGATGCCTCACTTCGCATAATTCCCCAGCGCCAACAACTGCCTTTGAACCTCCTGACGGAAAGGACCAAAATTTGAGCATATATGAAGAACTGGGCGTGCGGACGATTATCAACGTGTCCGGCGCTTCGACGCGGGTCAGCGGGCCGCTGATGCCTCCTGAAGTGGCCGAGGCGATGGTCAGAGCGTCGCAGGAATCGGTCTCCATGATGGAGTTGCAGGCCGTTGCCAGTGAGAAAATCTCCGAAGTCACGGGCGCAGAGGCAGGCTACATCATCTCCGGCGCATCGGCGGGTCTGACTCTTGGGACTGCGACGATTCTGGCGGGCATGGACCCGGGACGCATGGATCGCCTGCCTGACACNACGGGGATGAAGAACGAATTCATCNTCGCCCGCGAGCATCGCAACGGATATGACCACGCGATCCGGCTGGCAGGAGCGAANTTCGTTGAGATCGGAATGAATGAGATCGTCTCAGGAGCGGGCGTCCGACGCACCGAAGCGTGGGAGTACGAAGCCGCNATCACGNNTCAGACAGCAGGNATTNCCTACACGGTGACNCCNGATAGCGAGCCGCCNCTGGAGCAGGTTGTGGAGGTGGCCCACAGACACGGTCTTCCGGTTTTGGTGGATGCTGCGGGTGAGCTTCCGCCCATATCCAACCTCCGAAAATTCATCGGCATAGGCGCGGACCTGGTCGCCTTCAGCGGAGGCAAGTCGATACGCGGGCCTCAGTCTTCCGGCATCCTCTGTGGACGCCGTGACCTGATCGCATCAGCCGCAGTTCAGCACCTGGACATGGACGAGTTCTTCGACATCTGGGACCCGCCCGAAAGTCTGATTCCCAAAGGGATGCTGACGGGCATACCTCGCCACGGAATAGGTCGCGGTTTCAAGGTGGGCAAGGAAGAGATAGTTGGGCTGCTCACCGCGCTCCGAATGTTCGCCGGTGGTGAATACGCCGCCGAGACCGAACAACAGCGCGGTCTGCTTGAATACATAGCNGACGGCCTCAGCGGACTACCGGTCCAACCCAGGATCGTCCTACCCGCGGGAGAGGGCTACCCGATGCTTCATCTAATCATCGACTCCCAGACCGCGGGCAAATCAGGCTTCGAAGTATCCAAAGAGCTAAAGAGCGGCGACCCTGGCATCTTCGTCAACGAAAAAGGCCTGCCCGAAGACACGCTAATCGTCCATCCGATGAATCTCAACCAGTCACGAACCGAGATCATGACTCGTCGGCTGCGGGAGGTATTGGGATATGTTGCGAGGACGACATGACGATGTCCAGGGTATGTTGATATTTGTGTCAAAATGGATATATGTCAACATTAGAATTATTGAATGAACAATCTTCTGAGGTCCTTGAGTTTCGTGGGCATCCTCATTTGGTTGAGTTGAAATGTCAACAAGATCTAGTTTCCTCATCTAAGCTTTTCCTATCCGTATTTGGCCTGTTACTGCTATCTGGATCCGGCCGGCCTAGGGTTACTCCTACTTAATCGCCTACGCCGATTCTTTACTATGTCTAGTTCGAGGGCGCAGACAGCATAGTGGTCAAAGCGGCGTCATCAGTAAAGCCACAAGATCTCGAAAAGGCGAGATATATAGCAATCGAGATACTGAGTGGTGATGNGGACATTCGAGTAACGCTTGGAGTCCGCTTCGCGGCGAAAGCGTCCTTCATCACGAGTTTGCCCACGTGATCATGGACCTGGAGTTTAACTCAGCAATGCTCGCCCATTGGTCCGAGACCTACGAGAACGCCGCCNAGACCAAAAGGTTTTCCGGGACATTGNATATACATCATGCGAGGGTGTATTGNGCCGANTTATCTCGATATAGCTTCGCTNGACGGTAGCCTCGATGATTGATCTATTTCGCCTTAGATTATGNCGAATATTTAATTGACACAATTTCTGAGGATAGATCGAAATGAATCGTCAACACACCCTAGTCAAAGTAAGATACTCTGATCAGCATCTCNGCGATGTCCAACAGCAAAACNATCGCCTAGAACACCAGCCCCGTTTCGAGCTCGCTTCGGTCTTCTTCGCCTGTGTGCTCGAATCCTAACNTCTTGCAAAACTCTCCTGTNTTGCTGTCGCCCGTGACATGATTCGTAGTCATCTGAGTCGCATTTGGGCGGGACTTTACCTCCAGATGTATCACCTCGAAGAGATTCGCATAGGTCACCTCGCGCAGACTCACGGCTGTGTCTTTGCCCGGGATAGGATTGTCTTGTGTCATGGTAGCTTCCTAATCGGCACTCATACGCTATTAAGCTGGTATCANCGGTAGCAGGATGTGGGAGGGATATTCCCCTGAGTGTTGGACGGTCTGATGCGCGGTTCGCATCTCGNTGTCGGTTCCCAGATCGTTGCCGGTGTTGTGGTTCCTGTCGAAGCGCGGAAAGTTGGACGATGACACCTCCACCCGAATCTGATGGCCCTTCTTGAACACATTACCAGTGACAGCGAGGTCGATCTCGTACCGGTAGACTTTGTTGGCTTCGAGCAGCGATGGTTCAGTGAAGCTGTCGCGATAGCGCGCTCGGATGATTCCGTCGCAGAGGTTTTTGGCATAGCCAGTGTCGGATACATCCACCAGCTTGGCCGTCCAGTCTGTGTCCGAGCCATCGGTGGCCGCGTACAGAACGACTTTGATCGGCCCTGTGACCTCGATGTCTGATTCCAGTGGGTTGCTGGTGTAGCACAGGACATCGGCCCTCATCTCCACGCCTCGCTGATCGTACGGCCCCCATGCCACGATGTGAGGGGAACAGCAGTTGTTTCCACCCACGGTTTGAGCCGGATGTTCCGGGTCGAAGACAAACGTGTCGGGCGTCTCGTCGCCGGGTTCGGAGAGGCTCAACCTTCCGTCGCCTCCAAGCGTATTGGCATTGCCGAACGAGTGAAAATTCCATTTTTGCCAATCGGTTCTCGCCAGGGGCCATTCGTGCTCGTCGCGCCACTCGTTTACGCCCATGATGAACAGCCTCAACGGAGCCTCGTCCGCGACTCCGTTGTCCGCTCCTCTCATCCAGTAATCGAACCATCGAAGCTCCCAGGACTCCAAATCGACCATCGAGTTGACGCCGAAGTCGATATCGCCTGTCTTGGTGGAGGCGCTCAGGGCATGGGGCCACGGACCGACGATCAACCGACTTTGCCGCGCCTCCTCAGTACGGCCATTGAGCTTCAGGCCGTTGAAATTTATGAAGGCGTTCTGGGCGTAGATGTCATACCATCCGCCCATGACTAAAGCAGGCACGGCAAACTGGTCCCACTTTGTCTCTATGTTCACCGAATCCCAGTAGTCATCGTACTCGGTATGCGACACCCAGTCTCGCCAAAAACGGAGTTCCCGACCTGCCAGATGGTCCATGTCGACCACCGGCGTGCTGCGGAAGGCTTCTGTCCAGTTGTGATACTCGATGCTCTGGGCGGTGCGTCCGTTAGTCCGCATCCCCCATGTGAGGGCGACGTTTAACTGGAACGCCCCTCCGGGATGAATAAGGCCGGTGTACAGGTCGCCGCACATGACCCTGGGAGCAAGGCACTTGAGGTATTCACTTCGGAGCGGAGCGCTCTGCCACTGCACCCAACCGCCGTAGGAACCGCCGGCCATGCCGATATTGCCGTCGCTCCATTCCTGCTGGCCGATCCACTCCTGAGTGTCGAACCCGTCCTCGGCGTGATTGAACAGCGCGTAGTGTGTTCCGTCGGAGTCCCACCGCCCGCGCACGTCCTGAATGACGCATGCGTAGCCGTTGTTGGCTAGCCGACGCCCCTTCTCGATCATTGCCTCGCCATTGTTGTCGTAAGGAGTCCGCATCAGGACAGTCGGGAATTTCCCCTCCGCGCTGGGCAGGTAGATGTCTGAGGACAGCTCGATGCCGTCCCGCATGGGCGTGCGGACGTTCAATCTCATCTCGACTTCGTAGTTCGGCTGCATGCGTGTCCTCGTTCCCCTTATTCTTGACACCTGAAAACCTGACCCCTAATTCCCCTGTTTCCAGATAGCCTCCATGACCGCACCGGGGTTCATGGGCAGAACCTCCATCCGAACGCCGGTGGCTCGGTGGATGGCGTTAGCGATAGCGGCGGGAGGNGGAACGATGGACACCTCGCCGACTCCCCGCACTCCGAAGGGGTGGCCGGGGTTGGCGACCTCGACGATTACNGTGTCGATCATCGGCATGTCCAGCGCTGTGGGCATGCGGTAATCGAGGAAACTGGAGTTTTGCATNAGNCCATCGTCGCTCATNNAGTATTCNTCGTTCAACGCCCAGCCGATACCCTGNACGGCGCCGCCCTGCATCTGGCCCTCGACGTAGCTTGGNTGGANGGCNTTTCCGGCGTCCTGGACNATGGTGAACCTCAGAACGTCCACCTTGCCTGTCTCAGGGTCCACTTCGACGTCGGCGATACATCCGGCGAAGGCTGCCCCNACGCCNGTGGCGTTGACNGCGGCGCGGCCCACNATCGGCCCGCCAGTGGCATTCAACTGCGCGGTCAACTCCTTGAATGTCATGCTGAGTTCCGGGTCGCTCTTGGACTGGAACACGCCGTTCTNAAGCGCGACTGAATCTGGTTCAACGTCCCAGATTACTCCGNCGCGCTCGATCATCTGCGACTTNAGGTCNTGNGCCGCCTCGTGAGTCGCCCAGCCAAGTTTGAAGGTAACGCTGCTGCCNCCGGTNCCGCTGGTNTAGCCTGTGGAATCGGTNTCCACGACGGCAGGATGCACGTCTTCGGCGCGGATTCCTAATACCTCNGCGGCCATCATGGCNGCGGATGCACGGGTNCCGCCGATGTCNGCCGAACCCTCTGTGAGGTTTATAGTCCCGTCGGCGTTGGTGCTGATGGAGCATGANGACTCGGCCCCNCCGTTCATCCAAAACGCGACTCCGACGCCGCGTCCACGGTTCGGNCCTTCCAGNGGNGAGTTCCANTGNGGGTGCGCCTTCATGGCTTCCAAAGTTTCGACCATACCGATTCGGGNATGTATCGGNCCGCTGGCCCTGCGAGTNCCCTCTTTAGCGGAGTTCATCAGGCGAAANTNTATGGGGTCCAANCCAAGCTCAANNGCCAATTCATCAACAACAGTNTCAGCNGCGAAACCGGCGTTGCTGGCTCCGGGGGCACGATACGCTCCGGCTTTGGGTTTGTTCACGACAACNTCGTAGCCGTCGATTACCACGTTGGGGATNTCGTAAGGAGTGAACACGCACTCGGCTCCCGCCCCGACAGGCGAGCCGGGGAAGGCTCCGGCCTCATAGGCTAACCATGCGTAAGCGGCGGTAATCTTGCCTTCCTTTGTTGCCCCCATCTTTATNTTGATGGTCGAACCAGAGGTNGGGCCGGTGCTCTCNAACACCTCCTTGCGNGACATTATGATCTTCACNGGGTGGCCCGTCTTCTTCGAGAGGAGCGCAGCAACAGGATCGTGGTACAGCGGGAATTTTCCGCCGAAGCCGCCGCCGATCTCCATAGGAGTCACCTTAACCTGCGAGACGTTCAAATCAAGGGAGGCCGCGACAGCGCCCCGCACCTCGAAAGGCCCCTGTGTGCTGGTCCATATGTGAANCCTNCCGTCGTTATTCCACAAGGCTGTGACGTTCTGNGGCTCGATNTAGCCCTGATGCACCATNGCGGTCGTGAACTCGCGTTCGATGGTNACGTCNGCCTGCTCGAAACCCTTGNCCAGATCACCGAGGCTGTGCTGGAAGTGTTCCGCAACGTTGCTGGCNCCGTCCAACTCTTCGCCAAGCTCCTGAGTCCTNAGACCNTCGAGGATAATCGGCGCGCCATCAGCCATGCCATCTGGGGCTGTGGTCACNGACGGCAGGACNTCGTACTCCACGTCAATGAGGCCCAACGCTTCCTCTGCCACGTGAGCGTCGACAGCGGCAACGCCTGCGATGGCNTGTCCGGCGTACAGAACTTTGTCCTGAGCAAGAACGTTCTGCCTCATGAAAGAAAGATCCATCGCTCCTTCGCCATAGTCAACCGTTGCGCCNTGNTCGGTATNAGGNAGGTCTGAGGCTACTACGACTGCGCGCACTCCATCTAGAGATTCAGCTTTCGATGTGTCGATGGACTTAATTCGAGCGTGGGCGTGAGGGCTGCGCAGTATCTTCCCATGAAGCAGTCCTGTCGGATATACGTCGGCGCCATACACAGCCCGTCCCGTCACCTTGTCCGCGCCATCGTGCCGAATCGGTCGCGTGCCCACGACGCTGAACTCTTTTGTCGAAAGGACGACGTTAGGTTCGTAAGTTGGAGCCGTCATATCACAATCTCCCATATCCGTGTTTTTCAGTGTTTAACGGTGGACGTAATTCGGGCGAGGGCTGAATCCTGGACTACTCAACATATACATCTGACATGATGAAGCCATAGCCGAAGAGTCTGGCCCTGTAATTCGATCTCGAAATTATGGCGACCAGATACTTCGACTCGCTCAGTTAGGCGATCGGATTTTGGAGGTTCGTCTTACGAAGTAGCCCAGTCCACACCGTTTAGGACGATCTTCTGAAACTCCGACGACTCCTGGCTCTTGCCGTCGTGACCAAGCAGGGTGACGAACACTTTGCCATCGCCATAGCTGCGAGTCCAGCCTAGGGGGAACGTCCCACCGGCCATGAATGTATCCTTGCCGCCCCAGGGCCAAGTGCCATCCTCGGAGGTGCCTGTCATATAGACATCATTTCCATCCTGGTAGTCGATGCCCATGTACAGTTCGTCGTCTGTATCAAAGTCGGAGACTCCCGCGACGCCGGGGTGACCTGGCTGTGTCACGTTCACGGTGTAGTTTCCGTAGGGAGGGTGGTAGCTCGTGCCCATGACCCATCCACCGCCTGTGATCTCCAGGTACTCTTGCCATGTTTCAGGAACAACCCCGGAGATGTGGACGCAAATGAAACCCTTGCCTCCGGAAATGAAATCCTTCAGGCCGTTCTGTTCTGAGTCGGACAACGTTGTGTCGCCGGCCCTCAGAGTGTTGAACACGAGGGCGTCGTAACCGCCCATCGCGCCGGAGTCGCCCAGCACGCTTGGGTCATCGGTGACGGTCACATCGTGACCCGCGGCCTTGAGGAACCCCTCCAGGACAGGTGTTGATTCTTCATAGGGGTGTCTTCCGCCGGATACTACTAGCAGTTTCATGCTGTTCTCCTCCGATTGAATTCAGGTGTCCTGCAATACTAGAGGGGAGAACGCATTTACACAAGAATGTTGGGTTGAGTTGTTCTTAGTGCCGGATAATCTGGGACACGATTACCTCACAGTCCTAAAGAACTCACGAATATCCTGCGCCAGAAGTTCCGGTTCTTCCTGGGCGGCGAAGTGGCCTCCGGTGGGCATCTGGGTCCAGCGCTGGACGTTGTAAGCTCGCTCGACCCACTCGCGGGGCGGGTGGCCGATCTCGACCGGGAACGCGGCGAAGGCTGTTGGAACTGTGACCTTCTCTCTGAAACCGAATGCCGAGGATGAGCGGCGGGATTCGTAATACAGTCGCACCGAACTGCTGATGGACTGGGTGAACCAGTAGATAGCGATGTTGGTCAGCAATTCTTCCTTCGTGAATCGAGTCTCGACGTCTCCGTTGCAGTCGCTCCAGGTGCGGAATTTCTCGACGATCCACGCCGCAAGGCCGGCCGGAGAGTCGTTGAGTCCGTAGGCGAGGGTCTGGGGTTTGGTTCCCTGGATGTGTCCATAACCGCCCTCGGACTGCTGCCACTCGGCGCGCTCGGCCACGTGCTGGCGTTCGGCGTCCGTAAGCTCCGAATCTGGAGGCGTCGGAACCACGCTACCGGCCATTGTGATATGGATTCCCGCCACGTTGTCCGGGTAGTCGAACCCCAGACGCGACGTGATAGCCGATCCCCAGTCTCCGCCCTGAGCGGCGAACCGCTCGTAACCCAACCCCTCTGTCATCAGCTTGTGCCACAATCTAGCGATCTCGGTCGGGTTCATTCCTCGATTCTTGGGCCTGTCCGAGTACCCGTAGCCCGGCATCGAGGGAACAACTACGTCGAAGGCATCCGCTGGGTCGCCTCCGTGGCTTCCAGGGTCGGTCAACAGGGGAATGATCTTCTGCATTTCGGCAATGCTGCTGGGCCAGCCGTGGGTGATAATCAGTGGCATGGGGTCGAGGCCGACGCCTTTTTCGTGTATGAAGTGAATGCTCAGTCCGTCGTCGACCTCCGCGCGAAAGTTGGACAGGCTGTTGAGGGACGCCTCCTGCGGGCGCCATTCAAACTCCGAAATCCAGTATTCGACCAGTTCTTTCGTGTAGGCGAGGTTCGATCCGTAATCCCACTCGGCGCCCTCAATCTCGTCGGGCCATCGAGTCTGGATCAGGCGGTCTAGAAGATCGCTCAAGTCTGACTCCGGAACGTGGATGTGAAACGGCTGGATGTCCATGATGATTCCTCCGTGTGTGATGATTGAGAGGCATGATAACATCCCGACCGTCAGCGACACCCGAAGCGGTCGGGCATCATGTTGTGTTGGCATCGCCAAACATTTAACATTGGCGCTGAATCTACAACCGCTGACGGCTGATACCTGTTGGCTGAAGGCTAACCAAAAGGTGATTGAATGGGACCATTAGACAATATCGTCGTGCTTGACCTTTCCCGCATTCTTGCGGGGCCGTTTTCGACTCAAATACTCTCGGACCTGGGCGCGACAGTCTGGAAGGTCGAGTCTCCCTGGGGNGATGACACTCGCAANTGGGGGCCTCCGTTTATCGANGGGGAGAGCGCGTACTACCTCTCGGCCAATCGGGGCAAGAAAAGCATGATCGTCAACCTGCGTGACGAACGCGGACAGGCGATTATCAAGCAGATGGCNCAAAACGCCGACATCCTGGTTGAGAATTTCAAGGTCGGAGACCTAGCCCGTCGCGGCCTGGATTACGACAGTGTGTCCAAGATCAACCCTCGGCTGATCTACGCGTCGGTGACCGGATTCGGGCAAACAGGCCCTCGCGCTCCTGAACCGGGNTATGACGCAGCCCTTCAGGGAATGACAGGCGTCATGAGCGTCACCGGAGAAACGGACGGCCCGCCCTCCAAGGTCGGTGTCGCCTGGATCGACATCCTCACAGGCCTGACTGCCACCATCGGCATCCTGTCTGCCCTCTATGATCGGGAGAATAGCGGTTTAGGCCAGCATGTTGACGTTTCGCTGTTCGACGTGGGCATCGTCTCGATGGCGAACCTCGCCCAGAGCTACCTCACCGATAACGTCGTTCCGGGTCGCATCGGAACAGCTCATCCCCAGGTCGCGCCGTACCAGTCCTTCGAGGCAACGGACGGCCACTTCATGATAGCCGTGGGCAACGACGACCAGTTCCGCAGGTTCTGCGACGTTCTCGGCCTGACGACCCTGCCTGACGANGCACGATACAAGGACAACGCCGCCCGGATCGCGAATCGTGAAGAGCTTGCAGGAAAGATCGCCGAAGTGTTCAAAACCAACACCCGCGATCACTGGATTGAGGCCATCGCCGGTGTCGGCGTGACGGTCACTCCGGTCAACACTCTAGGAGACGTGTTCAAAGACCCGCAGGCGAAAGCTCGGAAGTCCCTGTGGGAAGTAGATCACCCGACTATCGGCAATCTGCCTTTGCTTGCCAGCGCGTTGCAGCACCTGAGCCGCACTCCCGCCTCACCTCAAGGGCCTCCGCCTCTGTTGGGGGAACATACCAACCAGGTGCTGTCCGAAGACCTCGGCATATCCGAGGAGGAGATAGCGAAGCTCAAAGAGGACGGGGTGATCAAATAGTGAACGCCACCGCGCTGGACGGCCTGAAGGTGCTGGAGCTGGCCGAAGGGGTCGCAGGCCCTTACTGTGGCAGGCTGCTTGCCGCTTTCGGAGCCGAGGTTATCAAGGTCGAACGGTCACAAGTCGGGGACTGGACCCGTGGCGCGGAGCCGATCCTTCCCGACGTCGAAGAGCCGGAGTCCAGCGCTCTCTTCCTCTACCTGAACACAGGCAAAAAGAGCGTCACGCTGGACTGGCGTTGCGCTAACAACCGCTCAACTCTGGACGGCCTGCTGGAATCGGCGGATATTCTCTTGGACACCAGTCCGTCGGGAACACTGGATGGTGTCGGGCTTGGGTTCGACCAGCTTCACAATAAGTATCCGGGCCTGATTGCCATCTCGATAACCGACTTCGGAAACTCCGGACCGTACCGCGACTGGAAATCTACTCCACTGGTTAGTTTAGCTCTTGGAGGTTATCTGTATCTTTCCGGTGACGAGAACCGAGAGCCGTTGATGCTCCCCGGTTATCAGGCCGACTACCTAGCAGGACTCCACGGCTACCTCGGTGCGACGACGGCCCTGTGGTCGCGAGATTACACTGGCGAGGGCCAGCAAGTGGAAGTCGCGGTCATAGAATCGCTGGCCGCACTACATCAGTTCACGACGGTAATGCACACTTATGGCAACGTTGTCAGGTCGCGCCACGGCAACCGTTTTGAACAGTCAGGAGTCTATGGACGGTATCCCATAACTATGCTGCCGTGCAAGGATGGGCACGTCTCATTCGCAGTGTCCATCGAGCATCAGTGGGAGAATATGTGCACTCTCATCGGTCGTCAGGACATGCTGAGCGACCCGCGTTTCGCCACCTTCCCAGAAAGACGCCAGCTCGCCCCGGAGATCGACGACATCCTGATTGACTGGATGAAGGATAAAACAAAAGAGAACATCTTCAGGGAAGCGGCGGGAATCTGGGCCGTTCCTGTGGCGCCGGTGTCCGATCTCGGCGAGGTAATGAATGACTCACAGTATCAGAGCAGGGGGCTTTGGACGACTCTGGACCATCCCGTTGCAGGCAACCTCACCTATCCGACTCTTCCCGTACAGATGACCGAGACACAACCTACCTTCGACCGCGCCCCGACTTTGGGTGAACACAATCTTCAGTATCTGTATCTGGATAGACAGACACAGAGGTGATCAGATGTTCAGTCACCGAATAGGTGAAGACACGGAACTGCGCTTCCACCATGAACGGCACGCCGATGAACTGTTCGTTCTCGTTGACCGCAACCGCGCCTACTTACGGAAATGGTTTCCCTGGCTGGACGGCACGGTCACTGCGGATGACGGACGGGGCTTGATCAAGGTGTTGCTGGAATCCTTTGGGCGAGGCGAACTGCCGCTGCTGGGCATCTGGCATCTGGGTAAATTGGTCGGCACGGTCGGTTTCACTCGCGTCAATTCCAGTAACACGGCCGCTAAGATTGGCTGCTGGATTAGCGAAGATCAGCAAGGAAAAGGCCTGATAACTAGAGCCTGCACGGCGATGATTGCCTATGGATTCAACGAACTGGACAACAACCGAATAGTCATTCGGACCGCAGTAGATAATTTGCCCAGTCGAGCAGTGCCAGAATGCCTGGGATTCACTTATGAAGGCACGGAGTGTCAGTCTGAGTGGCATTACGATCACTTCAAAGACGTCGCTGCGTACAGCATGCTTGCCGACGAATGGCGCAATCTGGAGCAGTCATAGCACGTGGGACCTCTATCCAACATACGGATTCTCGACCTTACCAGGGTCTGGGCCGGTCCGCTGGCTCTGCGGATGCTGGCTGATTTCGGGGCCGAAGTCATCAAGATCAGCGACCCTCGCGTACCCGTTGACCGCGAGAGCGGGACCAACAACAAGCTGAATCGCAACAAGCTGGGCCTTGCCCTGCGCCTCGACGAACCCGAAGGGCGCCAACTGATTTTGGACCTGACTAACATCAGCGACGTGGTGATCGAGAACTTCAGGCCGCGCGTCATGCGAAACTTCGACCTTACCTACGAGGACTTGAAGACCGTGAAACCAGACATCATCATGTGCTCGATGCCGGGGTTCGGCTCGGAGGGAGAGTACGCCGAGTACCCCGCCTTCGGCCCTTCTGTGGAGACGATGACCGGAATATCCAGCCTGATGGGCTATCCGGGCGGCCCGCCGATGGTCTCCGGCATTGCCTACCCCGACCCCCTCGCTGCGATGAACGGGGCAGGCTCTCTGATGTCAGCGCTGCTGCATCGTCAGAGGACCGGGCAGGGACAGTTCATCGACCTCGCGCTCTCCGAAGGCCCAGTGTGCCAGATTGGCGAGCATATCGTCGCGTTCTCCCGCGCTGGAACTCAGCCCCTGCGCATCGGCAACACACATCCCGATCATGCGCCTTATGGCGTCTATCCCTGCTCAGACGACGACCAGTGGATCGCCATATGTGTCACATCCGACGACCAGTGGGCTATACTCCAAAAGCTAATGGGCAACTCGGATGAGGACGACTACCGCTTCGCCAGCAGCGCCAGCCGAGTGAGCCACAGGGCCGAGTTGGATGAGTTGGTGGGCCAATGGAGCGTCAAACACGATTCCCGCGACCTAACCGTAACGCTTCAGAACCTCAGCATAGCAGCGGGAGCAGCAGTGAACAACTGGCAAATGCTGGAAGACCCGCACATGAACCAGCGTGGTTTCATGATGGATATCGACGAGCCAGACCTGGGCGTCAAGCGATACCCTGGGCAGGCCATTCGGTTGTCATCAACTCCGGCGACCAAACATAACCCATCCCCTCAACTCGGAGAGCACACCCGCCAGTTGTTGCACAATCTGCTCTCAATGTCGAACGCTGAGATAGACAAGCATGCGGAACATGGAATCATCGGACTGATGGAAGAATAAAGACTCCGAAATAATTTGAGCGAAGGTGAATAAGAAATGGCATCTGTAACTATGAACGCGCCTATGACAGGCAGAATCATCGAGATCAACGTCGCTGAGGGCGACGGCGTGAGCGTAGGTGACATGCTGGTAGTCATCGAGTCTATGAAGATGGAGAACGAGGTCTTTAGCCAGCACGAAGGCACGCTTTCCAAGCTCATGGTAGCCGATGATCAGAACGTCTCAGAGGGCGACCCCATGATGGAGATTACTACTGATTAGCCGTCAGCTTTCATACGTCAGCTATCAGTTTGGTTGCATTCGGTGTGAGCTATGACTATCAATAACCTCGGGAAAATACAAAAAATTCTGGTCGCCAATCGTGGGGAGATAGCCTGCCGAGTTCTTCGCGCCTGTAAAAGCCTGGGAATCAGATCAGTGGCGGTGTATTCGAGAATAGAAAAATCCAGCCTCCATGTGGAGATGGCCGACGAAGCATATCCTGTGCCGGAACATGAAATGCCTGGTTACGGATACCTGGACATTGTCGGCCTCGTAGCGATCGGCGCAAAAGCCGGAGTTGACGCCATTCATCCTGGTTATGGTTTCCTCTCCGAGAATCCCA
>PAIW01000042.1 GCA_002710885.1 Chloroflexota bacterium | reverse complement strand
CTCAGGATACAGCGACCTAGAGATGGACCTGGAAACCGGCAAGCGCGGCTCTCGGCAATCTCACATATCCCAATTGATGAGTCAGGTGACCGGAGCCGAGGCCGCAATGGTCGTGAACAACAACGCATCAGCCATCATGTTGGCTCTGGCGACGGTGGCTGTTGGCAAAGAAGTAGTCGTATCTAGGGGCGAGGCCGTCGAAATCGGCGGCGGGTTCCGAATTCCCGACGTCCTGCGACAGAGCGGAGCAACTTTGCTCGAGGTCGGGACCACCAACCGCACATACGCGCGCGATTTCGATGCGGCGATCACCGAGAACACGGGGGCGATCCTAGCCGTCCACGCATCCAATTTCAAGGTGATCGGTTTCACGAACACCCCGACCCTTGGGGAGTTGGTCGAGGTCGGGCACCGTCGAGGCGTTCCTGTCCTCCACGATCTCGGAAGCGGTTGTCTGCTGGACACCGTGCCTTATGGATTGGCTCCCGAGCCAATGCCTCAACAGAGCGTTTCGGCCGGCGTTGATCTTGGGTTTTTCTCTGGCGACAAACTGTTGGGGGGGCCACAAGCCGGCATCATCATCGGCAAAAAAGAAGCGGTAGCCAGAGTGTCGAGCCACCCGCTGGCACGGGCCGTCAGGATCGACAAGATGAGCATGGCGGCGCTGGCCGCCACCATCCTTCATTACATCCGCGATGAGGCCACATCAAAAATCCCTATTTGGCGGATGATATCGGCAACAGAAGAAGAACTGCGACGAAAATCCGAATCCTGGGCCAATTTCACTCAGAACGGAGTCTCGGTCGCTTCCCGGTCCGCGATCGGCGGAGGCAGCCTGCCTGGAGAGACCCTCCCGACCTGGGTAACCCGAATCCCATCGACACAGCCTGGGGAAGCCGAAAAGATGGCCCAACGTCTGAGGGACAACAACCCGCCTATCGTGGCCCGCATCGAGGACGACGCGGTTATTCTAGACCCTAGAACCGTGCTTCCGGGCGACGAGAGCGACTTGCGGGAAGCGTTGAACAACATTGCTCAACCGAACGCCGCATCGTGACCTCCAGAAGGCGAGACGACCAACCATCAAGGCTGATGAGGGCGGCGTCGATGTCAGCCGAGGTCCACCTGCGGCAGATGAAGGTTCAACCTGCGTTGTCAAAGTTGGACAAATATCTGAACGACGCATCCATGGCCGGCTTGCATCGGGTGCGGGTCATCCACGGGAAAGGCACAGGAACCATGAAAGGCGCGGTGGCTGAATACCTGTCGAAACATCCGCTGGTAACCCGGCAGTACCCGGCGAGTCCAGCAGAAGGGAACGGTGGAGTCACTATCGCTGATTTGAGATAACGACGATTCCCCATTTTCTATCGCTTCGCGCTGGACAGGGCTCCCCAAAGCGAAACTAGAAACGGCGTGATGTAGGTCAGAGGAATTTTCCAAATCAGCGCCGCGGGAAACTGCCCTCTGAGGGCAATGTCGCCCTGATTGAACGCGAACAGTATTGTCCCGACAACGAGCCCGATTTTAACCGAGCGAAACATAACAGCCCGATTCTTAAAAATGCATCTGATGCAGCACAGCAGGTCCACGCCGTCTAGTTGCATCTGATACAGAGTGCCATTCATCCCTGGGCGCCGGCAGCGTTCGCACGTCAGAGCCGTAGAAGTATCCAAATTCCGCCCCCTGTTCTCAATTGGTCTCTCACTTCGGCTGGATGGTAAAATCGGATAAGTGACGTGTCAACCCAATCTGATCGGGAAGCGTCACGGCGAAACCCAGTTTGACAGCCTGTTGGCATGGCCCAAGGAAAATACATGACTCTGTTCGAGCATAGCGCCGCAGACCAGAAACAAAAACTGGCTCCGCTGGCGGCCAGAATGCGGCCCAAACGGTTCGCTGATTACGTCGGACAATCCCATATTGTGGGACCAGACTCCGCGTTGCGACGGTCGCTTCACGACGGCCATATTCCGTCGATGATAATCTGGGGGCCTCCGGGCACTGGCAAAACGACGCTGGCGATCCTACTGGCCGCCGAGACCAGCAGTCACTTCGAGAGGATAAGCGCCGTGGCATCTGGAGTCTCGGACCTCCGTCGCGTCATGTCAGAAGCAGGCGACCGCCTCGGAATGAACGGTCAGCGCACAATTCTGTTCGTCGACGAAATTCATCGGTTCAACAAGGCTCAGCAGGACGTGATCCTCCCGTATGTTGAGGATGGCACTATCGTGTTGATCGGCGCGACGACGGAGAATCCATCCTTCGAAGTGGTGTCTCCCCTGCTGTCGAGGACGACCGTATACGACCTCAAGCCTTTGACGCCGGGCGAAATCAGGCAAATAATTGGCATGGCCTTGCGAGACAGCGCGTCCGGTTTGGGAAATCTCGACCTGAAACTGGACGATTCTGGCATCGAAAGCATCGTGAAACTTTCCAACGGCGACGCCAGGAACGCTCTGAACACTTTGGAATTATCAGCCCACGCAGCGCGCCCAGACGCATATGGCACACGATTAGTGGATGCTGAAGTCGTGGAGTCTGCCGTCCAGCGCAGAATCGCAAGATACGACAAGGACGGCGATCTGCACTTTGACACGATTTCGGCGTTCATAAAGTCGGTTCGATCTTCCGACCCGGACGCGGCAATCTACTGGCTGGCTCGCATGATCGAAGGTGGCGAGGATCCGATGTTCATTGCCCGTCGCCTCGTAATTCTGGCGTCTGAGGACATCGGCATGGCAGACCCGAACGCGCTCACTGTCGCAGTCAGCGCTCAACAAGCGGCTCACTTTGTCGGGATGCCTGAAGGTCGCATTGTGCTCGCGGAGGCCACAGTGTATCTCGCGTCCGCTCCAAAGAGTAACACCGCCTACACCGCTATCAGCGCTGCATTGGAGGACGCGCGCAACACACGGAACGATCCGGTTCCTTTGCACCTGAGAAACGCTGTCACGGGCCTGATGAAAGACATGGGGTATGGCGAAGACTACAAGTACGCCCACGACTACGATGGTAATTTCACGCCGATGCAGAATCTNCCGGATAACCTAAACNGACGCCAGTACTACAAACCCGGAGATCANGGCTACGAAATCGAAGTCTCAAAACGGCTTGCAAACTGGTGGGGCGANGAAGATTCGGACNATCAAGACNCCGGCTGATCTCCNCTTGAATCTATTGATTCTGAATCCAATNAGCTTTGGGCAAGNTCAGGGTCAAGTTGGCTTCGATGCCGGGCAATTCGCAATGAGTTGAGAATCACCACACCTCCGCCAATCGCGATTGCCACCGGAGCGCCCACTGCGCTCGCGATAGCTCCAGTGTGGAACCCGGCTAATCCGGTGACGCCCCACATCATGGCCTGAAAACTCAGCACTCTCCCTCTAAGCTCGTCAGGCACAGAGGTCTGGAGAAGAGTGTTAATCGTCGTTTCATAAACGATAACTGCGGCGTACGCCCCTGCCAGGAATNCCAGAGATAACAACAGCCANTGGGACCACGCAAACAAGACAAGGAAGAATCCAAANCCTATGCACCCTCCAACCAGCATATTCGACTTGTTCCGAATGTCNCCCATGNTCGNGATAATAACGGTGGTGACAGTGGCTCCAGCGGACCCTGCCGCCAATAGGTAGCCCAACCCCGTCGCGCCCACATCCAGCACGTCTCTCGCCATCACCGGAAGCATCGACTCGTGCGCCCATCCGAACGCCTCTGTTATGAAAATCATCGCGATCAACATGCGAATCTGCGGCGTCCGAATCACGTACGTGACACCCTGCCTGAGGTCTTCAAGCGGCGATGAATTGGTTCGNTTGGCAGGATNTGGCGGGCGCAAAATNAGCATGAATCCGGCCGACNCGGAGAAGCCCAACGCGATCATCACNTACGCCCATTCGATNCCTGCCNAATTCACGATNGAACCCGCTGCNANTGGAGCAATGATCCCGGCGACAGTCATGCCNGCGAANCGAGCCGCTGTTGCTGACAGCAGTTTTCCTCTGCCCGCCACGTCCAACGTCAATGCCATCATCGCGGGCATCAAAAACGAAACCGCNAGACCCTCACCAAATGCCGCCAACANAACATGCCAAAGCNCGATATTTTCCGTCATTATCAGGGCCACAAGNGCCAACGCGATGACAAATCGGATCAACAAGCCCACTAGAACCAGGCTACGTCGCCCGAATCGATCAACCAGCACTCCGCCGAAAACCGAAAACATCGTCAACGAAAGTCCACCGGCCCCGGAAGTCGCTCCAACCCAGAATGCGGAATCGCTCACCTGGAGGGCCAACCAGCCGTGGACGGTGAAATAAGTGATCAGAGCCAAATCNCTGAACACNCCNGCNATCCAGAATATCCTGAACTGTTTGTTCTCCANCAGCAGGCGCAACGANAAACCTCAGACAACGACTCAGTCAACGACAAAAAAAGATGGGCCGCATCAAACGGCCCATCCNACTCTAACCGATTATCGACTCAGGCNGTTAATCTCACGACACCGTCTCTTTGAAAGTNNTCGTGAAAACGTCCAACGTATAGTCAATNTCCTCTTCGGTGATACCNTAGTGCGTGACATACCTCCANCGCTTTTGAGGGCCGCCACCGAGGACACCACGTTCGTTCAGTTTCCGNGCAAATGCCGAGCGATCNGGGTGGNCGATCTCNAAGAANACCAGGTTGGTGTGCAGGCTNTCGGGGTCTATCGTGATGCCGTCNATCTCNGCAAGACCGTTNGCCAGTTTTCGGGCGTTTGCNTGATCGTCGGCCATNCGATCAACCATCGTGTCAAGNGCCACAACGCCAGCCGCCGCTATGATACCNGCCTGCCTCATGCTTCCGCCAACAATCTTTCTCCATTTCCTGGCCTGCGCGATATATTCTTCACTCCCGCTTATCACGGAACCGACGGGGCATGCCAGTCCTTTGGAAAGGCAGAACGTGACGGAATCAACGTCTNTGACCAGCTCAGAAACCGGCGCTTCCAGGGCCACAGCNGCGTTGAACACCCTGGCTCCNTCCATGTGAACAGGGACATCGGCGGCGTGAGCGACATCGGCGATCAGCTTNACATCCTCNGGGCTGAGNACGGTCCCGCCNGCGCCGTTGTGCGTGTTNTCGACTGCCACAACGGCAGTNCGGGTGAAGTGGACGTTAGCGGGTTTNATNGCGTCGGCCACATCGTCNGGGTCNATCATCCCGCGCTCGTCATTCGGAATCGTTTGAAACGCAACGCCCCCCAATGCTGAGACTCCGCCCGCTTCGCTACGGAAAATGTGAGCCTTGTCGCCGAGAATAATTTCATCNCCGCGGCCGGCGTGAGCTANAACAGAAACCAGGTTACCCATNGTGCCGCTGGCCACAAACACCGCNGCCTCTTTCCCAAGACGNTCGGCGGNCATCGCCTCCAGCCTATTNACGGAGGGGTCTTCGCCGTAAACATCGTCNCCTATNTCNGCCTCGAACATGGCNTGTCGCATTTCTGGAGTCGGGTGCGTAACCGTGTCGCTGCGTAAGTCAACCTGCCTCATGTATANGCCTCCTGGCAATAATAGCGTTCATTGCGCAACGGGGATAATTCTATCAACACCGCTTGTCAAACACCATAGGCTGACCTAAAATTGAACCGTCCTGACCCCTTCTCTACTGGAGTCGCATGCCTCAACAACACATCAGCTTCGACAGCATGGGCCTGTCGTTACAGGCCGTATTGGAATATCCAGAATCCGAGCACAAAGTTCCGGGTGTTGTGNTTTGTCATCCATCTCCAAGATTCGGTGGGGATATGGCAAGCAGCGTGGTCGTGGGAATCAGCAAGAGATTGAACGCGGCAGGCATCGCGACGCTGAGATTCAACTTCCGTGGAGTCGGAACATCCGAAGGGGCTCACGACAANGGCGATGGCGAGGTTGACGACGCGCTGGCCGCACTGACCGCGCTGGAACTTGAGGATGTCGTGGACCCGAGCCGAATAGGGATCGCAGGATATTCATTCGGGGCATCAATGGCCTTGCAAGCGGTGTTAGAATCCAGTCCGGCGTTGGCAGTATTCTCCGTCGCCTGCCCGATCGGGGCGTTGAGGGCGCTGTCTTCTAGAGAGATTCTTCAGCCCAAAATGCTGATCCTCGGTGACCACGACCACGACTTCCCTGTCGAAGAGTTCAAGTTCCTCACCAAACGGTTCTCACAACCAAAAGAATCATCCGTCATCACCGACGCCGACCACTACTTCCGTGGGCACGAGGACGATGTCGGCAGGATGGCCGCGAAGTTCTTCACTAAAATCCTCGGCGGAACCGATCCCAGCGAATAAATTGCGCCAATCAGCGATTTCATTCCAAAGCAAACGCCTGGAACTGGAAGGGATCATCTCCTTTCCAGATGACATCAGTGGCGACGTTCCAGCCGTGGCGGTGTGTCATTCGCATCCGATGTTNGGTGGAAATTTCAGTGACCCCGTGGTGGTCGAGATCTGCCAGGCGGCAAGCGACCTTGGCTTGGCGACACTGAGGTTCAACTTCCGAGGTGTGGGCGATAGCCAGGGCGAATTCACCAATGGCAAAGAAGAACATCANGACGCCAAGACCGCGCTGGATGTCCTGCGGAGGTGGCCGGGCGTAGATGGAAAGCATCTGGCNATCGTCGGTTACTCNCTGGGGGCNGCCGTGNTTCTGGATTCTTTCAAATTATTCAAACACGCANGCGCGTTGGCATTTGTTGCGCCCACCGTCAAGTCTGTCAAAAATCGAAAGTTCAAGAACGACAAACGNCCTCGGCTCATCATCGCAGGCGGCAACGATCGGGTTGCCTCCTCTGTGGAAATCCAGCGAGAGTTAGACGAAGCGCGGCAGCCGGTGAGATTCACCGAAGTTTCAGGAGCGGACCACAGCATGCGAGGGCATGAGACCAAGATTGCCCACGTCGTCGCCGAATTCATTTCTGAATCACTAAACTAATTTCCCGTAGCTCAGGAGGTCCGGAAAGTGCAACAAGAGCCTAAATTCCGACGCGAGCAGGACTCGATGGGCAAGTTCGACGTCCCCATAGACGCCTATTACGGCGCGAACACGATGCGCGCGGTGTTGAATTTCCCCATCAGTGAATTGAGATTTCCACGGTCGTTCATCCGTGCTATGGCGTCGACCAAGTTGGCGGCAGCACAGGTTAACGTCGAATTAGGGGCGTTGGACTCCAAATTAGCCGACGCCATAGTTAGCGCGGCAACGGAGGTCGCCGACGGCAAGTTCGATGACCAATTCGTTGTGGACGTATTCCAGACCGGCTCTGGCACATCCACAAATATGAACGCCAACGAGGTCATATCCAACCGCGCAATCGAGATTCTTGGAGGCGAAAAAGGCTCCCGCACGCCTGTTCATCCCAATGACCACGTCAACATGGGCCAATCGTCCAACGACGTGATTCCCACCTGTATTCACGTTGCTGCCCTCGGGGCGATACGCACCGATCTCATCCCTGCCCTGCGCCAGCTTCAAGGTGATCTGGAGAAAAAAGCGGACGAGTTCATGTCCGTCATCAAAACCGGAAGAACGCATCTGCAAGACGCCACGCCGATCAGACTAGGGCAGGAATTTCTCGGGTACGTAGGACAGATCGAACGCGGCATCCAGCGAACAGAAACGGCCGCGTCCGAGCTTTCAGAAGTAGCTCTGGGCGGCACCGCAGTGGGAACTGGAGTCAACGCCCATCCTGAATTCGCGACTCGTGTTTGCGCCAAGCTCTCAGAAATTCTCGGCGTGGACGTCCATGAAACATCCAACCACTTCCAGGCGCAAAGCACTCTGGACAACATCGTTGCAGCCAGCGGCGGACTGAAAACCATCGCGGTCAGCCTGATGAAAATATCGAACGACATACGCTGGATTGGGTCGGGGCCAAGGGGCGGATTCGGAGAGATAATCCTGCCTGAAGTGCAACCCGGAAGCTCGATCATGCCTGGAAAAGTCAATCCGGTCATTCCAGAATCCGTGTGCCAAGTTGCGGCCCAGGTGATCGGAAACGACGCCGCCATTGCGATTGCCGGCCAGTCCGGAAACTTCGAGATAAACGTCATGATGCCCGTTGCCGCCTACAACCTGCTCCAGTCCATCGACCTGCTGGCGGCGTCCGCCAAGAACCTGGCCGAGCAGTGTATCAGTGGGCTGGAATCCACCACTGCCGGACCCGACATGGTTGAGCGAGGTCTGGCAATCGTGACAGCGCTCGTCCCGCACATCGGATACGACGCGTCAGCCGCAATCGCTCACGAAGCGCAGGAGACCGGCAAAACCGTGAAAGAGATTTCCCTGATCCGCACAGACCTGACCGAGGATCAACTTGTTGAGATTCTTGACCCTTCCGGCATGACAGGCTGATGTCATTCCTGATCCAATTTGGTGACAAATTGTCTGACCAACAGAGTCTCGTCGTTCCGGGACTCCACAGTTCGGTCGAGTCGGGCATTCTTTAACATTTGAAGCGCTTCGCCTACGCGCGGGCCTCGTGGCACGCCCAAGGCGATAACGTCGAGGCCGTCCAGGTCTGGACGGACCAATGTCAATTTGGTTAGATATTCGTCCAGAGCGTCGTTCGTTGTGCCATCCGGTGTCGACAGTTGGAAAGCCAACACAGCATGAGGGCTGTGGTGTTCAAGCAGGGCTACTTGACCGCTGGGAGCCAGATTGTTCAGGTCCGAAACTCGAAGGCGTTCCCTCAGTTTCAATGCGTCCATGCTCACCATGGAAGCATCGTGGTCCAGTTTCCATCGCATTGCAATCCCGTTGGATCGAACCGTCTGAAAACAAAGCGAAAACACACCCCAACCCACCAGACGCCGTTCACTAGACCCGACTGGACATGCTTCAGCGAATCGGCTCCATGAAGTTTCATCGTAGACGAAATCACCGCCTGTTGAGCCAAACATTTCCCATTTAGAAAGTAATTCGATGGCGCTTGAAACACGCGATTCTTCAAAAACTCGTTCAAGCTCGTGCTTGAAACGGTCGGGCGAAATCGAATCCAGATACCCACCAGACCGCTCGATCTGGTTGGCTGTTTCGGTGTCCAACCGAAAACCAAACCTGGACGCATATCTCGCCGCCCGCAAAATACGAGTAGCGTCGTCTTGAAAACTTCTCTCGTGCAAAGCACGAACCAGACCAAGTTCGAGATCGCGTCGCCCGCCGTGAGGGTCAATAAGTTCGCCCCATTCGGCAGCGTCAAGACTGGCAGCCATCGCGTTGATCGCAAAGTCACGCCGAGCCAGATCATCGCCCAGTGAACCCGCTGTCACGTCAGGCAGCGCGCCGGGAGATCGGTAACGCTCTGACCTCGCCATAACCAGATCAAGAGTTGATCCTTCTTTCTCCAATTTCGCGGTGCCAAATTGTGACGTCATGATGAGTCTGGCGCCCAGAAATGCTGCGACGCGCTTGGGGAAGTCAACGGGCGGTGAGACAACGGTCGCGTCAAGGTCAGCGGCAGGCGACCCTAGCAATGCATCCCGGACCGTGCCGCCGACTATGTATGCCTGGCACCCCAATTCCTCACACGCCGACGCTAGCCGTTGCGCGACATCAAGTTGGGCGACACCCAGCGTCGAACGCAACGCGCCAGCGATATTTGGCATATCAACGACCCTGCGCTCTGTGACAGGCCATAACTAGCTGTTTGCGCCGGTGACTTTGTCCAAGAAACTTCTGGCTCCAGCGGCAGCCCACGGAGCCCACCCTGTCATGAAAAATGTTACGCCCTGCCCAATATACGATTCTATGTTTGCGTCGTTCGCCAGCGCCCCTGATATGCGGCCTGCCGCCTTGATCTGCGCAAACGCGTTGTCGATGACCGACTGCACTTCTGGATGAGTCACCTGACCCAGGAAACCCATACTCTGGGCCAAGTCTCCCGGAGCGACGAAAAACACGTCGATGTTATCGACTTCAAGAATTTCAGAGAGGTTATTCGCCGCAATAATATCTTCGATCAGAATTACAACGAGCGTGTGGTCATTGGCCTTGTGCACATAATCAGCAACGCCCGTCCCTTGCCGACTCGTGAACATTCCGCGATGACCAATCGGAGCGAATTTAGAGGCGTCAACTACTGCTCTGGCTTCGTCGGCAGTGTTCACATGAGGCACAACAATGCCCTGAGCGCCCACGTCCAGCGTGCGGTAGATGGTTCCTGGTTCGTTGGCGTTCACTCGGACGACCGACGTCAACCCCCACAGATCGCACGCCCGGGTGATGTCAGGAATGTCTGCGAAGTCAATCGGGCCGTGTTCGCCTTCGACCCACACGCCGTCGAAATCCAACGTGCCCATGAATTCAACCATGTCCGGTGTGGTGTTTCCAGATAGGACGACCGCCACTTCGCCTCGCTCCAGCTTCTGTTTGACCCTGTTCTCTCTAATTTCTGCCAATGTGCGACTCCTGTTCCATATTATGTNTGCTGACNGAAGGATAGCATCCGACAACGAATCGATTGCAATTATAGATTTGCCCCCATCAGACGTCAATCGAGGCAAGGATTCTAACCACGAACGGCGAAAAACTGTTTGGCAGTCTATAATATAGGCCAAGTTTCGAGTCGACGGCACACAGTCGAAGGGCGAAAGTGCAACTAGATCATAAATATTGCCATAGATGCGGCCAATCTCTCCAGCTGGAGGAAATTAATGGCGCCCGCAGGCCGACCTGTCCTGCTTGTGGAATGGTGGTCTACTTTGACCCGAAGCTTGCGGCTGTCGTCCTCGTCTCGGACGGCGACAATTTGTTGTTCGTCCGCCGCGCCATAGAACCGATGCTTGGGCGTTGGAGTTTTCCGTCCGGCTACGTAGATCGTGGAGAGGCGGTGGAGCATGCGGCCGTGCGAGAGGTGCGAGAGGAAACGAACCTCGATGTTGAGACAACCGGACTCCTCGGAGTGTATTCCAGCAAAGGAAGTCCGGTTGCGTTGGTCGCATACGCTGCTCGTGTGACCGGTGGAGTATTGAGGGCTGGAGATGAGGCCCAGGACGCTCGATTCTTTCCGGTAGATACTCTCCCCGAGTTGCCATTTCCCCACGACGACCAGATTCTCAATGATTGGCGCGAAAAGAAACTTTTGGAAAATCAACAGAACTGAAACCCACAATTTTCTGAGGCATACCATGAAATACGACACGATCATCGTTGGCGCAGGCTCGGCAGGCTCCGTGTTGGCGTCGCGGTTGACAGAGGATTCAAACCGTTCGGTTTTGCTTTTAGAGGCAGGGCCAGATTATCCTGATTTCAAGGACCTGCCCGACCACGTCAAGTACGGGAACGACGTCTGGAACGCCGCCTATGGCCCCAACGCCAGCATCTGGGGTTACGAAGCAACCGCTACGCCCGACAGGCCGCCGTTTCCTCTCCCCAGGGGCAAGCTGACCGGGGGCTCCAGTTCGGTTAACGGTCAGGTTTTCTTCAGGGGAATACCTGACGATTACGACGAATGGGCAGCACAAGGAAACGACGAATGGTCGTTCCTGAATGTTCTGCAAAATTTTCGCAAATCCGAGAACGATCTGACATTCGGCCCCGACGATTTCCACGGGGGAGACGGCCCGATACCGGTGCGGCGATACGCTAAAGAAGATTTGATGGAAGTGCCGACCGGATTCTGGGATGCGTGTCTCGCAGCAGGCTTTCCAGAGGCTCTTGATCAGAACCACCCAGAGGCGACAGGAGTCGGCCCTCGCCCATTGAACAATGTTGACGGCATCCGCATGAGCACGTCTCTGACATACCTATCCATGGCGCGTCACAGGCTGAACTTGACCGTAAGAGCCGACGTGTTGGCCCACAGGATTCTATTTGAAGAAAACCGCGCCGTCGGCATCGAGGCGGAGAGCGGCGGCGAGGNATTTCAGGTCTTCGGGGACGAGGTGATTTTGAGCGGCGGCGCGATAAACTCGCCGCAATTGCTCATGCTCTCGGGTATAGGCCCGAAACAGCATCTCGAACAATTCGATATCGCCCTCGTGAAGGACGTGCCAGGTGTGGGACAAAACCTCCGCGACCATCCAGCCTGTTTCATGTTGTTCGAAACCAATCTTGACGGGCCTCCGGAAGACGCGCCGGCAATTCAGGTTGGCATGCGTTACACGACNCCGGGTTCGCCNCACAAGAACGACATGCAGATGAGTCCGATCCTCATGACAAGTGAGCATCGNCCCGCGACCATCGACATTCCAGAAGGCGAAACTTACACTGGGTTCTCGGTGGCGCTCCAAAANGCCAGAACTGCTGGNCAGATCACNCTGGTGTCCTCAGACCCTCGCCANCACCCNAATCTTAANTATCGATACCTGACAGACCCGTGGGACCGCGAAAGAATGCGTGGAGCCATACGTCTGTGCATCCAACTAACCGAGGGNCCAGAGCTTTCGGATTTGTTGGCAGGGCGCGTCACGCCTACCGACGCCGACCTCGCGTCTGACGACGCTCTGGACGCCTGGATGTTGGAAAATGTGGGCACGCAGCATCACTCGTCGGGCACATGCAAGATGGGNCCTGAGTNTGATCCTGCGGCTGTCGTTGACCAGTACCTTCGAGTCCACGGCATCGACGGGCTTCGGGTGATCGACGCATCGGTGATGCCCGACGTCGTTCGAGCCAACACAAACGCGACGACCATCATGATCGCAGAGAAGGCGGCGGAGTGGCTGAGTGGCTGAGTGGCAGACGTGAATAGATTCTCGATTACCCGAACGGGAGTAGACTAGCGCAAGTTCCCGGAAGACAAATCAACAAGCTCTTCGGCCACGGTCATGTACATCGACCATGCCCACTCGTGGGTTGCCGTCTCGGCAGGATCGTCGGCGTAGGTGTCAAACAAGACGTAATCTGCTCCCAAGTTCTGGAGGATGTCCAGGTCGGCGCGCACTTGATCTACAGTGCCGATGCCCGCCGCGCGAACTTCGTCAGGAACCAGGCTGTCGGTCAGCCTCAACTTGATGCGAGGGCAGATCGCCGGCATGGGTTTTCCCATTCGGTCAGCCGTCTCGCGAAGTTTCGGGGCTCCTACGTCTCGCAGCCATTCAGCTTTTGGCCGAATTGGGTGCCAACCGTCGCCATATTCCACGGTCCGTCTGAACGCCGCAGGGCTGGCGCCGCCGACCCATATTGGAGGATGCGGAGATTGAATTGGCATGGGCGTAGCGGCGACATTCTCGAAGCTCACATATTTGCCTGAGTAAGATGCAAGTTCATCGGTCCAAAGCGTCTTGATGGCGGCGAGGTACTCATCGGTCATCGGGCCCCGCTTGTCGAACTCAACATTGAGAGCAGCAAACTCCTGCTGTGCCCACCCGACACCGATCCCAAAAATGAACCTGCCATCGCTCATCTGGTCGATGTTCGCCCCCAATCGCGCCATTAGAATCGGACTCCGATATGGGACGACTACGACGGTTGTGCCCAGTTCAATTGTCGAAGTTTGGCCGGCCAACCATGCCAGCGTCGTGTACGGATCATAAAACGGAGCCGGATAGCGGGTTTCGACATCGGGGGTCATGGCAATGTGATCCGAGATCATTACCAAGTCATACCCTAATGACTCGGCGAATGTCGTCCACCGGAGCATCGAATCAGGACTTGAGCCAGGGCCGAAGTTTATCAGGTTCATTCCGAATTTCATTCTGTGGCGCCCTCTCCAAATACTAACTGACGGACATCCCAAACGTTCTCCAGCACGAAATCCGGTTCAGTTCCTTCAACCGGCCACGGCCTACTTAGGCTCATCCACGCGCCTTTCATCCCTACGACTGATGCGCCGACGATATCGTGCTCAGCGTTGTCTCCCACGAACAGCGTTCGCCCAGCGACGGCCCCGATGCTCTCCAGCGCTGCCTGAAATATCACAGGGTCAGGCTTGCGAACGCCCAAAGAGCCAGAGATCATGTAAGAGTCGACCAGGGCGACCAGTCCGGATTCTTCGATCTTGGCCGTCTGCATCGGCGTTCCGCCATTGGTGACTATGCCTGTGCGAACGCCTCGATCAGAAAAATCCTCAAGCATGTTCCGGGTCCGAGGATCGAGAACCAACAAAGCCGGGAACATCTCTAGGAACACGATCATCGCCTGATCAATGTCCTTAAAAATGCCCGGCCACTGATTGATAGCGGTTTCCCAGACTAGAGGCGTGGATGCGAGTCCCTCCTGGTCCCAACTACGCAACAGCGCAATAGCATCTTCTTCAGAATGGCTCTGGGACATCACTGGGTTAGTGCGGTAAAGCTCACGGCAAAACAGTTCGAATCCCGCCTCACGATCTAGAAGTGTGTTGTCCAGATCGAATAGTACGGCGGAAAAGGGCAAGACGCTGAGGTTCACGGTTCGCTCACTCCTCGTATTCGGAGATCCACGACCTCTTGAAAACAGCGAAATTGGGATGGTCTTCCCCGGCAAATGGAACGATGCTCACAAGTTCCCATCCGCTCTCGCCCATCCGATTCAGAACCTGGTTTGAATAGCGAACAGCGTCGTCATCATCGGTGGACTTTAACCGGATCACGTCGTACTCGAAGGATGGCAAGCCTGGAGGGAGTTCGAAATCGTCTATGTATTCGAGTTGCGTAAGTTCCTCTTCGGAGACTTCAGCCCAACTATCTTCGGGCAGCGGAAACTGGCATTCGTCGCAGTGAGAAGCTGGGCCGAGGGAGTACCCGCCACATTCGGGGCAAAAGAAGATTCTCATGCAGTCCGCTAGTCCAAGTCTTCTCGAACGATGTTAGTTGTGGGGAAAATGAACATTACGCGCCGGGGTTCGTCGCCGGTGTTGGTTAGGTCGTGTTTGATGCCTGCTGGAGCGAACATTACATCTCCAGTGTTCAATACGCCCGTTTCGTCGCCGAGAGTGTAGTTCATCGGCCCGTCCAGGATATACATGCCTTCTTCGTGGGTGGCGTGGACGTGCAGGGGAACTTTTTGGCCGGGGTCAATAGCCAATTCGCCCACCGTCAAATGTCCTGCTCCCAGTTCGGCATTGATGAGAGTAAGTCTATGGGTGTTTGGTGCTGAATGGTCGATGGTTATGTCGTCGCGGCGAATGATTGCCATGTGTTTGATACCTCTGAGATCGTCTGATTTCGATTATAGTCTAGAAGGCCGGTATTCTCAATCAGAAGCCGCCTGATTTTGATGTATTCGATTCGTGAAGTGATGCAGATTAATCGGTCACGACAGCCAGGCATTCAAGATTTACACATCGGCGACCCGCCTCGGGTCGCCCACTCTCAGCAGAATTGGAATCGACACCACTGCCATCAACCCCACGACAGAAAACGCCATTTTCCACTCGATGTGTTCAGGAAAAATATCCAGCACGGCTCCGACCAGGACCGGCCCAACGACACCACTCATAAATCCCAAAAACGCCTGCAAGGCCATCGCTGATCCCAAATCTTCGGCGCTCGCNGACTCAGTGATAGCGGTGGAATAAATCGACGAGTCGGCGGAAATCGCCCAACCATACACAACCGCGATTCCGACCACGACCGGCCANGGNAAACCTCCGGCCCATCCGATGNCCCAGGAGCAAAGTCCACTGAGGGCGAAAATCGCCGCNGCGGTCCGCGCCCTGCCANAACGATCCGAAATCACGCCGCCGATGATCGGCCCCACNGAACCCGCCGCCAGCGCGATGCCGCCCACNGTGGCCGCCTTCACCGTCGCATCGTAAGTCCCTTCCCCATTTGCTATCAATACCGCCGCCAACAGCCCCGGCAGCCAAACCCTNACCGCNTATAGNTCCATNGCGTGAAGGGAATAGCCGAGGACGAACGCTCCGGTAGTNCGATTTCGGATCGCCCGAANGTTTAACAGGCCCGTAGAAGTCGAGANCTTGCCGATTTTTTCATTTCGCGTCACGAGACACGCTAGCGGGATGCAGAGGGCGGAAACTAGCGCCAAAATTGTGAAGGCGTCCCGCCATTCAAAACGGGCCATCAATGCGCCNGTCAGNGANAGCGAGATTGCGTTGGCGGCATAAAACGCTGTGACATAAAATCCCATCGCCGCNCCCCTNCCTGAATCAGCAAATCGCTGGGAGATGATCCGCAATCCCGGCATGTAGATTCCGACCAGCCCCAACCCTGAGATCACCCTAAGCGCCGATGCAGAGTACAGATCGTTGGCTACGAACGGAAACGCGATGTTCGCGCCCACGGTCACAACCGCCGAAGTAGTTAACACCGTCGCAGGAGATATTCGGTCGGTCAGCGGAATCACAAAAAGGGCTGAAACCGCGTAACCCGCTAGATACGCTGAGAAGATCATCCCAGCTTGAGTGTTGGAGAGATCCCATTCTTCTTGGATCAGTGGCAATGCGGCAACATAGCTGGAAAACGTCAACAGAGCCAGAATCAACATGACGGACATCAAGATAAGCCACAGCANGTCGCCTGCACGTAGAAGCCCCTGCCCTGCCCTGGATTTGCTCAAAAATATCGGGCGCTTCGCCAAATCCTGATACCTACCGTCAGTGTTCGATTGCAGTGGAGATTAAGCCGTCTACTGAATAAAAGCCAGCATCTCTTTGGCGGTGACCACGTAAACTTCTTCTTGAGTCAGCGCCAACACTTGCTCCAGATCGGCCGTCGCCCGGTCAAGATTCCCCACGAGAACGTGTATTCTGCCTCGATTGAGGAACAGATTGGGCGACATAGGTTCCAACTCGACGGCTTCGTCCAAATCGGTGAGAGCCGACTCCAGTTCCTCTTCTTCTATGAACAGCCTGCCGCGGTTGAGGTACGCCTCAACGAGCGTGGGGTCAAGCCTGATTGCCTCTGCGAAGTCCAATAACGCCCCGTCTATGTTGTTAGCCGACGCCATGATGATGCCCCGATAATTGTAGGCTATCGCCAATTCTGAATCGATATTCAAAGCGCGGTTAATCTGCTCTAAAGCGCCGTTCATGTCCGAGTATTGGATGCGAACGTAACCCTTTCGAGCGTATCCTTCTGCCAGTTGGGGATCCAGAAGTGTAGCGGCGTCATAAGCCTCTTGCGCTTTTTGTAAATTGCCGACCTCTTGCATCTCCAACCCTCTGTCCAACTCGGCCAACGCTCGGATTTCTACAGGCACATCGTCGGTTCCTGTACAAGCGACGGTCAATATCGCGACGGCGCCAAGCACCACGATGGCCTTGAATATCTTCATCGCAATGTATTCGTTTGATCAGGNCGGTGAGGGTCATCGAGTTCGAGGTTGCCCCATGAAACAACTCGCTTTGGTTCTATTTTGATTACCGGACACCCAACAGGCAGCATCTCCTGGTACTGAAGATACTTTTCACGGAGGGCTATTTCGGCCATTAGTCTCTCTTCCCCTTCGGCCATCAAGGTTCCTTGCCCTGTCACTATCACGTATCCAATTCGATTCCAGTCCTCACTATACCGATCAAACACCAATGCGACGTTCGGATTTTCGATAATATTTCGGACGCGCCGCAACTTCATAGCGTCAACTCGTTTTGGTTTTGCGTCGATGGCGGTGTAGATTACCCCGGCCTCCAGCACGAAGCAAATGGGCACGACATGAGGCGCTCCGGTCTCGTCGGCAGACGCCAGGTGTGCGACCTTTTGGCTCGAAATGAATCTCGATTCGCTTTCATCCATAGCTACGCGCCTGACTCGGAGTCAGACTCCCTGCCAGATGCGGCGGCCAGCGTCCCTGACAAACTTGCCGAAGCCGGGCGCTGGGAAGTGTCCTGACGCCACGAATATTCCCTCGGTTTCCAACTGGTCAAGCGTCGCGTGACGGGTTTTTTGAGATGTCTCCCCGTCGATGTCGAATCCAGGGTTCCAGTCCGTTCGATGGGCCTGCGCCGGGCTGTGAGCAACGTCTCCAAGAATGAACCCGCGTTCTCCATTCGAGACGATGACGATGGAGACGTGTCCGGGGGTGTGGCCAGGTGTCGCGACTGTCGTGAGATCATCTGTGATTTTGTAGTCATCCTCCATTAGGTCCAGGATGTTCAGTTTGTCCAGAGGCAGAACCTGATCTTGGACATGCGCGGCGTTAGCAAGCACATCGGGTTGCGTCCAGTAGTCCCAATCGGATTTTGGAACGAGGTATCGGGCGTTTGGGAACGTCGGCTCGCCGTTGGTAAGATTCCAGCCAACGTGGTCTGGGTGCAAGTGGGTCGTGACCACAAGATTGACAGCCTCTCGATCAACGCCCTTCTCAGCCATGTCTGTTAAAAGCGTTCCGCTGGAATCGGGAAACTGCATGCCGGTGTCAACGATTATCAATTTCTCGGCAGAACGAACGGCCAACGACCCAAGCCGAAGTCGAATATTCCCGTCATCATCCAGCATTTCGGGAAATTCAGACCTCCAGATGTCCATCGTGCTGTCCGGAAATACATCGGTGGGCGCCGGCCCCATGCCTCCATCGGTCAAGGACACTAGCTCCACATTTCCGATACTCAACGAATGTTCAGACATAAAAATCTCCTGTGTTGGTGAAAATTGTGGACTCCAGAGAATATCGTGGCCCATATTCTAACGTCACTGCACGGCAGGTTCAATCATGGCCTGCTTGACACGACCCCACCGGCGGTTATGATACTCGCGAAAGTATCGAGACAGGAGAGACGAATGAGCTCAAATAAAGCTGACTACATAATTTCCGGTGGCCTCGTGGTGCGAGGCAGCGGCGTCACTCGCGAAGACGTGCTGGTCAGAGACGACAAGATCGAAGCAGTAGGCACAGACCTGCCCAATGACGGCGCGAAACGGACCATTGACGCCAGCGGCGCTTACGTTTTTCCAGGGATAATCGACGCACACAATCACCCCATCAACGCCGACCGAATCGAGACATTCTCTCTCAGCGCCGCATTTGGCGGCATCACTACGGTCGTCCCATTTATCCAACACCAACGCGCGATCGGCATCGAAGGCACGACGCTTGACGCAGTCAACCGTTTCCTGGACGAGGCCCACGAAACTTCTTATCTCGATTTTGGTATCCACGCGATACTCGTAGGCGACGACGATGTCGAGTACCAGGTGCCGAGGCTCATCGAGATGGGTGTCATATCCTTCAAGATGTTCATGACCTACCCCCGACGCGGCATGATGATGCCGGACGACAAGATGCTCAGAGCGATGGAGTTGGCGTCGCGTGACGGCGGAATCGCGATGGTCCACGCCGAGAACGGCTACTGCATCGACCATCTGGTCGATAACTTCACNGCCGAAGGTCACACATCAAAAGAACACTATGCGCCTACTCAGCCACGTATNCTAGAAATCGAAGCGTTCAANCGGGCCGCCACGTACGCGACGGTCACGGATTGTCCGCTATACGTNGTCCANCTGAGCGCAAGGGAGATTCTAGCCAGCCTCGAAAAATTCAAAGGCGACGGACTGAGATTGTATGGCGAGACCTGCCCTCAGTATCTCGNCCTGACNAACCAGGCTATGCTCGACCACGGCCCGCTGGCGAAAATCGGNCCTCCCTTGNGGGAACGCGAAGACAATGAAGCTATGTGGCGNGGCCTGGACTCCCGACTTATNGACACGATTGCCAGCGACTTTTGCGGATTCAAGAAGTCACAGAAATCCACCGGCGGCCAGAGCGCGNTNATCGAAGACCAGTCCGAAGTGANCNCNGANGCAAGTATCTTCGACGCTAGNTTCGGNGGGAACTGGGCCGANCAAATGCTGTGCGTCGCCTACGAAGAAGGCGTGAACAACGGACGCATAACGCTTCCGAGGCTGGTTCAGGTGATGAGNGAAAATCCGGCCAAGATTTTCGGCCTNTACCCGCAAAAAGGCGCGATAGAGCCTGGATCAGACGC
The DNA here is from genome assembly GCA_002710885.1 of Chloroflexota bacterium. The sequence goes on along the minus strand of PAIW01000042.1, from coordinate 3,058 downwards.
CGACATCGTGCTGTTCGATCCGTCNGTGGCCCACACCCTCAGCGCCGANGCACAGCATTGTATAGCNGATTTCACGATGTTCGAAGGCAAAGAGGTTCTGGGCAAGCCGGTGTTCACGATGCAACGCGGAGAAATCATCATAGCGGACGGCGAAATGAAGCGCGAAATGGGCAACGCCAAATTCCTGCCCGGCAANCGCGAGCTTGCGGCCTATGCTCCGTCNGGCCACCCAGTAATGTAGGNTTTGCTATAATTGTCGGCAATCGATCACTGNATGAGTTNAACCAAAGCGAGGNACCNNTGACTCAGATTCACGAGCACATCCGNCTCACAGAGCTTGCATCTTGCGCTGGTTGAGCGGCCAAATTTAGTCCAGAGGACCTGGCGCAGGTNCTGCGTCAGCTNCCNCCAGTNACCGANCCTAACCTGTTGGTCGGAATCAACACCGCAGATGACGCCGCTGTCTATCGGATGGACGACGACTTGGCATTGATTCAGACAGTGGACTTCTTCCCGCCGGTCGTAGACGACCCCACAGATTTCGGGCGGATCGCGGTCGCCAACGCCCTGAGTGATGTCTACGCGATGGGAGGAAAGCCGATTCTCGCCCTGAACATCGTCGGATTTCCTGTCGGCCTGCCCAAAGACATCTTGGGAAATATCCTGAAAGGCGGGGCAGACAAAGCGGTTGAGGCTGGAGTCCTGATCGTCGGAGGCCACACGGTCGATGACGCGGAACCCAAATATGGAATGGCCGTGACCGGTGTCGTGAAACCCGGAAATCAAGTCTCGAACGCCGACGCCAAGCCCGGNGACACTCTCGTCCTAACCAAGCCACTGGGCATGGGCATAATAACTACGGCCGGCAAGCAGCAAAAGATCACAGAACAATTGCTGNCTGATGCTATCGACATCATGGCGACTCTCAACAAAGCCGCCGCCGAGGCGATGATGCGTGTTGGAGTGAACGCCTGCACTGACGTCACCGGATTTGGTCTCCTGGGTCACCTTCACGGCATGACCGTCGCCAGCGGCGTCGGCGCCAGGCTTAGGTTCGGCGACATTCCGTTCATGGATGGCGTGTTCGATCTGGTTGACTCCGGCATTGCGCCAGGCGGAACCCATCGAAATCTCAACAGCGCCGAAAAATACACCGCGTTTGCTGACGGGCTGTATGAAAACGCTCCGATATTGCTAGCTGATGCCCAAACCTCTGGCGGTCTCTTGATCTCCGTCCAGTCGGACAAAACGGCGGAGTTGTTGTCAGAGCTTGAGTCGTCTGGAGTTCAGACCCGTGCCGTGATCGGTGAAATAGTCGCCCAGTCTGATCTCGAAAGCGGCGTGCTAATAGACGTTTGGAAATAGTTGCCTCCAAACTCAGCACAACAGAATCAACCGAACAATTTAATCAAGGAACCTCGGACTGCGCCCAATAATATCATGCAACCGACAACGCGACTCAAAATCACTGACCTCGTCCTGAACTCCCTCAGCGAGGCTCAATCAAAGGGAGACCTGCCTGACACAGAAGTCGAGGACCCGGCCGTCGAGAGGCCGAACAACATCGAAAACGGCGATTTCTCTTGCAGCCTTCCGCTGAAACTGTCGAGGTCAATGCGGATGAATCCTCTAGCCATCGCCGACAAGATTGCAGAGGGCATCCCCACAGATGAGGTTCTTAGTCGCATCTGGACAGCGCGACCCGGTTTCATCAACTTCGCCCTGAACCCGACTTGGCTTGCTCAACAGGTGGATGTCGTCATTGACGCGGGCAAATCGTTCGGTCGGAGCGACTTCGGTCAAGACCAACGCGTGCAGGTTGAGTTTGTGAGCGTGAATCCCACCGGCCCGTTGCATGTCGGACACGTGCGAGGCGCCGTCATCGGCAGCGCGTTGGCGAATATCATGGACGCAGCGGGTTATGACGTTCAACGGGAATACTACGTCAACGACGCGGGCAACCAGATGGAACTGTTCTACAAGTCCCTCTATGCTCGTTACCTCCAACAGTTTGGAAAAGACGTCGAGATTCCTGAGAACGGATATCAGGGCGACTACATGATCGACTTGGCCGCAGACATCAAATCCGAGGACGGTGATAAGTATCTAAGCCTCGAAACCGAAGATGCCACACGTCGGTTAGGTCAACGCGGCCTGAATCGGATGGTTGATGACATTCGTGAGAGGTTGGGCCGTATCGGAGTGGAGTACGACGAATGGTTCAGCGAAGAATCGCTATTCGATTCGGGAACCTACGCCGAGGCGATTAAGATCATTCAGGACGCCGGATACTGGGAAGAGCGAGACGGGGCCAAGTGGTTCACTTCCTCGACGCTCGGCGAGGATAAGGACAACGTCATAATCCGAAGCAATGGACAGCACACCTACTTCGCCTCTGATATTGCGTATCACTACGATAAATTCAACAATCGCAAATTCGACCGCGTCATCAATATCTGGGGCGCCGACCATCAGGGCCACGTGAACAGAATGAAAACGGCGGTCCAGGCTCTGGGATTCGACCCTGACCGATTGGATATGATGCTTTATCAGATGGTCAGTTTCAAGCGCGGAGACGAGTTGGTCCGCGCTTCCAAGCGGGCCGGCAACATCATCACTATCGACGAGCTAGTGGATGAAGTGGGCGTCGACGCCTGCCGTTACTTCTTCCAATCCCGGGCCGCCGAAACCCAGATGGAGTTTGACCTCGAGTTGGCGAAAGAGCAATCCAGCGAGAATCCTGTATTCTACATACAGTACGCCCACGCTCGCACGGCCCAGATTTTCAAGCTTGCTGAAGAGCGCGAGATCGAATTTTGGGACGCAGATTTGTCCCTACTGACCCATGAGGCGGAACTTGCGTTAATCCGCAAGATGCTGGCGCTTCCAGAACTGATCGAGACGATGGCTCGGACTCTGGAATCACACCATCTGCCCCACTACGCCCAGGAACTTGCCGCCGCATTCCACTGGTTTTATCAGCAGTGTCGGGTTGTCTCCAACGTCGAGGGCGACGAGGAACTGACCAAGGCGCGTCTCAGATTGTGCCAGGCGGCAA
>PAIW01000041.1 GCA_002710885.1 Chloroflexota bacterium | reverse complement strand
GCCAGAATCGGCGATGGTTGGCTCGTGTCTCAAGCGACCCCGGACGAGGTGGCCGATGGGGTCTCGAAAATCAAAGTCGGAGCGTTGGAGCATGGCAACGAGATCGAGGACGATCACTACGGCGTGCTGTTCTCGTATTTCATAGCCGACACTCCTGAGGAGGCGGCGACGCAGGCAGCGCCCTATATGCTGAGGCGTCGGACCGATGTGGATTACGCTGAGTTCTCGGCGTTCGGCACGCCTGACCACGTTTCGCAGTTGATGGAGCGATATATTGACGCCGGAGCGCCGAAGATAGTGGTTCGCCCGGCCTGCGCTCCAGAATTGATGATGGAGCAGTTGGAGCTACTTGGCAAAGAGGTTGTGCCTCACTATCACGGCAAGAAAGAGGCGACCGTTGCCTGATTACAGCGTTCGCGTAGGGGATGTCGAGATAACATCGCTATCGGACGGCTACCTGGAGTTCGAGCCGTCGAATTTCTTCCCGAACGTGCCCGAAGAAGACTGGCAGCCGTACCTTGACCAACTGACCGCCGAAGGCAGAATTCTGTTGAATATCGGGTCATTCGTTGTCCGGTCATCTGGAGCGACTGTCTTGATAGACACCGGTCTTGGTGGCGTTGACCACGGCTTCGACCACTCCGAGAGCGGGCAGTTACTTGGCGATATGTCGGAACGGGGTATCAGTCCCGACGAAATTGACGTGGTGGCGATCACGCATCTCCACCTGGACCACGTTGGCGGGAACCTGATTTTGCGAGATCGCGGTTACGAACCGACATTCCGAAATGCCAAATACTGGATTCCCAGGGCGGATTGGGATATGTTCACTCGGCGGTCAGGAATGAAGATGTTCTCCTATATTAAGGATCAGGTGTCGCCTCTGGAGCCTTTGGGCCTGTTGGAGTTCATCGAGGGCGGCGAGCAGATCACGGACGTTTTGACAGCGGTTCCAACTCCAGGCCATACGCCTGGGCACACCAGTTTTTGGGTTTCGTCAGCCAGCGAGAATGCGGTGATTCTGGGCGATGCCGCTCATATTCCAATTCAAGCGCATCACACGGATTGGAGTCCGAGAGCGGATGTTGACAACGAGACTTCGCCTGTGAGCCGTCGGGAGATTCTCGACCGGGCCGAGAAAGAGGGCGCGGTCGTGGCGTCTGGCCATTTTCCTAAGCCAGGATTCGGCAGGTTGTCGCGTCAAGACGGTGTCAGGCGCTGGGAGGCCCTCTGACCGTCGGCGCTGGCTCGACGCACACGCTCACACGAACGGATTGTCGCCCAAGTTGATATCGGACGTCTATAGCGCTTCCGAACATGTCCTCATTTGCGCAGCTGCTCGTGGACGAGCAGCCACTTATCGTCAGTTTTTCGTAGCGCTATCGTTCCTTGGCCTTTTCCACTGACCGGTTTGCCGTGGACCGTTTGATTCGAATTATGGCGGTTCTAGCTGGCGCTGTTGATTGTCGCGGGAGTGAATATGCACATTGGACGACGCGTGCCTTGGATCAAAGCGACGCTTGTCGTGCTGATGTTCGCCGGGTCTGTCGGCGGAGCTTATGCTCTCACCGGGACTACGAGCGGCGACCTGCCGGAGCGCTATTTGGCGACACTTGTGGGAGCGGTTCGAGCGGATGTCAACATAGATTTTGGCGCTGGCACATTGATCGTCAGCCCCCTTCCAGAAGCGTCGGCAGACCTAATCGACGCAAACTATTTTGGCCGGCGCGGCAGAACGAATATACGTAGGACCGGAGACACCGCGATCGTCGACGTCACCATGGATGGCCGAAACTTCTTCAGGCACTTCGATAACGTGCGTTGGGAACTGGCGGTCTCAGATCTACTTTGATCTGGACGGAGGCGCCGCTGGCATGGACGTCGATCCCAGCGGCCTGAGGGCGGCTGACCTGTATGCCAACATCGGAGCGGGAGATATCAGCATTGTGCTTCCCGAAACAGGCACGGTTAGGGCGGATATCAGAGGCTGAGCGGCGGAGATCAACATCAAAATTCCAGAAGGCGTTGCGGCGAAGATCATCAACAATTCGAGTCTCAGTTCTGTGGATATCGACACTGACAGGTTCCCGAAGTTCGACAGGGTTTACGAATCGCCGGACTTTGACACCTTCGACAATCGCGTAATATAGCACATCAATGTGGGAGCGGCAGACGTTAGCGTTCGCTCACACACTCGGACATTCAAATACAAGAACGCGGGAGCGCGTGGAGCGAGGGCAGGTCGTTGTGTCTGCCCTTGTTTGTGTTCAGGNGGGTCGNTTGGGGTTGTCGCGATAACNCCGAGGGCAATACAATGCAGTACGCCATCGAATTGACTCCACATNACGGAGGTACGGATGTACGCGATTGATCTTTCAGGACAGAATGCCGTGGTATTCGGCGTNGCGAATCAGCGGAGCATCGCATGGTCGATNGCTCGGACGCTAGACGAGGCTGGCGCGACNCTCGTGCTGGCCTATCAGAACGAACGCCTNCGGAGTAGCGTTGATAAGCTGGTTGGAGGTCTCAACAACGAACCTTTGNTGGTCGAATGCGATGTGAGCGAAGANGCCAATGTCGAGGCGATGTTCAAGCAGGTNGANACTNAACNNGGGCATGTGGAGACCGTNGTTCACAGCATCGCGTTCGCCAATCGCGACGACCTGGGCGGCAGGTTTGTNGACACCGGTCGGGANGGGTTCAGGCTGGCNCTNGACATCAGCGCGTATTCGCTGGTTCCAGTGGNCAGGTATNCCGCGCCNCTTATGTCNGAGAACGGCGGAAGCGTCCTGACGCTGACTTTTATGGCGTCAACCAAAGTGTTCCCCGGATATAACGTGATGGGGACCGCAAAGGCGGCGCTNGAGAACGAAGTGCGACAGTTGGCTTCGGATTTGGGGAGAGACAATATCCGGGTGAATGCCATATCTGCGGGGCCGTTNGACACATTGTCNTCTCGGGCCATCAGCAATTATCGGGACATGAAGCGTGTTCACGCCGAACGCTCGCCGATGGGACGAAATATCACCCACGATGAGGTGGCGAACACCGCCCTGTTTCTGTCCAGCGGAATGGCGAGCGGCATAACNGGNGAGGTGCTTCACGTTGACACCGGNTATCACATAATGGGNATTTGATCGAATGAATTGGGCCGAGACTATCACACAATCCTTGAAGGACAACGACGTGTCTCTGGTGGCATATGTGCCCGACATCAGCATCCANCAGGTGACGAAAATATTACANGACGACCCGTATTTCCATGTGGTCTCCGCGACTCGCGAAGAGGAAGCAATCGGCATCGCGGCTGGAGCATACGCGGTTGGCCGAAATGCGGCTGTNTTCATGCAGTCCAGCGGTTTTGGAAACTGCATAAATGCCCTCGCCAGCCTTTGCATTCCCAGCAGGATACCGATTCCGATGTTCATCAACATGCGGGGCGAGGTGGGCGAGTTCAACATAGCGCAGGTGGCGATGGGCAGGGCGACTCGGCCAATTCTCGACGTGCTNGGACTGCCCTATTACACCCTGGACACGGTGGATAGGCTTGACCAACAGGTCAGCGGAGCNTTGCAGCTATGTTACGCGTCGCGCCAACCGCTGGCGNTGTGNCTGACNCCGATGCTGCATGGAGGCAAGATTGCATAGATTCAGCGCGACCAAGATGCTATTGGAACACCTGGGGGATAGNCCNGTGGTGGCGAACCTCGGCCCTTCGACNGACGAACTTTGGCACTCAGGAGACCGAGACNGGAATTTTTACACATACGGCTCNATGGGCCTCTGNTCGTCTATCGCNCTNGGGATGGCTTTGTCCACAGACGAGCAGGTGATTTCGCTTGATGGCGACGGTTCTCTGCTGATGAACATGGGGACTATTGGGACCATCGGCAGAGAAATTCCGTCCAACCTGATTGTGGTTGTATGGGACAATGAACAGTGGGCTCAGACAGGCTATCAGGCCAGTCACACTGCCTTTGGGACCGACTTAGAGCAGGTGGCTCGTGGTTGCGGGATCGAAAAGACGGCGACCGTGCGGGACGAGGAAGAGCTTTTGTCGGTATTTCATCAGGCTTTGGATGAAGANGGNCCGTGGTTCATCGTGGCGAAGATTCAGGAAGAGGAGTATCTTCCTGTGTCNCCTGTGGAACCTGAGATGACGCTGTACCGATTCCGAAAGTCGTTCGGGGNTTAGGGGCTAAGCGGAACNCANGGGNGANATCAATCNGCGCTCTGGAGCGCTGGGCGGGNCGTTTCGGCTNGTTCGGGNTCTGATCGGACGATCTGNCCTCTNANTTGAGGCATGGCGATTCCAACCAAGCCGACGGTCACGAATCCAATTGACGTTAGNATCATGATTGCCGTCGCCGGACTTGCGACATCCGCGATGGCTCCGATTATCAGCGCNCCAATTGGTCCNGCGCCGATTGCCAGGGANATGACTCCAAGGGCGCGCCCTCGCATCTCTGGTTTTGCCGACAGCACAACTATCGTTGCCTGCATCGTGCCGAACCCCGCTGTTCCGAGTCCCAATAGGATCAACACGACGAGCGCNACATTGTAGTTTTGCGTCAGAGCGAAAACGAAGCACATGACCAGGCCTNNAAGNGATCCGTATAGATAGACCCTGCCGTGGTACTTCATGTTGCCGATAGACGCAATTGTGATCGATCCCATGATGGCGCCGAGGCCATCNGCGCCCATGAGAAGNCCCATGAGTCCAGGGCCGACGCCGAGGGTTTGGGTAGANATGACAGGGACCATTTGCATNTACGGGAACAGCANCAGGTTCATGAACACCGTGATAANTATGGTTGCCAGGATTACNCGATNGCCNCGNACGTAGGNGAAGCCCTCGGCCAGGTTTTTGAAGATGTTTGCCGAAGTGNTGGCCGCTTCCCGCCCGGGTGGCATATTGACGGCGGCCAAGAAACCGATNGCTATCACCATGCAGGCGCATACCGCCACGAATCCGCCTGTGACATCAACNACAGCGATGAGCGCTCCGGCGACTGTNGGNCCCAACATGCGGCTGGAGTGCATGCCNACNGAGTCCAAAGCCATNGCGTTGGTCAGNCCTTCACGGCCNATCAGGTCGGGAAGTATGGNNCGGCGAGCAGGCATGTCGAATGCCCATCCCAANCCGGTNATGAACACCATGACGTAGGCNTGCCAGAACTCGGCGNGTCCAGAGAGCAATAGNGCGATCATCCCNACAGACGCNAGAAGNTTAATGACCTGGGTGGTCAGAAGCAGTTTGAGTTTGTTGAGCCTGTCNGCCANGACNCCACCGAAGGCTCCAAACAACAGCAACGGAGCCATCCCGAAAAAGCCAACTAGCGCGACGTAGAACGGGGACTCGGTTATTTCCAACACAAACCACACCAACAGCGTCATCTGCATCCACCGAGATATGTACCCGAAGAAGTTGGCGGGCCAAAGAAGGCGAAAGCTCCTGTGACGGAAGGCATCAAAGGTGTGGGGCATACTTGGAGGGTGGGGCCTTAATAGTGAACGATAGGACATGAATATCTCATCATGCATTCTATCTTAGAAACCTGGCAAGCGAAAGGTGTTCTGGCTACCCAATTCGGGCTCAGCCGAATTGCTGATCGTAATCTAGTAGGCTATGAGTTTGAAGGCACGACCGATTCGACGGCGCGACGAGGAATCCAACCTTGGAGGTCAGTGGCAGGAACTCGGATGCGCGACCAATTGCCGCGAACTTCGATTAGCTCGGTTTCGGCGCCGCTATGCAGGAGGAACTCTTCGGTGTATTGAGACCCCGGGCCGCTCATGACGCCGACTTCACTGGCGACTATGACGGTCGTGTCGTCGTATTCAGATTCGCTTTGCAGACTGCCTGTCAACAAGATCGCTGACAGAACCAACAGAGCGCCGGTGATTCCAGCCGTGATTAATGACGGATGCCTGATTGGAGGCATCGCTTTGACGACCCACCAGGCGATGGAACCTGCGAACGCGATCCATGCCACCAGCATCAGACTGGCGGTGGTGTTGGTTGACTCGAACGGCATCGCGTTGGCGAAGTAAGTCAGCGAGTTGCCATATTCTGATAGCTTCAATTCGTCGACGGTCTGAGATTGGACGAAAGAGAGGTTCGCCTGAATGTCCCCGTCGCGAGGGTCAAGACGCTGGGCTTTCAGGTAGTTGAGGATGGCACGACCCAGGTCGTCCTGTTTGTAATAGGCATTGCCAAGATTGTAGAACAGGGCTTCGTCCTCGTGCCCCAACCCCACGAGCCGTTCGTAGGACCGGGCGGCTTCCTGATAACGCTCGGAGTTGTAGAGGTCGTTCGCCGATGCCATCGCATTGACTGGAGATGGAGATTGGGCAAAGGCAGGCTGGACTCCGTAGGATGCCCATCCGATAGCGAGCAAGACGATTGTCAAGGCGAACACTTTCACTGTTCGAACTCCCATTCAAGCTCGTCGATCAGACGCTCGGTCTTATGCAGCATCGGTTCGACAGAGTCGCCCAACTCGGCGGGGCCGAATCGTCCGTCTTGTGTCAGATTTAGGAGTGAAACTACTTCCTGCGCCAGACTGGGACTGATGTTGGCCTGGGTGAGCAGGGAGGAGACTTCGTCATGGGTTAGGCCGTAGGTCAGTCGATCAAGCCTTGTGGACAAGTATGCGATCAACGCGCCTTCCGAAGCCGCGAAGTGGTCTGAGTCTGATTGTTCGGCGTATCGGAGCATCGAAAGCGCTGTGTTTCGGGCGAAGGCCGCGTTGTCAACTTCATCGCGGTCAAGTAGCAGCCGTTCCTTAAATCTCCAACCCGCGCTTGCGACTAACAATACGATGGGCAAAGCCCACAACGCCCAGTAGAGCGGGCGAGACGTCAGTGGTTCACCCCTGACACTCAAGGACGAGGGAGCGGATTTGATATGGCGAATGTCTGAGTCTGCCTGTTCGATTACCAGTTTTGCGGGCGCGTTTGGGAACCCGTTGGCTTGCGCCGTGGAGTCTAGGAACACGGTCACCGCGATTGGTCGAGTGGAAATGGTCACGTAGCGTTCCTCTTTAGGATCGAAGAAGGCATACTCTACGACTGGAATGTTTAGGAATCCGCTTGTTTCGGGGATCAACACTCGGCGGTAACTCCGCTTCCCGCCGAACTCGCCGTTGGTTGTGTTTGTGACGGTGTCTGGCGGGTTATCGAACACGCGCCAACCCGGCATGTCGGGCCAGCCAGGTTCGGGCAAGACGTCCAGGTTGCCCTTTCCAGACACGCTAATCGTCAGAATCACAGGTTCGCTTGAGGANANGTCGTTTGTGTCGACNGACGCAGANATATCGTANGAACCCACGGCNCCAGTGAAGGACTGCGGCGCGCCTGGAGGCAATGGCCTGACAGTCACAGATACGGGCATGGAGGCCTGTGGACTCCTGGAGCCTCCAAAGAATCTCGTGGATATATCCATCACTGCCGGTTCGATTTCAAGTTCACCTACAACTGTCGGAAAAAGGGTCGACGAAGTCTCGGTGACCGAGTATCGCCGGCCTGCAGTGACTGTGTTGTATGTGTGCCTTNCGTCGTCCTGAATATTCCAGAATCCGGTGAAGGCGGGAGCACGATACCGTTGTCCGCCTCCGAACGATCTAGCATCGTATAGCCTGACCGTGTAAGCGATTTGTTCGCCGAGGTAGGGAGTTTCGTTGTCCACTTCAGCGGCGACGAAGAAGTCCTGGCCCGAGAGGGTGCGCGACGTGGGCGTGGGTGGAACGGAACTGCTTCCAACCCGGCCCGTGCCTTGAACTACCGTTACTTCGATGNCGTGGGTCTCGAACTCGGTTCCATTAATCACGACCTTGACGGGNTCGATGGTCAACAAGCCCTCTNNCAGAGGCCGGAGTTGGAAGGAGAAGTTAAATTCGGCAGAGGCTTTGCCGTTTGTGATGGTGATCTGGGATGCGGTGCTCCTCCCGATGATCTGCGCCCCTTCGATGTCAGGAAGGACAGGCAAGGGCACGTTCGTTTCACCGACGATTGTTACGGTGAGGGTCACAATTTCGTCTGTCGAGACTGTGGTGCGGTCTACATGCGCCGTGACCGGCATGACCTGGGCGTGAGTAGCACCAACATGGATTGCCAACGNCAGAGTCAGTGCCATCGCGANGGTCGTGAGTTTGACGGTTTTTGTGAGCATTCAGCTACCAGTTTTGTTCCGGCGGGGCGCCGGACACTATCAACACCTGTTGGATTTTGCTCTGGAGGGTTTCGGTGTTCTCTCCCACCGATTGAAGCAACTGTCGAGCCTGTTTTTCGGTGAGTCCTTTGATGGGAACGGGCTGAGGTTCCTGTTCGGACCCAGGGTTGGATTGGGTCAGTGGTGGTTGATCTGGTGACGCGCCCGGACCTGGCTGCTGTTCCTGCTCTTCCTCTTCGACCTGTTCGTCGGGTCGCTGTTCTTGCTCGCTATCGGGCGGTTGATCTTCGTCGGAATCACCTTCTCCGGACTGGGGTTGTTGCTGTTGTTCATGTTCTTGCAGTCGCAGGAGCGCCAATTCGAGGTTGTATTTGGCGTCCAAATCGGTTGGACCGATTCTCAATGCCTCTTTGTACGCCTCGATTGCCTCTGGATATTGCTCAGATGTGAACAGGACGTTGCCAATGTTGAAGAGACTGTTTTTGCTTATCTCATCGTCGTCAGNCATGGCNAACGCGCCTTGATACAGGTTTTGGGCTTCTTCGAGGCTATCCATTCGGTACAAGGCGTTGCCTGAATTGTACTCTGGTTCCGGGCGTTCCGGCATCTGTTCGTCTGCGAGAGCGTAGGCTTCCAGAGCGGCTCCATAGTCCCCTGCATTGAAAGCTTGATTCCCCTGGGTGATGGTGAGCGGCCCGTCGCGTTGNGGNAGCGGCCCCGGTCCGTCGGCCAGCGGGCTGTCAGCGTTGCAGGCGAACAGGGCCAATNACNCGANCGTCACGGCNGCAAGGGTCAGGANAGGTCGCAGTCTCATGCTGGTNCNCCCTCCTGGCTTGAATTGGTTGGGCGNGACCTGNTCTTNACGCGGTCAGGAATCAATTCCGCAGCCACCAACGCGACCAGNGCCGCGGCGAGGAANATCTGNAAACGCTCAACTCTCTGAGNCTCGAACTCGCTGTGTATTGAAACTTTGTCGAGGTTGCTGAGTTCTGCGGCGATTGATTCTGCCGCCGTNGGGCTTCCACCAGCCCTGAAGTATCGNCCACGCCCGGCGTTGGCGATGNCTTTAAGCGTGTCTTCGTCGAGCCGGGACAGAACTGTCTGGCCCTGGCGATCCCTCATGAATCGNGTGTTACCATTGANCGTCCCTGGCTCTGGGATAGGCTGGNCNTGGCCAGTGCCAAGTCCGACGGTGTAAACGAGCACGCCCTCATCAACNGCGGCTTTGGCGGCGTTCACGGGATTCCCNTCGTGATCTTCGCCNTCGGTGAGTATGACGATCACCTTTTGGCTGNCTCTCGTTTCGTCGAATCCCTTGATGGCGGTCTCTATGGCATCGCCGATGGCGGTTCCTTGACGCGAGATCATACCCGGGTGCGCGTCTTCNAAAAATGATTTGGCNGTCACGTAGTCGAAAGTNANTGGAAACTGGATAAAGGCCGCTCCCGAGAACAGAACCAGNCCCACTTCGTCACCTCCGAGTTTCGACATGAGGTCTGAGATTTCCAGCTTGGCNCTGGTCANGCGGTCNGGCTTGATGTCTTNTGCCAGCATGCTGTTGGAAATGTCGAGGGCGATCATTACCTGNGATCCTTCCTGTTCGACGATTTCAANCTCTGATCCCCATTGAGGTCTNGATANAGCGACGATCACCAGCNCAAATGCGATGAACCANAGTCCGAATTTCGCCGTGCGNCCTCGNNGATTNACNGACGCGTGAAGACGGGCGATGAGGTCAGGGCTTCCAATACGGAGNATGTCGGTNTCGCGCTTCTTGAGCGACCAGTNCAGGACTGCCGCNNCGACTGGCAGCGCCAACAGGAATAACAGNAANTCCGACTGNCCGAAGGTCATGGCAGCGTCCTGAAGAAAGTGAGGCCTGCCAATAATTNAAACAGCAACAACAAAGGAACNGGCACGAGAAACCAGCCNGCAAGCTCACGGTNTCGTGTGAANTGNCGGACTTCGACCTCTGACGTTTCNAGTTCNTTTATCTCGTCATATATCTCCCGNAACCCTTCGGCGTNTGTTGCGCGNAANTACAGCCCTCCGGTGGTGTCGGCGATNTGCTGCAAAGTTTCTTCATCAAGCTCGAATCTCTGGATGATCAACTGGTCGCCGAAGGGGCTACGGTGGTTGGTCAGCACACCGTCAGGGTTGCCCATTCCGATTGTGTAGACTTTGATTCCGAGGGTTTCTGCGGCGATAGCGGCTGTGATGGGATCGACGTTGCCCTTGTTATTGACTCCGTCAGTGAGCAGGACGACGATCTTCGAGACGGATTCAGAGTCTTTGAGCATGTTCGCGCTTGTCGCCAGCCCGAGGCCGATTGCGGTGCCGTCTTCCAAACCCAGGGATGCNGCGAGGTCCAGGTCTTCGAGCATGAAGGACAAAACGCGATGGTCGATGGTGGGTGGGCTTTGGATAAAGGCCTCGCTGGCGAACACAACGAGGCCGATGCGGTCGTATTTTCGCTGGTCGATGAAGTCGGCAATCACGTNCGTGGCTGCCTCAAGGCGGTTCAGAGGCTCGAAATCCAGAGCGCCCATGCTGCCNGATATGTCGAGGGCTAGAGAGATGTCNACNCCTTNNCCNCTGATGATCTCGCGTGCTTCNCTCAACTGAGGTCNGGCCGCTGACACGACCACCAATGCCACCGCGATCCAACGGAGAGCCGGTAGGAAAGGACGAAGCGTNANGCGCANGGACNGCCCTTCGACCTGNGTNAGATTGTTGTCTGAATATCGCATTCCNGCCGGCTTTGTNCTCTCACGGGCGAATCGCGNGTATAGCGCGAGAGCCAATACCACGGGAAGCAGAGCCAAAACCCANGGAGTGGCNAAGCTCACGAGGNNACCTCGCTGAGNGGTTTNTCGNCGGGCTCCACNNGCGTTGTGGGTTGTGGTTGGAGTCGTCTGACGGNGGACCTGGTGTCGTGCGCCACGCCCCAGGCTGTATCCTCGTCAGGCTGGCATTCAGTGAACTTTATCAAGTCGCAGTCACGCAAGATTCGTCCCACGATGTTGTATTCTTCGGGAGGGACGGAGGAATTGCGGATCTGTATTGTGGTCTCGGATGTTGTCAGGTCTAGCGCGGGCAGGCTAAATTCGCGATGCAAGTATCCTCTGAGTGTGTCGGCCACCAGGGTGTAATGCTGTTTGAAGTGCTTCGAATAAGGCAGGTCGAGTTCTTCGATGGCATCAAGTTGATCCATTGCGATCTCGAAGGGCGACCTGGGGTCAAAGGACGCGCCAGCCAAATCTGCGGCTGTGCGCCGCTGCCATATGAGGAATGCCGCCAGGGCCAAGAGTCCTACGGCCGAGGCTCCTCCAATTGCCCAAGGCCATAGAGAGGGAACGGTTAATTCAGCCGGAGGTTTGATGTCCCTCAACTCGGCGTCGTCCGTCTGGAGGACGGAGAGTATAGAGACACTGATAGGCCAAACGGTCTGTTCAATGACGCTGCTGTCCGCTTTTTGAATTGTGACATTGAGCGGTGGTGTTGTGTGTTCTCCAGGGGCGAACAGCGCTACTTCGATTACCTGTGATGTGGTCAGAGTTCCGTCTTCGTTTACGCTGGTCGCGACAGGTTCCTGGTTTATTACTTCGAAGCTGCCCCACTCCGCAGGGAGTCTTGGGAATATGATGTTGTGACCCTCCGGGTGTATGGCTGAGATTGTAAGCGGGAACGGGTCGCCCACTGTCAGGTCCTGATATGGAAGCGAGAAACCGATCCCGACCTGGACGGCCTGAGCATGGATGATCGCAGG
>PAIW01000040.1 GCA_002710885.1 Chloroflexota bacterium | reverse complement strand
GTCACCTTGATCGACTGGCCGTCTGCGGCGCACGGGAAGGGCGTGACTGACATCTCATGCCTTACAATTCATGGCCTCACCGTCAACATGAGAAGGACGATCGAGGCCAACTTGTTCGCCTGTATCACAATACACTTGTTTCCGAAGGGGTAACCGGTTACAGCATCGAATAATGCCAAGCCGACTACCGGTCAGGTTTTCTTTACCTATTTTATTTCAAGGTAATGGTTCTCGCATTCGTGGATCTAAATGATGAAGAAGGTCGTAATATGGCACATATTCAGATAGAACGCATATCCGCCGTCATCCGCGATCACAATCTCGTCGGGTTGCTCGGGGCGATGTGAACTGACCTTCGCTTTGAATGGATAAATCTTGGCAACCTGATCCCTCATACCGATACCTCGCTGCCACCTACCCGTCCCTCTCCCGCCGAGGTATAATGAAATGAGCCTAATGACCTGCCGCCAGCAGCTTGAATCAGCGCCCAATTCCACAACGGAGCGAACATCCCATGTCCGATAAACCACTGGTCGCCATCACTATGGGCGACGCCGCCGGCATCGGCGCCGAAGTCACCGCCAAAGCATTGCAGGACCCGTGGGTCTATGAAAAGTGCCGCCCCTTCGTGGTCGGTAGCGTCGCCGCTATGGATGACGCCCTGCGGCTCATCAACGCAACGGGCAGTACCCGTCTGGCGCACGATGTCGATGAGGTTCGGGGCGAGCATGGTACCATCGACGTGCTGGACCTTGAGAATCTTGATTTCAATGCGCTGGAGTACGGCAAAATATCGCCAGTTGCGGGCCAGGCGTCGGTGGAATGGATACTGAGGGCCGGAGAATTAGCGGCATCAGGCCAAGTCCAGGCCATCGCAACCGCGCCCATCAACAAAGAGGCTTGCGCGCTGGCCGGCCACGAAGATATCGGGCATATGGAGATTTTCCAGAGCCAGACCGGCTCCAAAAACGTCGCGACGATGCTCATGGCTCGACAGCTTCGCACCGTCCATCTGACCACCCACCGATCTCTGAGAATCGCTTGCGACTACGTGACGAAGGAAAACGTGCTAGCAAAGATCGCCCTCACAGACGAGACGTTCAAGCAGTGGGGGTTTGAGACTCCCCGCATAGGCGTCTCTGCCCTCAACCCACATTCCAGTGACGGCGGTCTCCTAGGTGATGAGGAAGCAAAACAGATCACTCCAGCGGTTGAGGAAGCCAGAGCAATGGGCATCGACGCCACCGGACCTGTCCCCGCGGACACGGTGTTTGTTCAGGCCATAGACGGCAAGTACGATGCGGTTATTGCCATGTACCACGACCAGGGCCACATCCCCATCAAGGTCTTTGATTGGGCGAGGAGCGTGAGCGTGAACCTCGGCCTGCCTTTCATTCGGACTTCGGTTGACCACGGCACCGCGTTCGACATCGCAGGCAAAGGGATCGCCGACGCCACAAGCATGCTGGAGTCCATCCGCGTGGCCGTCTCCATCGCCAGCGACAACCGGTTGCCACCGGTCTAATAGAACTTCACTGACACCTGACAGCCTTTTCCAAAGGACAGCAAATGCAAATCGCGTTCATCGGCGGCGGAGTCATGGCCGAGGCCATTATTGGGGGCATAATCGAGTCCAAGATAGCCAACGCTCAGGACGTCCACGTCGGTGAACCTGTGGAGGCCCGACGCGCCTATCTTGAGAACACATACGGACTCACCGCCCACGCCAACAATCGAGACGCCCTGGAAGACGCAGGCTTGAGCGTGCTGGCCGTCAAGCCTCAGAGCCTGCCTTACGTTCTGCCCGATCTCAAGGGTAAACTCTCCAAAGATAACGCGCTGCTGTCCATCGTCGCCGGCGCAACCATGAAGACGCTGACCGACGGACTTGACCACAAGGCCGTAATCCGAGTCATGCCCAACACTCCAGCGCAGATCGGAGCGGGCATGAGCGTGTGGACCGCCGCCCCTGAAGTGCCTGAGGACAAGCGCGCCACTACCAAACAGATTCTCGGCACTCTGGGCGAAGAGCTCTACGCCGACGATGAAAAGCTCATCGACATGGCGACCGCGCTCTCCGCGAGCGGCCCAGCTTACGTGTTTTTGTTCATAGAGGCGCTGATCGACGCCGGAGTGTATCTCGGCATGGCAAGGGATGTGGCTCGACAGTTGGCTCTCCANACNGTCCTGGGAAGCNCNCAGTTGGTGAAAGAGACCGGAAGNCATCCGGCAGTNTTAAAGGACATGGTGACCTCTCCGGGAGGCACNACGATAGAGGCGGTTAGAGCCTTTGAGGACGGCGGATTCCGGGCTACGATATTCAGCGCGGTGAACGCCGCATACGAGAAGTCGAAGGCATTGGGAGGCTGACGGGTGGAAGCATATCTGGTCCAGTTCGTTACTATTCTGAGCACTGTGCTCTACATTGCGCTCTTGATCCGCGTTTTTAGTTCGTGGTTCAACGTNGGNCCAACCANCCCATTNTTTCCGATTCTCAACATCGTCTATCAGGTTACAGAGCCNATCCTGGCTCCAATCCGCCGTGTGNTGCCNANGTTGGGGATGCTGGACTTGTCGCCAATGGTCGCCCTGCTCCTGNTGACGTTCATACGATCCGCGTTCGTGAGAATCATTACAGGGTAGCAAGCCAACANCNCTTTAGNTGAANAAAGGCCTCGCGACTTCATCAACGAAATTCCCAGCCAAAACTTCGTAGCCTTTGGCGTNTGGNTGCAGTTCGTCGGGNAGCATGTCCGCATATTCAGCGCCAAATAGTTTCAAGCCATCGACNTAGTGAATGTTGGCATCNCCCTGAGCCTTGAGCAGTCCAACTGCCTCCGNAACCTCCTCGCGCATGTCCGACAGGCTGAACCCCACCGAATTACGAGTTGTCTCCCTGGGCGGCGAGAATATCGGCGAGATCACGACGAAGGGCGTGTCAGGATGTTTCTCCCTTACAATCGACACGAATCCGATTATCGCGGGCTTGAACGTGCGAATGTTCAGGCTCTGCGAGCCCTGAATGTTGATCCCCACCTTCATCGACAAATAGTCCGCAGGTAGGTCTCTAATCATTCGAGCAAGCATCGGTTCCAGNTGGCAATTTCCTCCGTAACCGAGACACGTCAGGTTGAAGCCGCGGTCTCTNGCTACAATCGCAGGCCAGGTCATGCTGGGNCTTGCAGCGGCCCTGCAGTGCGTGATTGAGCTTCCGTAAGTCACCCATTTNGGTCGATCATCNTCGTAGGGAAGCAGGCTGGCGCCGTCCNCNANCTCCAGCGAACTCAACATCGTTTTCCCATGTTGGGGCAACCACATCTCAATCAGGTGTTGGCCGGCTGGCAAACTGGTGACGCTGAGGTTCTTACTGCCATCAGCAGAGANGGACGCNAATAGCNGGCCGTCGCAATAAAAGTCGACAAATTGCGGGTCGTCGGANTNNACCGTCATCGAAGCAGTGAGCGAAGANGTGTCGGTTAGAAACGACACNCGCACCCCGGCTGGCATGACGGCTCGCTCTTGCAGCGCCTCCGGCGGGTATAGNNCCAATTTCTCGAANGGNAACCGCCATGGAACNACCCCTTCATCTGTGACGTTCTGCGAAATCGCGCCTTGCCATGTCAGTCGCGNGTCGTCAGGTCGAATCAGGATGGACATNNTAGCTCCCTGTCATGANGGNGCCGGGCCGCCAACTAGCAAACTAATCCGAGGAAAGTTTCTCGATAACTTGCTTCGNCGTCGCGCCCTCTACCCTCACTAATTTGTTTCGCGCANTGTGCCCTCNCACGATCTGAATGTCGCGTTTCGGAACGCCTATCAGCTTCGAGAGCAATGCTATCACAGCATCGTTGGCTTTCCCACGTGCCGGGACCGCAGTGACTCGGACCTTGAACAGGCCATCGTCGCCAATCTCAATCGAGTTGCGCTTCGCCTTCGGGATGACTCTTATCTGCAAGTCCATAGCAGGCTGAATATCCTAAGCGTGGGCAAGGACGCCGCCGTCGATGAATATCGTCTGACCGGTCACGAAGTCGCAGGCGTCGGACGCGAGGTAGACCAGAAGNGATGCGAGATCGTTGGGGTGGCCTTTGCGCCTGGACGGAATGTAGCGCACAAGGAGTTCCTTNTGGCTCTCTTCGGTCTGTTCTTCNGGCGTTATCCAGCCNGCGCCTATTGAGTTGACGCGTATGCCTTCCCGGCCCCATTCAAGGGCCAGNGAAGAGGTCAACTGGTGGATGGCTCCCTGGGCGGCGCACGCAGCCACGGAGTTCCACAATCCTCGGACCGACAGCGCGGAACCGACATTCACGATTCGACCGCTCTTCTGCTCCAACATCACATTTCCAACCGCCTGACAGCACAGGAACATCGACTTCACATTGAAGTCCATCAATGTGTCCCACTCGCATTCTTCGACCTTTTCGAAACGCTTCCCGAACTCGGCGCGGGCGTTGTTAACAAGAATGTCTAATTTCCCTAGCTCCAAGACNGCCGTGCTGACCATTGAGTNCACGCTCTCGGCATCTCGNACGTTGGTCGTNATAGCTACGGATTTTCGGCCTAGCTTCTTTACTGCTGACACCGCGTCGNTCATGTCGGAGTTCTCGGAGCCTGCCACAGCGACGTCTGCTCCAGCTTCAGCCAAGGCGGAAGCCAGATGCGGAGTCCAACCGCGTCGGTCGGCGGTTATAATTGCTGTTTTTCCTNTTAGGTCCCATTCCTGGGGGATAGCCATTNGATGCCCTCTCTTGTTGATGTCGCTCTCCGTAAGCATGAAGGAGAGAAAANGTTTCGAATTTGGTAGCCNGATCTCTCAGGTNTAAATCTCCAGNGGAATTTCCGGCGCGTAGCCTGTAGGAGCCACTCCGCCGGCCAGACCTCCGCCGTCGATGGCGAACGCCTCGCCGTTCATGTAGTCCGANCCGGGTGATGCTAGGAAAACGGCAACGGCCCCCAGTTCCGAAGGACGGCCCACACGCCCAATGGGGATAAAATCACCNCGAGGCAGGGTGATGTTGGANTCGTCGGTTCCGGTGGTGGGCAGGAACCCAGGGACGATGCATGTGCTGGTAATGCCGTGCCTGCNGAGGCTGGTCGCTAGTGTCCGAGTTAGCTGGACTATGCCGCCCTTGCCAACAGCGTACATATAATTGTCCCGACCCCCTCTGTATCCGAAGCCGGAAGACACGTTGATAATCTTGCCCTGACCACGCTCGACCATGTGCTTGGCGATGGCGCGGGAGCAAAAAAACGCGCTGGACATGTTNGTGTCGATGCCGATTCGCCAGTCCTCATCTGAGATATCCCAGATGGCCTCGGCGCCCTTGCCTCGAACGATGCCCGCGTTGTTCAACAGAANGTCNACCTTGCCGTACTCGTCCAGAGCGCGTTCCATCAGCGCGGCGACTTGCGACGNNTCGGTGACGTCGGTGGNCACGGTGATAGCCCGGCGACCCATATCACGCGCNGCCTGTGCNACTTCATCTATNGGCCCGATACGTCGAGACGCGATAACCAGGTCTNCTCCTGCGGAGGCCATAGCCAGAGTCATTTCACGGCCCANGCCGGTTCCGCCTCCGGTGATGACGATGGTTTTGCCTTCCAGAGAGAGTTTTTCCTCCAGCATCGGTCCTCCTAAAANNNTTTGTANATNACGGATTGAAGCCGCCGTCANCCAAAAAATNTGTCTTTGCGGCCNNTCNTTCNTGAGTTCTTTGAAGCCGGGCGTATTATACCTGGAGCGTTACTTCTCCCGCCACAACCTTGATAGACGAGCCGTCAGGCTTTTTCANAATCAGGTTGCCCTGNTCGTCCACNGATTGAGCGACACCCTCGATCACGTCATCTTTCCATCGAACNTGGATCAGCCTGCCAAGGGTTTCCATCCTGCCAGCCCAAAGCTTAGTGAGTGACTTTCCAGCCTTGATGTCACTGTAGTATTCGTCGAGATGTTGCAGTACAGCGCATAGCGCATCTGCTCTGTCGAAGCGGCGTCCGGTTTCGTCGAAGAAACTGGTCGCGACCTCCTCAATCTCTGGATAGCCTCTGGGGTCGAGGTTAACGTTCAGTCCNATGCCTAGCACAGCGTGAACAATCTCTCCACCCTTCACTTCAGTTTCTGTGAGGATTCCGGAGAGTTTTTTGCCGCCGATCCGAACGTCGTTGGGCCANTTTATTTCTGGTGACCGCCCGGTCAGATCACAAAAGGCGTCACACACGGCCAGCGCCGCCGCCATGTTGATGAACGGGAGTTGAGAAATCTCTGGTCGGAACAGCGTCGAGAAAGCAAGGTTTACGCCNACCGGAGAAATCCACTGNCGGTCGAACCTGCCCCTNCCCTTGGTNTGATCTTCGNCGACGACGACNATACCTTCCGATGCGCCCGCTTCGGCCAGCCGCCGTGCTTCATCCATNGTAGANGGAAGGGACTGGTGGTGGTAGAGTTTGTGTCCGATGACCNGTGGTGAAAGCCTCCGNTCTACGTCAAGNACGTCCAATTCGGTCATCNTGCATTCACCATCAAATTCCCTGTGAAATAATCACTCAACAGACAGTTCGACAAGACAGCTGTTCCGCACCCATTCCTCGACATCCATGTTCTGAGATTGCCGGAATTCCGAAGCCGCGTTCAATCGGGTTAGAACATCTCGACGCTCTGACTCGTCGAGTATCGGTCGGACAGTGGCGGCCAGGTCGGCTTTCACCTCGCCCTTCAGGTGCAACGTAATTTTCGGAGTTTCCAGCATGTTGGCGTACCAACTTCGACGACCAGGAGACGCGGTCTGAATCAATCGCCCATCAAGGTTGTGCGCCCAAATTTCGATACGGCGGGGTTGGCCGGTTTTGCGGCCATTGGTGGTTATGTCCACCACCATGTCGATGGTAAGCGCTTCTCTGACCACGGGATCAAGGTTTTGCATGTTTCTGCCTTAAGTGTATTAGAATAACCGGTCTTGTCGTCAATCGCCCGTCGAGGCGTCTGCGACCTCTGAGGTCACAGTCGCAGCATATTGGGCACGTCCTGCGCCTCGTGACCGCCACCACACGAACGCCGCGCCCATCAACGTCGCCAGACCAAACAATCGGAACGTTATTGTGTAGTCCAGCCAGTGAATGAGTCCGCCAGCGATGATCGGTCCTGCCACCTTCCCCGCATTTTTCATAGTTCCGACAAGACCTATGCCCGTTGCAATGTTCCCTTCTTTGATCTGAGCGGACACCATCGCGATAGTCGATGGAAACACAAACGCCTGCGCCACGCCCATCGCCACAGCCACGGACATAAGCGAGACGGTGTTGGTGGCTATCGGCAGCAACGGGACTGAGATCGCGATGGTGACCATCCCTATCGGTATTGCGAAGAAATACCCGAACCTGTCTCCGAAGCGGCCTCCGACCGGGTTGACAATGATGTGGGCAGCTTCTTGCACTGCAAAGAATGTGCCTACGACTGCTACGTTGAATCCTGCCGCCAGCGCGTAAATGGGCAGGAACGCCTTGGTAGCGTAAAGCGCCATGAAGGTCCCAGCCTCCATACCACCGGCCAACAACACCGCTCCGTTGCGGCCTCCCGTCCATAGGGCCTCCATCGCGTGCTTCGCAATAGGCGGTCGCTTCTTCGTCGACCCGAAGTGAGTTTCGGGCAGAAGCAAAACTGGAATAAATGCAACACTGCTCATCAGGCCAACAACAGTAAACACCCACCTTGGATCCATGCTCAACAACATCAACCCCCCAATAACTGGCCCAACGATGTATCCGGCGCTGCGAGCGTTGCTGAACCAAGCCAGGCGCTCTGCGCGTCCCTCACTCGACAACTCGGCTACGTAAGCTAACGTCACTGGCCCATAGATCGCGGTTGCGAGACCATGAATCATTCGAATGGCGAACAACGCTTCAGTCGTGTTCACGAACTGATACATGAAAGGTATGACGACGAAGAAGGTAGTGCCTACGATCAGCCATACTTTGCGTCCCCATCGGTCCGACAAGAACCCGAAGAAGGGTTTTAGCATCATCCCGGTGAGGGTTGAGACAGAAACGATGAAACCCAGCAGCGCAGGCCCTGCGCCTAGAGACGCCGCGAATATCGGCAACAGAGGGATTTTGCCCATCTGATACGCAGACCGAATTATGAATTCCGCCAACGTTATGTACACAAAAGGCTTAGATCGGAACATATTCCTCTGACTCCTGACCTACAGGCGGATTCTCTCACAGGTCTCCGCCGCCTTCAAGCCAACGATCACGCTTCGGTTGGCGGACGGCCTCAAGTAGGGCATTGACCTTGAGTCCATCGCAAAATACGATGAACGACGTCAGTCTTGCGAGACCCTGGCTCTTTGCCGTGACCGCCGATTGAGCGATTCGGCATTCGCCGGTGAACAACAAATATCATTAGATTCGACACACCCAAACACGACAAAAAATAGGACACACCGACAGGAGGAGTCTAGGCGAGTCCGGGATGGACTTGCGCTCAATTTTGTCCGGCCATAGCATCGAGGCTTTTGGGTGAACCGCGCTTCCGATTCACCGGAGTCCTGAATGCTGACCGGTCAGAAATTCTCCCGAGGAGGAACCAAATGACTGTCGTCAGATTAGTAAGCACATTCCCAAGTTGGGAAAGTACGCCGAAGTGCGTTCAAATCTGGAAGAAAGAGCCAGGTCGACGTCAAGAATGAGCCTCTCTCAGAATATCGTCGGTGAGATACCGGTCTAAGTTACCACAATAGTTTTCGACTCCCTGGAAGATTACGAAAAAGACCGGACAGACCCTGTGATGTGGGAACACCGCGCGAAGATAACCAGGTTG
>PAIW01000039.1 GCA_002710885.1 Chloroflexota bacterium | reverse complement strand
GAGAACCTGGTCGCCACGGTCTCCATAAAAGCCTGAAGCTGAAGCGCACAGGAATACCGAAGGAGGATCGGTAGCCGTCTGGAAAGCGCGGGCCAGCAACTCGGTGGAGTTAACCCGGCTGTTGTGGATACGATCCTTCTGAGCCTGAGACCACCTGTGACTCGTCATACTCTCGCCGCCGAGATGGATCACGGCATCGAATCCGTTCAGGTTTGCCGGGTCGAGTTCTCCGCGTTCAGGGTCCCAAAATACTGACGATTCGTTGACACCTGAACGAGAGCGTGCCAGGCGCGTAACATCGTGCCCAGTTGATTCCAGGTGGCTCACCAATGCGGAGCCTATAAAGCCAGAGGAGCCGGATATCAAAACGCGCATGAATTGAACTCGCAAATTAGGCCAGTGTGGACGCTATCGAAATAGCTCCGATGCCAGTGGCGATAACCCACAACATCCTTCGACTTGGCCGCCTGACTTTACACGAATTACCGTGCAAAGCTATAATTTCCATTCGCAGGTGTCAGAATTATAGCAAACCGACCAGAGGCTTAGGAGCGTAGATTGTCCGTGTTGCCAATCCTAGAATTACCGCATCCAATGCTGAGAAAGCGCGCCCGGAAAGTTCGGAGCGTGAGCAAGAAATTGCTGAAACTAGCATTCGATATGGTGGACACGATGGATAATGCGGGGGGTGTTGGGCTTGCGGCGAATCAGGTAGGGCAGTTGCAACGACTGATTGTGATTCGAGTCCCTGGTGAAGAAGAAGCGCGGATATACATAAATCCCGAGATTCTGAAACGAGAAGGCGAACGAGAGATCGAAGAGGGTTGCCTCAGCGTGCCTGGATACAGAGGGATAATCACGCGGTCTGTGTGGGTGAGGTTTGGGGCGCTCGATCACGAGTTTCATACGGTCAAGTTTAAGGCTGAGGAGCTGTTGGCCCAAGCGCTGGAACACGAAGTTGACCATCTTGACGGCATTCTATATCTTGACCATCTTGAAAGCCATGAGAAACTCATCAAAATTGAGACCGCTCTGTCGTCCGACTCTTCGGACGACGAGACGCCTGACGATGATGAGCCGTCAGATCAAGTTGGTGTCGCACATGAATCAGGTGCTCGCCAAGTAGACACGCCAGCGTCAATCAAGGTTAACTGACCGAAATCCAAAATTATCCTACGACGTTTGAAGCGCGCCGGTGGATGTCCCCGGCGCGCTGTCATTGTCANATTATCGCGNGAACTCGCGACAACGTNGACGNACAGGAATCTNGAGCNTATTCNCCNTCNTTTCATAATACGGGNGAATGATNTAACTAANNCAATGGAAATGATTGCTCTGANATCGGAAAACAGATCAATTCTCGGCCCTTTGGAAGGGTTGCTTGCAGNTGACAACGTCGANGCATACTTGGTCGGNGGNTTCGTGCGTGACGCACTTTTGGGTCGCGAAACGAAGGATATCGACCTGGCGGTTAAAGCCGATGCCCACATGCTGGCNNGAAAGCTCGCCGACGNTCTNGGCGCGAGNTTNGTTTCCNTGGACACGGNACGGGACGTCGCNCGAATCGTGGGAGCCATCGACGGCGACGAGTTCGTCATCGACGTGGCTCGTTTGGACGGCGACGCAAANTCGGACATGGCCCGACGCGATTTCACNATCAACGCNATGGCCGTTCCGCTCCACAAGTCGTCGTTGACAAGNTCGGAGATACTGGACCNCCATGGCGCNAGAAAAGACCTACGAGAANGCACCATCCGAGCGGTCCAGGAGGACGTTTTTCGCCGNGACCCCGTGCGTATGATGAGGGCGGTGCGTCTCTCNGCAGTCCTGGGNTTTGAAATTGATNCAGACACCCGAGATCTNATTCGNCAGNGTTCAACCTCGATAGTTTCGAGCTCNCCAGAACGTGTNAGAGAAGANTTGCTTGCGACTCTGGCNGCACGAGGCGCGCGCGANTCGATACGTCTNATGGATNATCTGGGACTGCTCTCGGTTTTGATTCCGGAGATCGANGCTTCGAGAGGTGTCACTCAGCCCAAAGCGCATCACTACTACGATGTGTTCAACCACCTGGTTGAGGCAGTAGGGTTCGTCGAGNTATTGCTAGACTCCGAACCCAATGGCGGGATCGTCCANGAGATGATGCCCAGGTTCGATGGAATGACCGAATATTTCTCTTCATANGCNACGGACATGCACAGCCGCCTCACTCTGNTAAAATTGNCAGGNTTGCTCCACGATATCGGCAAACCCGCNACTAAATCCATAGAGCNATCCGGCAGGNTGCGGTTCTTTGAACACTCGACCGTTGGTGAGGAAATGGCAAAGGTAGTGCTCCGNCGNATGAGATTCGGGCGCAGTGGTGTCAGNATGACTGGANCCATGATCCGTCACCACCTNAGACCGCGNCAGATGGCGGCCAGAAACGAAATGCCGACGAATCGCGCAATTCATCGATATTTCAGAGATGTGGGCAACGTTGCGCTGGACACACTGTACTTGAACATGGCAGACTTTCTAGCGGCTAAGGGTCCAGACNTGACCCGAGACGANATGGCNCGAGGCAGCAAGGTCATCAGNCATATTCTNAAGGTCGGNCNAAATATTGAANATNTCACCAANCCTCGGAGAAGCCANCCGAGAGNGNTGCTCGATGGCAATGACATAATGCGCGAATTTGGANTATCGCCCGGCCCGAAAATCGGGGATGTGCTTTCCGTTGTTGGAGAAGCCGAGGCGACAGGCAAAGTGAATACAATAGAAGAGGCANTTAGATTGGCTACACAATATCTGGAGTCGGAGGACGGCNGTGCGTAGATTCGGCAGAACAGTCATCATAATTGTCNTCCTAGTGGCGNTCACCGCCGCNATTCTCTCNTTTCAAGAGATCAAATTGGGCAATTTTGAACGTGGTGGAGACACTCCCCTTGGGTTGAGTCTAGGCCTTGACCTCCAGGGAGGTAGTCACTTAGTTTATCGGGCTTTACTGATCGACCCACAAACCAACGAGCAGGTCACTGTCACTGAAGACCAAATGGAAGCGCTGAAACGCACCATCGAACGGCGGGTGAACGCATCTGGACTTGGTGAGCCAATTATTCAGCGTCTGGGTGATGATCGGTTGCTCATACAACTTCCTGGCGTTTCCGATCCGGGCAGAGCGAAAAGCCTAATCGGTGAGACCGCCAGACTGGAGTTTAAGCGCCGCACAATCAATGTGCCCGTCGAACTAGAACAGCTTAATCAAGATGATATTGTGGGCGTGACAGCTGACTTTTTCCCCGATCTGTCAACCTCGGCGAACGAGCCAACTGCTACTACCACCCTTGAAGTCTCTGAGCCGAATCCCCTAGTGCTGATGATCGACTTCACACCCCAGGGCGCAGCTGAATTCCAAATCGTACTTGACAGGCTGCTGGACACGTTCCTCGTGGCGTCGGCGTCGATTGAAGAGGGGAACTCTCCTTCGATACCGAGTCGATTGGACATAACTATCGAAGGCGAGACCCAACTTCGATTTGAAGCTTCGCCGTTGACGATCTTGCAGCTTACGACGCCGACGACCTACGCCTTCGCATATCCTGCGGATCGGGAGACGGGCAATGTGCCGACTCCTATCGAGGCGCAGGCGCAAATCGGCCTTAATCCCCGAGTGTTTTTCACTGAAATTCAGGGACAGGCTGACCAGGACATTGGGCTGACAGGCGACGACCTGGCTCGAGCATTCCCGGGTCAGAATCAAACGTCTGGCATTCCCATCGTGAATATTGAATTCAATGATCGCGGAACCCGAATATTCGGAGAGACGACCAGCGATATCGTCCTCAAGCAACAGACGACGGGCCTGGCAGACCAGATCGCTATTTTCTTGGATGAGGATGAGTTGATCGCGCCGGTAGTTCAAACCGCGATAACGGCGGGCACAGCGATAATATCAGGTCGGGATTTTACGGTTGAGAGAGTGCGTGACCTGGCGCTGTTGCTCGAATCAGGACGCCTGCCGATCCCAATCGAGCTGATCCAAGAGCGCGACNTTGACGCCATACTNGGCGAAGATTCCCTCGCCAAGAGCGTCGTCGCGGGATTCATCGGCCTGGGGTTGGTGTTGGTGTTCATGACGCTCTACTATCGCCTGCCTGGGTTAATCGCATCCGTAGCGTTGGTTTTGTACACTAGTATGGTCCTGGCGATCTTCAAAATCATGCCTGTGACGTTNACACTCTCAGGTGTGGCGGCGGCAATTCTGTCAATCGGGATGGCGGTCGACGCCAACATACTGATATTCGAACGAATGAAAGATGAGTTGAGATCGGGCAGAACTCTGCTTTCGGCCATCAACATTGGATTTGANCGGGCGTGGCCGGCCATCAGGGACGGCAACGTGTCAACGTTAATAACCTGTGGAATCCTATTCTGGTTCTCAGATCAGTTGGGAGCCACGATTGTTCAGGGATTCTCGGTAACGCTGGCAATTGGCGTATTGGTGTCAATGTTCTCGGCGATCACTGTGAGCAGGACTTTGCTCCGAGTTTTNGGGACGACCAGGCTCACACGGCGGGTTAGCTGGTGGCTGCCCTCGGGAGCCTCGGACATACCACAACAGGCCGCCACGCCGGTCGCACAGAGGAGTTAGGCATTGAATTTTGTGGGCCTTCGAGGCTGGTTTTTCATATTCTCGGCGCTGGTGATTCTACCGGGAATAGTTTTTCTGATTATCGCGCCGGGCCTGAGACAGGGCATCGACTTCACAGGCGGTTCAACGCTCACTCTGGNGTTCTCAGATCCGGTTAACCAAACGGATTTGCGAGCCGAGTTGGCGACCCTGGGCCACTCTGATGCGACCGTGCAGCAATTAGAGGACAACATCTTTTTCATCCGCACTAAGGAACTCGATGAAGTAGCGCGCGTGGCAGTTCTANCAGACACAGAAAGGAATCTGTCACCCAACGGGGTTCAACAATTGTCGTTTGATCTGGTGTCGCCAGTAGTTGCCGGAGAGACCATTCTAAACGCCATCTACGCAATCTTGGCAGCGGCTGTCGGCATATTCCTGTACGTGTGGTGGGCGTTTCGGAACGTTCCCAGTCCGTTCAGATACGGGGCTGCGGCAATCGTTGCGTTGCTGCATGACGCGATCATCGTAATTGGCATATTCAGCATTCTGGGCGTTTTAATTGAAATGGAAGTCGGGACGATGTTCCTCGTCGCTATCCTGACTGTCATCGGTTACAGCGTGAACGACACCATTGTGGTATTCGACAGAATTAGAGAAAACGTTCTGACGTTCCCGAACCGTGAACTGTCGGAGGTTGTGAACCTCAGCATATCT
The DNA here is from genome assembly GCA_002710885.1 of Chloroflexota bacterium. The sequence goes on along the minus strand of PAIW01000039.1, from coordinate 7,100 downwards.
GAAACGATCGGTCGCTCACTAAACACGAGCCTGACGTTGCTGATAACGCTAATGGCCCTGATGCTTTTCGGCGGCTCGACGATTAGGGAATTTTTGCTGGTCCTACTCATCGGCGTGGTGGTTGGAACATACAGCTCCATAGCGATCGCCAGCCAGGCTTTGATCTCGTGGGAATACGGAGACTTCAAGCGAGTTATTCTCAGAAGGCCTGTTGAGGCAAGCCTGTCGTCGTAAAATTAGATCAAGGGGCCAACACAACTCTNCCGATGGATTCTCGGTCTCGAACGAGATGGTAGGCGTCTTTGGCGTCTGACAATGGNACTCGATGGGAGATGACCGGTTCCAACTTGCCTTCTAATATCAGATCGAGAACCTGGGTAATATGGGCTTTGCTGGCCCCACTAGAGCCTAAGATTGCCGCATCACGGAATATCACTTCGGTCAGATTGAAACTGACCCTCCCTCCCTCGACCTCACCNAGGAGAACCATTCTCCCAAACTGACCAAGACTTCGAAGGGCGGAGTAGAACACGGCTGATCCCACCGTGTCGATGACCACATCGGCGCCCTGATCCTCGCTGAAGGCCAGAACAAGCTCCGAGAAATCTAACTCTCCTCCCAGAATAACTTGGCCGGGGGCGAAACGCTCCAAAAGTGTCAGTTTGTCTTCNGAGTATGTTGCCGCCATGACTTGAGCCCCCAGGGCCGCAGCAATCTGCAACGCATGGATTCCCAGACCACCCCCCGCTCCTGTGACCAACACGGTTTCGTCGGGCCGAACGCGGGCCACGTCTTTTAGCGCTTGCAACGCAACNCCCATCGGGCAGGCCACAATACTCGCTTGTTCGACGGAGACGCCCTCCGGCAATGGAATCAGGCATCGCTCCGGCAACACGATGTATTCGGCGAACCCGCCGTTCACGCCATGACCCAGGCCGTGACCTGTCCTACAGCGATATTCCTGCCCGGAAATGCAACGGTCACATTCGCCGCAGAATACAGTCAAGGTCGAAACCACTGCGTCGCCGACAGCAATACCTTCGACCTCAGAGCCGACGGCATCGACTATGCCTGAGATCTCGTGGCCCAAAATGACGTCAAGATCGACTCCCCGNCGCAGCAGGCCACGCATAATCGCGACGTCGTGACTGCACACTCCAGCGGAAGATACCTTGACCAGCGCTTCACCATGACCGGGAACCGGAGTTTCGACGTCTCGCAGTTCCAGTTCAGGGTCATCGTCGGGTGTCTTCACGAACAAAGCTTTCAAGATTGCTCCTCAGTCGGCGGATTCCAAGTCAGCAGGCAGGTATTCTGCAACAACTTTGATTGTGTCGGCCAATGTCCTCGAACGGTCAACAGTCTCTGGAGATTCTAGGGCAAATGGTGTGCTTTCCAATAGCCGGAATATTTCGGCTGCGCCAAGATGGAAATGTGGAGTGACGCCGACAGAATCAAAGGTCGCCGCTATTTCCTCCATCTCGCCTATCCATCTGCCAGCATTTGATGGGAGACTCGGAACGTTGCCTTCCATTCTCGATAGGTTTTCCGGTTGGCTGGAGCTCAACTCCGCGGCCAATTCCTCGTAGATTCCCAGCGATTGAGCGGCAGTCATCATGGCGACCTGAAGGGCTGATGTGCCTTTGGTGAATGACGCGTAGCACATCTTGACGCTTGACGCACGGCCTGCCTCACCGCCTACGTTTCGGATAGCGATTCCCTGGCCATCCAGTTCGTCCATGATGCTCGAGTGTGGCCCGGATGTGTAAAAGCGAGGCTCGGCTCCCCTGGCCGGCGATCCTCCGATAATGCCCGCGTCTACGTAGTCGCCTCCAGCCGAATTGATTATCGATTCCAGTCGCTTCGAGGTCTCTGGCGACACGGCGTTGCAATCGGCGAAAGGCTTTCCGATGCCCGAATCTCGCATGGCGTCGGCTACGGACTGAGCCACGCCTTCTGCTTGAGCCGGCACGAGAATCGACAATATCAAGTCGGCTTCTTCAAGTAAAATTTCGAGGGTCGGAACCTCNCGGAAATTGCCNGCTTGNGCCAAGTCCCGGGTTCTCTGGCTTCTTCCGGCCAGNCAGGTGATGACGTCGTAGCCATGCTTGCCNAGAGCCATGCCGACTCCGTGGCCCATGTCTCCGGGGCTTAGAATCGCGATCGTCTTGATTGCCATAAATTGCGGTCTCCTGTCTCNCTACCGGTCGTCNAACTTTGAATTTGATTCANTAAATTGATANCCGGATTATAAGTCAGCGATGAGCAGTCGGCAAACCATCCGGNNNGNNTCAACAAACAANTTGNGTCACCNTTNNACAGCCAGTTCGGAAACGGCTGTGCAAGCGCCTAGATAATTAGCCTTCNAGCACATAGAATCTGNGGNTTNCANNCGATATTAGANTTCGAAAATTGGAGAGGATGATGAGACTTGGGGCACACGTATCGACGGCAGGCGGCCCTGCCAAAGCTTTNGACAANGCGGTGGNTATAGGCGCCGAAACNATTCAGATATTCGCCTCTTCGCCGCGGGCNTGGAAGTTCAAAATGCCTACNGAGGANCAGNCATTGGAGTTTNGAGAAAGAGGCGAATCGACGGGNATTGGCCCGGTGTTCNTCCACGGNAGCTACCTGGTGAATGTCGGCGGCTCGCCAGAGATCGTCGAGAAATCCATAGACTGTCTCATCAATAATCTTGTCGCCGCCAGCAAATTGGGCGCCGAAGGTGTGATCTTCCATGGNGGAAGCCACAAGGGNANAGGNTTTGACGCCGTTCTGGATCAGGCCGCTACCACGCTCAATGAGGCATTGAGCCGNAGTCCGGATGACGTNTCGCTCATCATNGAAAACAGCGCAGGCATGGGCGCGCACATCGGGGCGTCGTTCGTCGAATTAGGNAGAATGGTCAAAGCCATCGACGACAAACGGGTCAAGATATGCCTCGACACNGAACATTGCTTCGCAGCCGGATACAACATCGCCGACACCGANGGAGTGAAGGCCGCGATGGAGGAGTTCGACCGGGAGATTGGCCTGNANAANCTGGTCGCCGTTCANGCCAATGATGCGAAGGTCGAGCANGGCTCAGGCATCGATCGTCATGAGAACATAGGNGAAGGTTATATCGGACTCNACGGGTTCGAGGTCATCATGTCGCACCCGGCTTTCCAANACGTCCCGTTNCTTCTGGAGGTGCCTGGNCCGGACAAGAAAGGTCCAGACAGGGNAAATATGGACCGANTGAAAGCAATCCGTGAAAAGCTGNCAATATCGGTCTGAGCATGAACGCTAATGCGTTTTGGAGCGTCTGAAANCGGACAGGTTGAGCTAAAGCNCACANCAAACTGTTAGAATCTANNGCTTGGTNCNCGAAACGCCGCAACCTCATATCANNNATTCAAACCAGGNCNGGAACACGCCTGTAAATTTCACGAGCAACTGAATTTGCTAGACAAACGTCGATATCAAAAATTTCTGAAATCAGAATTGGAATCCGCAGCGACCTACAAAGCGCTGGCGGANTCNGAGCAGGATGCAGACCGTGCTNAGGCTTTTCGGACGCTAATGGAAGGTGAACTTCGGCACGCCGCTCGTTGGGCGGAAAAACTGGGACTGGATNCNGACGTTGTGNAACCCAGTTCCAGNGGTCTNCGTATCTGGGCCTACNGAGCCGCGGCGNGTCTNTTTGGGACCGGCCGGGTCATTCCCTGGCTGCTTAAAAGCGAAGCGCGTGAACTTCGNATGTATGCTGACGAGCCGGAAGCCAAAGATTTGGNGCCAGAAGAACGNGAGCACGCCCGTGTTCTTCGCACCCTNGGAACAAACGGTGATTCANNGCCGCGANCCGGAGGCAATCCGATCACTGGATTCGTNGGNGGCGGAAACCTGCGCGCTGCGATCCTGGGAGTCAATGACGGGNTGGTCTCCAATTTNAGCCTCGTCATGGGCGTCGCAGGNGGCACTGANAACGCCGATTTCATCCTGCTGGCNGGTGTTGCGGGATTGTTGGCNGGTGCGTTCTCGATGTCAGCAGGGGAGTACGTNTCAGTCCGATCTCAGCGGGATATCTANGAGCACCANATCAGAATCGAAGCTGCCAAACTNCAGGAGTGGCCCGAAGANGAGATGGCCGAGATTGCCCGGAATTACGAAGTCAANGGTCTGACGCCTNATGAGGCGAGGATCGTTGCAGAACGNATCATGGCNCAACCAGAAGTGGCCCTGGACGCCAAAGTGCGTGACGAGCTAGGTTTGGANCCCAATGACCTGGGTTCCCCGTGGGGAGCGGCCACGAGTTCTTTCATGGCATTCATACTGGGCGCGGTCTTGCCCATACTCCCTTACATCTTCGGAGGCACGGCAACTGTGGCCCTCGTAGTCAGCGCGGCATTGAGCGCCTCTGCGTTGCTGCTAGTCGGCGGAGTGGTGGCCGCAAACTCAGGGCGAAGTGTGGCATGGGGCGGAATCAGGATGTTCATCGCCGGNGGGCTTGCAGCCGCGGTAACTTATGCTGTCGGTTCGGCCATTGGTGTCGCTGTGACNGGCTAATCGTTTGGCGAAAACAGTCGGCAGTTAATGATTATTGAGAGCGTATTGTTTGGCCTCGCGTCGGCCATTGGGCTCGGAATCTCTGACGTGACCGCCGCCGTGGTGGTTCGCCGACTCGGCGTGCTTCGAAGCACGGTGGCATTTCAGTTCATCACAGTCTCGGCCTACTCATTTTATTTGTTCAGAGGAACCGACATAGGTTTGATCTCTGTTGGAGATTGGGCACTGTTGGCAGGTATGTCCTTGCTAATGCTGGGATTCTATCTGTCATTTTACAAAGCCTTGCAAATTGGCCCTGTGTCGATTGTGGGTCCGATNCTGGCAGCCCACGCTGTGATAATCNTATTGATGGCGGTCGTGCTGTTGGGAGAACGACTCAACGGTTGGCAAGTTGCCAGCATCGCCGCGATCATTGGCGGAGTTGTATTGCTGTCGACCGATTTCCGTTCACTGATGTCGGGCCAAATGATCGTTGGTNTAGGAATCGCATTGGCAGTGTTCGCGTCTGTGGCGGCAGGCGTATGGCAGTTCAGCATTGGAGCCTTATCGAGAGACCTTGGGTGGTTCTTGCCACTGTATTTTTCTAGAGTGTTCCTATTTTCCATGCTTCTGCCGTTGGCGGCTTGGCGTCGCGCATGGCCGTGGCGCCATCTAACATGGTCAATGGGGGTAGCTGTCGTCGCGGTCGGACTGCTAGAGACCGGAGCGCTGTTCGCCTTCGCCAGAGGAGCGGAGGTCGGCCACATCTCGATAGTTGGAGCGGCGTCCACAATCTATCCGATAATCCCTGTTCTCGGCGGAGTGTATCTATACAAAGAGCGTCTTGCTCCTAACCAGTTGGTCGGCCTGTTATTGGTGGCTCTGGGATTGGTGGGATTGTCCATCGTTCGGTAGAACTGGACATTTCGTCGCCGTTGCTTCANTATCGGGGGAGATTTTCGATAGCAGGAGAATTATTACATGGGACTCGAAGGAAAAGTTTGCATCATCACAGGGGGAGGCAGCGGCATAGGCCGGGCGACGGCGATCATGATGGCTGGTGAAGGAGCGACTGTTGTATTGGTAGGCCGCACAGCTTCTAAGGTGGAAGAGGTTCAATTCGAAATCGAATCCTCAGGAGGCAAGGCGACAGCCTTCGGTCTCGATGTCACGGACGANGGTGGCGTCAANGAAATGGTGGAATCGGTGCTGGCCGAGCATGGGAAAATTGACATTTTGCTTAACAATGCCGGCCACAGCTCGATACATCGCAAGCTGTTGACCACCACATCTGAAGAGATGAAAAGCGTATTCGACTCGAACGTCTTGGGATCGGTTTTATGCGCTCAGGCGGTTGTGCCGGCGATGCTTGAGGCAGGTGAGGGGACGATAATCAACATATCTTCTCTGGCTGGAGTTACCCCAGGTTTGCTTGCCGGGATGGCTTATGGCGCCGCAAAAGCTGGGGTCATCAACTTTACACAATTCCTGAATGCCGAACTACGTAACACCGGAATTCGAGCCAGCGTTGTGATCCCTGGCGAGGTCGACACTCCCATTCTTGACAAGCGGCCAGTGAATCCGTCCGCTGACGCCAGAGAAACCATGGTCACAGCAGAAGACGCCGCAGAAGCAATCACGATGATAGCAAGGCTTCCGTCAAGGGCCGCCATACCAGAGTTGGTGATCCGACNGACCTATCTAAGAGACACGTCCGCAGAGGTTGGCACTTCGTAACTAGTTTCTGGTTTCATAGAAAATAAGAGGGCGCCTCCGAATGTGAGGCGCCCCCTTAACTTAAACTACGACTGGTTGATTGGCGTTCACGCTACTGAATCAGCACTCTGCATTACAGTCCGCTGCTCACCTGGATACCGTCCAAAANGTTGGTGTAGGGGAACTTGACCCGACTAGACCTGAACACATCCGAAATCGTGGTAGAGAACAAAGTGATGTGTGGCAGGTCCTCGGCCAGGAACGATTGCATGTCGCGGACCAGCAATTGAGCCTTCACCAGATCGGTTTCTTCCTGGAGTNGCGTCGCGAGGACGTCGAACTCAGGGTTCGAGTATCCGACGAAGTTCAAGCCACCGCTTCCGGCCTCACCGAATCGTGTGTGGAAAAAGCTGTCCATCCAGCCTAATATCCACATGTCGAGGNCAGCGTCGNAAGTTGGACTAATTAGTTGCCCAACCATGTTGTTGAAACCGATAAGATCGGCTTTTGCGGGGANGCCGATGTCATTGAACCAACGCTCCACCCAAACTACGAATGTGGACCGCATTGGGGCATAACCTGCGCCAGTTCCCAATAACTGAAGGGCCGGCACGGGCGTGTCACCCAGCATANTCAGGTCCTGCCCTCGGATTGCCACTCAGCGCAGACGATTGCACAATCACTGTCTCAGAGAGTGCCCACAATCAGCGCCGAATCCCCATTAGCTTTCTGNCCCATTTTCGCTGAATGCCNACATACATTGNNAACGTTTAGANGCTAGAGGNGTAATTCCGCTGTAACTCCGTATTCTTCAGCTAACCCTTCAAGCTTGGCCCAAGTTGCGTCTTCGATGAAAA
>PAIW01000038.1 GCA_002710885.1 Chloroflexota bacterium | reverse complement strand
GTGACCCGCCCCGGACTTGAACCGGGAACCTACTGATTAAGAGTCAGTTGCTCTGCCAATTGAGCTAGCGGGCCACGAAATGTCACACCGTTATTGGCCGCCATGGCGGCCAATAACGGTGTGACGGTCGCCTAATTTTAGTGGCGAGTCGATTGGCGCGTCAAGGCGAATCCTTCATCCCAGTTCGTTCGAGCCAACAGGTCGTTGAAGTTCGGCGCCGAGCTTGTTCGCATGCTAGAAAATTCGACCATATATGGTCGCTGATCTATACACGTGTGCTGCATCATAATTTGCTGGCGGATCATCTTCAGTTGATGATCCAAAATCTGTTGACGCCCTGCTCTCTCGTGTGATAATGTTCGTTCGTGAAATATTGCACATACTTACTCAAGGCCTTAGTGAAACTTGATTCGCGCGTCCTTGACCATTACACCAGACTACCCGCTAGCCATCGGTGAATCCCCGTGTCGTCGGATAGGACTCAATCGGTTTTCCGAATCGTGGTGATNACGGCCATATTGGCNGCATTCGGTCAGGTTACNTTGGGCGGNGTGGTGAGAGTGACGGATTCAGGATTGGGCTGCCCCGACTGGCCTTTATGCCATGGTCAGTTGATCCCTCCATTCGAGGTCGCCACCTTGATAGAGTACTCGCACCGGCTATCAGCCTCGGTTCTCAGCCTCCTGGTTCTGGGAACCACCNNCATCNCATGGTTTTACTACCGANATAGACGNTGGGTATTTGTTCCNTCGNTANTAGCATTTGCGCTTGTTTTGATCGCCGCTGGGCTGGGCGGNGCCACAGTNCTCACGGAACTCGNCTGGTGGTTTGTGCTGTTCCATCTCGGCGTCGCAGAANTGCTTGTGGCAAGCCTGATCGTCNCGGCAGTGGCTGGTTGGCATTCTNAGGNTTNTCTTGCNGGTGAAGCGTACGNCAGCCCTTCCNTNATCCACCTGGAGTTGCTCGTAGTCGCAACCNTGATTGGGGTGTTTGCGTTGATACTTTCTGGATCGTATATGGTCGGATACGGAGCAGGCTCCTCCTGCCCGAANTGGCCTGGATGTCTCGATGGCAACCGAATGCCNGAAGGNACCTCTTACGCCATCAACATGNGCCATCGGTTCGTTGTNGCATTNGTCGGTATATTGCTTGTGGNCACGTCGATCAACGCTCTGTCGCGCATGGCGTCCATCCCGTNTGTNGCCTGGTCGGGGGCGGCANNGTTGCTAATTTTTGCCGCGCAANTNATACTCGGCGCTGTCACTGTCTGGGAAGGNTTCACAGCCGAGACCAAAGCCATTCATCTGAGCGCCGCAACTCTGGTCTGGGTTGCTCTTATTTTCATGTCGTCTCTGGTATACTTGCCGCGGTTGTATTTAACCCAAACNAGCNTCGCTATCAGCCGCCAAGGAGTTTAGCGNAAAACGTCAATGGCTACCGNAACTCTATCCAGNCAAAGCGTCTTCTGGGGCTACATTGCTCTCACAAAGCCTCGAATAATTCTGTTGTTAGTGTTTACGGCGCTNGGNGGGATGTTCTTAGGCACAAAAGGCGTCCCAGACTTGCAACTCACANTCTATGTTNTGGGAGGCGGGGCGATGGCCGCTGGCGGCGCCAACGCTCTTAACCANTANCTCGACCGCGACATAGACGAACGAATGCAGCGCACCCNNAATCGTCCAGTTGTTCTCGGCAGCGTTCAACCCAATCATGCCTTGATATTCGGCATNGCTCTAAACATCGTGGCGTTCACNTTGTTGAGTTCGATGGTGAANATTTTGAGCGCCGCCCTTACGCTNAGCGCGACTCTGTTTTACGTTTTCGTCTATACCAAGAGCCTCAAACGAACCACTCCGCANAATATCGTAATTGGCGGAGCGGCAGGAGCAATTCCTCCGATGGTCGGGTGGGTCGCTGTGACTGGAGAGATGGGACTTCCAGCGCTCTATNTGTTCGCAATNGTNTTTTTCTGGACTCCTCCCCACTTCTGGGCGTTAGCCTTGATCCTGAAAGACGATTACCAACGAGCCGGAGTTCCGATGCTGCCGGTCGTGGCAGGGGTCGACGAAACNAAACGTTCAATCTTTCTNTATTCNTGGATATTGCTGGCATTNACAGTGATGTTTTTCACAACANGAGCGGTCGGATGGANTTATCTGGGAGGTTCGGCCGCGCTCGGGATCGGCTTTGTGTACTTCGCATGGCGCCTCATGAGAAGGCCCGGCATCGAGAGCGCTAAGTCAACATATCTGTACTCGCTCGCCTACCTGGGCGCNTTGTTCATGGTTATTATTGTGGACAGCGTCGCATGACACNGAATGAATATCCATCCTANTGGGCTACCGATTGGCGTCACGNCGCCAGACAAACACCTTGACTGTAACCTAACGCTTTGGTAGATTTTGTAACCGATGTCNCACGCTGGAAACGGCGNGCGTCAAGATCAGTGANGGGGACTCCGATAAACATNNTGAATTTCAGCCGGCGCCCGAAAAATATCGNCAGCCTGACANTGTTGANGGTGTTTGCGGCGCTGATGTTCGGCTGCAACCAATCCNATCCNCAATCCACATTTGAAGCTTTGGGTCCGGTAGCCCAATCNCAGTTGAATNTGTTCTGGATAATCTTCGCGGCTGGAGCTCTCGTCTTCGTGTTAGTTGAAGGACTGTTGATCTACGCGATCATCAAGTTTCGACGTCGTAGTGATGACGAGATGCCCCACCAAACTCACGGCAATAACACACTGGAANTCACNTGGACAGTGATCCCTGCCGCCCTTTTGATTTTGNTTNCAATTCCCACGATTATCACGATTTTCGACAACACCAACTCCCCACGCACNCCGGCCGAAGGCGGGCTTGTGGTCGATGCTATCGGNCACCAGTGGTGGTTCGAGTTCCGTTACCCTCATCCTGTGAACCCGGATGAAGAGATTGTATTCGCTAACGAGTTGCATATCCCGACGGGCGAGCCGATCAACATNCGGTTGGAATCGGTCGANGTGATCCACAGTTTCTGGGTGCCCAAAATTGGCGGCAAGGTGGATATGGTGCCCGGCAATNGCAACGATATGTGGCTGCAGGCCGACACCCCNGGATATCTGTATGCCCAATGCGCCGAGTTTTGCGGCGTGGCTCACGCGCTTATGCGNTTTCGAGTGATCGCCGAGCCNCGTGAAGATTTCGACGCCTGGTTGCTCGCACAGGCCGAACCCGCCAAAGAATCTTCAGACCCACTCATCGCCGCTGGCAAACAGATATTCCAACAGTCTGGTTGCACCGGATGCCATGCAACCGATCCGAGCTCNTCGGGTAGANTCGGACCCAATCTCACCCATGTCGCCAGCAGATCGACGCTGGCTGCTGGCGTGTTCGAAAACAGAGACGAGTTCGACGAGGTCAATCCTTCACTCGTTCAAGCCAACCTGAGAGAGTGGCTCGAAGACCCNCTTAACGCAAAACCNGGCAACTTTATGGNCANGCAGGCTGCTGTATATACAGACNNNAATNAAGCGCTCAGTGAGCCTGANATATCAGCGCTCGTTGCTTACNTGTCCAGCCTGAAATAAGCTCTGAATANGATTATCGNTTAAGGAANTCAACATGCACCACTGGAGCAATTCCAANGGAGGCCACGGATGAGCACCATGCCCTTCGCAATTCCNAGACCCGTTCACCCTACGGGTGTCTGGNCTTGGATTACGACAATCGATCACAAACGCATCGGCATTTTGTACGGTGTGACCGCGTTCATCCTCTTCTTGACCGGCGGANTGGAAGCGCTNCTCATAAGGGCTCAGCTGGTGCAGGCCGAACNAGATCTCATATCGCCTGAGATTTTCAACCAGCTATTCACCATGCACGGGACGACGATGATCTTCCTTGCGGTGATGCCATTGAGCGCAGCGTTTTTCAATTTCGTGGTGCCGCTCCANATTGGCGCCCGCGACGTTGCGTTCCCNAGATTAAACGCTTTCAGCTTCTGGACGTTCCTCGCAGGCGCGCTTCTTCTAAAAATTAGCTGGATCACAGGAGGAGCTCCCAATGCCGGCTGGTTTTCTTACGCGCCCTTAACCGGCATCNCGGCGAACCCAGGCCACGGCATTGACCTTTGGGTCATNAGCCTTCAGGTGTTGGGTGTTGCTTCGCTGGCAGCGGCATTCAACTTTATCGTCACCATNGTGAACATGCGGGCCCCAGGCATGAGCTTGATGCGTATGCCCATGTTCACCTGGATGACGCTCCTTACAGCNATCCTGCTGGTGTTGGCCTTCCCTGTGATCACNGTTGCNCTTATCGAGTTGATGTTCGATCGCACATTTGGNATGAACTTCTTCAACGTNGCCGCAGGAGCCCAACCGATTTTNTGGCANCACCTNTTCTGGGTGTTCGGCCACCCNGAAGTTTACATCCTGATACTACCTGCGATGGGAATCGTGTCGGATGTGCTACCAACCTTTTCCAAGAAACCGTTGTTCGGATACGGCACTATGGTTGTCGCGGGAGTCGTCATNGCTTTNATGGGTTGGATGGTTTGGAGCCATCATATGTTCACCGTNGGTTTGGGCCCGGTGGCAAACTCCGTNTTCACNTTCACCACCATGATGATCGCCGTNCCNACGGGCATCAAGGTGTTCAANTGGCTGGGGACAATTTGGGGCGGGTCCCTCAACTTTAAGACNCCGATGCTATTCGCCCTGGGATTCGTCGGNATGTTTATCATGGGCGGGATCAGNGGNGTCATGCACGCCGTCGCCGCTTCCGACGCNCAGCAACAAGACACCTACTTCATCGTCGCCCACATCCATTACGTGCTGTTCGGAGGCGCGTTAATGGGAATATTCGCCGGAATCTACTTCTGGTACCCCAAGATGACCGGCAAGATGTACAACGANGGCTTAGGCAAAGTGCANTTCTGGTCGATGCTAATCGCTCAAAACATCACCTTNTTCCCNATGCACTTCACCGGGCTTGACGGCATGCCTCGGCGGATTTACACGTACCAGGAAAACATGGGGTGGGAGTTCTGGAGCCTGATATCCACGATTGGNTCGTTGATGTTGGCAGCNTCCATNCTGCTCTTCGTGTACAACTTTGTGAATAGTTGGAGGAACGGCGAGAAAGCGTCCGGCGACCCCTGGGACGCAAGAACCCTGGAGTGGTCCATTTCTTCGCCGCCTCCTGAGTACAACTTCGCGGTGATTCCAGAAATCACAGACCGAGATGAATGGTGGGAAGAAAAACAGCGCAGACGCATCGGCGTCCCCGTGCCGGTGTCCGGTGGATCAGGCTACGAGCCAGAAGAACACTCGATTCACCTGCCACAGCCGTCTTACTGGCCTATCGTTGTCAGCATCGGNTTGCTCATTGCAGGATACGGCGTTGTGTATAACGGCGTAATTTACAACTTCGTCCTGGCTGCGGCAGGAGTGCTGATCGGCATGATAGGTGTCTATGCATGGGCGCTCGAGCCAGTTAACGACCCTGACCCCGACGATGAACACTCTTCCCATTAAGAGCGGAGGCTAACTCTTGGCACACGCACCATCAATGCCCCACGGAGGGGAACACGAGGCCACATCGACAGGCCTGAGCCACCGAAAGCTCCTGATGTGGGCATTCCTCGGGTCCGACTGCATGTTCTTTGGGGCCTTGATAGCCACATATCTGGTCTATCAGGGTAAGAGCCTCGTGGGCCCGTTCCCTGAAGATGTGTTCAGCATTCCTATCACATCGGTCAGCACCTTCGTTCTACTGATGAGCTCGATGAGCATGGTGCTGTCCTATGCCGCTCTGACCCGGGGCAACATCAAAGCCTATCGCATCTGGTTAGCGTCCACCGCCATCATGGGTGCGACATTCCTGGCTTTCCAGGTATTCGAATTTCGAGACTTTGTTCAACACGGATTAACACCGCGCACGAACCTGTTCGGCACCACGTTTTTCACGCTCACCGGATTCCACGGCGCGCATGTGACGCTGGGAGTGATCTGGTTGCTGTCTCTCCTATTCCACTCCTTCCGAAAAGGCGGAGCCAGCCCAGAAAAAGAGTTGGACGTAGACCTTGCGGCTCTTTACTGGCACTTCGTTGATGTGGTCTGGATCGTCATATTCACAGTCATCTACCTGTTCGGAGTCTTCGAGGGTTTCTAAAGACAACCCATGCCGAGCCTTGTAGCAACATCGACAACCGATCCAAGGTTTCAATCGACAAAATTCAATAATCTGGGTGGAACATGAGTCAACAAGAATCACAGGCAATAGTGCATACAGGGCACCCCACTCCGGGAACCTACTTCAAAGTCGCGCTCATTCTGTCGGTGATAACAGCCATTGAGGTCGGCATTTTCTACATCACTGCCCTCGGCAAGGGGATTATCCCGGTGCTGGCTGTCCTGTCTATCGCGAAGTTCGCACTGGTCGCGATGTTTTACATGCACCTGAAATTCGACCACAAGTTGTTCACAACATTGTTTGTCGCCGGGTTGGCGTTGGCAACGACCGTCGTGTTCGCCCTCATCTCGCTGTTCCAATTCTTCGTTTGATTATCATTAGGAATTGATTCAGTGCGAATGACAAGGAGATTGGCGTGCTAGGGACCGAGTCTCTCTGGTTACAATGGGGAGGGCATCCCGATGCGCTGATTGGCCTCATAGTGCTGGAGTCAGCTTATCTCATGGGCGTCGGCCCTTTGAGACAGCGTTACAGATTGGCCGACGATGTTGATCCGCGCAAGATCTCCACGTTCACGCTGGGTGTTCTGGTGATATTCGTTGCTGTGCTTTCGCCGATACACGCGGTGGCTGAAAAGTACCTGTTTAGCGTCCATATGACTCAGCACGTTCTCATCACGCTCATTGCCCCGCCATTCCTTATAATAGGCACTCCTGACTGGCTGATCCGTCCCTTGCTCCGACCTAATTGGGCATTCAGGGGATTGAAAATATTGACCAACCCCATCGGCGCATTCTTGGTGTTCAACCTGGTATTTTCTATTTGGCACCTACCCAGTTTATACCACATGTCAGTCACGAACCACGGCGTGCATTTCGCCGAACACCTACTGATGATCGGCACGGGAGTGTTGGTATGGTGGCCTCTGACCAGCACGATGCCCGAGTTGCCCAAAATGTCGCCACCAATCGCGATGCTTTACATGTTCGGGCTATCACTGGGGCAAATTATCCTGTTCGGCGCTTTGGTGTTCGCCACCGAACCACTGTATGAGTTTTACGTCAACGCGCCTAGGATTTCAATGCTGACGCCGCTGGCCGACCAACAGATAGGCGCCGTCATCATGAAAATCGGGGGCGGTGTGCTATTCTTAGGATTGTTGATCGTTATTTTTTTCCGTTGGTTCGGAGAGGAAGAACAAAAGCGCATTGCCGATTCTGAGAAACGCCGGAGTCAATACGAATCATATTATCAGGATAAAGGTCCTGAATTGGAGGACATACCCACGTGAGCACGAACTTCAAATTCGCGGTGCTTTTCCCCATCATGGCTATCATATGCATCGCGATCTATGCGGGAAGTCTTGGTGTAATTTTCATGCTCATCTATGCATCAGCGTTGCATGAGAACGGGGTTATCATTTTGGGAACCGCTCTGGTGGTGCTTGTGCCTTTGATCGCGTTCTTGCTGGAAAGAAACACCGAGAAAGGTTAACCCAAGACCCGAATGCAGCGATGGTTCGCTTCGGAAAAATGTGGAAGATTCAGGGGTTGGATGTGTGGATGAAGCGACTCAGCACGGCATACATGTCGATGCGAATTCGCCTTGGAACAGCCATGTATGCGCTCGCTACCGCATCGGTCTGTGCGTTACTCGCAGCATGCGCTTCTACGCCAACCGAGGCGTTCAGCGGCACCGAGTTCAACAACGTCGAACCCGCATTCGACTTTCAACTCCAGAATCAGTTCGGCGACGTGTCCAGCCTCGCCGACCACAACGACAAAGTGATCGTTCTCACGTTTCTCTACACCAACTGCCCCGACGTATGCCCCATCATTACGACACAGCTCAGAGAGACGTTCCGCGATTTGACTGATGTGGAAGATCAGGTCGAATTTATTGCGGTGAGCGTCGACCCTGAACGGGACACTGTGTCGGAGGCCCACGATTTTCTGGGAAAATGGGGCCTCGTGAACGATTGGAGCTACCTCGTAGGCACGGAGGGCCAGCTGGAGCCAATCTGGAAAGCCTATTTCGTCGACCCCGCAGTTGACAACAGAAACCAACTAAAGACGAGCAATCCTGCTCCCCTGCCTGCTCAGACTACTGGAGCGTTGGATTCGCTGAGCCAGCAGATCACCAACGCCTACTTGGTCATCCACTCCAGCCCTGTGTTTCTAATCGATCGCGAAGGTCAGCGGCGGGTGGTATTCACATCACCTCTGGACTCAACGGAGATCGCCCACGACATCCGGCTATTACTGGATGATTAGTCTGACTCGGTGCAGTCATAATGGCGTCACGTCAACTAGTGTGCGATCACCTGAATCTGCTGCGACCCGCGCGCCCTCTTCCTCGCAACCTGGAGCCCACGGAACCGAGCAGTCGGGCACCCATTTAAGGGCGGTTTGAACCTCGGATTGAGCGGGTTCACGTTTCTTGGATGGCAGCGAAAGCGACAAAGCCAACGTAATCAGCAATGAACCTCGGAGGATCAAATATCCGTCACTAAAGCCGGTTACTGTTCCACTATTCAGGAGATTGAGCGAGGCTGCTGACCCGTCGCCTCGGGTTATGAGTACGGCCATGACAACAGCCATGCCGAATTTTCCACCGGCGAAAAGAGCCATCGTGTTACCGCTCATGGCAAGTGACAAAACTTGGGTTCTCATTCGCACTGGCGTCTGTTTGTGCGGCATTTGATGAGTCCCGCCAAAATGACGGCATCACGATCACAACTAGTCCCAAGAGAACCAGGGAGACAACGGCATTCGCCGTGACAGCGTTAGCAGTCCCGATAGCGCTCGCTAGCGCCCCAATCAGCAGTGCGCCGAACGGACTGACTCCGATGGCCAGACTGACAACTCCCAGAGCTCTTCCTCTCATTTCATCTCTCGAAACCAACATCACAATGGTCATCTGCATCACTCCAAAGCCAGCCACACCGATGCCCATGACGAGCAGAGCGACGAACGAAAGTCCATACCATTGTGAAAAAGAAAACGCTAGAAGCCCCATCGTTCCGAGGATTGATCCTCCGAGGAATACCGCCCCGTGGCGATTAATGCTCACCAGCGATGCCAGGAACAGCGAGCCGAAAAACGAGCCTATGCCCGATGCCGACCCCAACAAACCCATCAACCCCGGCCCTACGTTCAGAACGTCCCTAGCGATGACCGGTATCACCTGCATAATGGGAAACAGCAAGAGGTTCATAATCAAAGTGATCAGAATGATCGCAAGAACAACTCTTTGAGTTCGAACGTAACGCAGCCCTTCGATGAGATTGTCAAATATCTTTGCAGGAGCAAATACACTGTCATAGACGGTCGGAATTCTTGCAAGCAACAACGAAACAATCGCGACAGACTGGAACGCGACCATTACGACGTAGCCGCCTTTCACGTCAAACAATGTGATGAGCAGTCCGGCAAGGGCTGGGCCTATCATCATGCTGCCAGTCATGCCCACGACATCGAGCGACATGCCGTTGGTGACGCCATTGACACCTAGCAGGTCGTGAATAACGGAGCTTCTGGCCGGCATATCTAACGCCCAGGTCGCGCCTGTCAAAAACACCACCGTATACGTATGCCACAACTCCAGGTGGCCAGCGTAAAGCAGGGCCGTTGCCACTATCGTTATCGCCAGAGCCACAAGTTGCGTGATTGTCAGCAGCAATCTCCGATTCACAGAATCGGCCAGCAGGCCGCCTAACATGCCTAACACGAGCATTGGCAGAAATGTGAAAAAACCAAGGAGTGAGACATACCAAGCGGAGTCTGTTAACTCCAGGACAAACCAAGCCAATAGAGTCATCTGCATCCAGCGAGAAATGTAAATCAAAAAGTTCGCTGGCCACAGGAATCTGAAATTAGAATTTGAGAAGGCGCGAAATGTCCCGGCTGAGCTTCTACGCCGCAGGTTAGTTTTCAATTTCGAGGACATTGAACCTCCGGGAGAAATTACTCGCTGGTTGAACTTCCCTGAGCCAATTCTCCAGGCATCGCGCTAATACTCATCCAAATGAAGACGGCCCACTGATGTGGGCCGTCTTCAAATGTTCTATTAAGGCTTGATGCCTACGAAATTGTCTTCAGCGGCGCTCATATAGGGTTTCAAAAGCCGATCTGACAGGCTAGCCTTGTTCGCCATATGCAGTTGAATCCGAGTCGAAAGGTTAAGCCGCCTGAAGTTGTTGTTTCGCCTGTTCAGCGATCTGCGTGAAGGCGTCAGGGTCCTGCATCGCTAGGTCGGCCAGCATCTTGCGGTTGATTTCGACTCCGGCAAGCTTCAGCCCGTGAATTAGCTGACTGTACGTCGTGCCATTCGCTCTGGCGCCAGCGTTGATCTTGATGTTCCACAGTTTACGCATATCGCCCTTACGCTCTTTCCGGTGGGAGTAGGAGTAGCGCAGGGCATGGATCAAGGACTCATGGGCGCGCCGATAGAGCCGATGGCGGACGCCCTGATGCCCTTTCGTCATGTTCAGCAGTTTCTTGTGTCGGCGCTTCTTGTTTACGCCCCGTTTGATCCTGGTCACTTCAGTCTCCTCGTTCTACCGAAACACTACACAAGCAACCGCCCCTCACTGCTGTCAGGGGCGGTTTGTTCAATGTTCCGTGGTGTCTTTCTATCTCAATCCGTAGGGAAGGACGCGCTTCAGCAGTTTTACGTCCGCCGGGCTGATTTCAAGTTTCTTGGCATAAAGTCTTTTAACGCTGGCGGGCTTCTTCCTGCGAAGGTGGCTTTTGTGTCCCTTCATTCGCACGATTTTGCCCGTGCCGGTTATTCTGAACCTTCGCTTGGCTCCCTTATGGGTTTTCATCTTAGGCACGATCTAATATCTTCTCCGATTCCTCTGAGTCTGTTTTTTCCGATTTTGGCGGGTCATTGAAAACGGGAGCCAACACCATGGAGAGCATTCTGCCGCTCTCGAATCTGGGAGGCATTTCCATCATTGCGTCGTCAACGAGATAGTCTGCGACTGCTTTGAGAAGCACCATCCCAAGTTCGGGATGTTCAATTTCCCGACCTCTGAACATAACAGAGACTTTCACTTTTGAGCCCTGACCAAGCAGGCGTTTCGCCAGCCTGGTCTTTGCCAAACGATCATGTTCACCTATGCGAGTCTTCATTCGCACTTCACGTAACTCATTTGTGACCCTGCCCCGGCGAGCTTTGCGGGCTTCGCGTTCCTTTCGTGTTGCCTCATACTTGAACTTCCCAAAGTCCATGAGACGACACACGGGGGGACGAGCCGCCGGAGCGACTTCTACAAGATCGTAACCACGATCGTCTGCGATTTCAAGCGCTTGCCTAGTTGGCATTACACCCAACTGTTCGCCCTGCTCATCGACTAACCGAACATCAGGCACGCGAATACGCTCGTTTGCTCTATATTCTCTTGCTATGCTAACACCTCTTCAAACACATATTGCCCAGGAACCGCCCGAGCTTAATCGAATATAGCATACCCACAGAGGCCAAGCAATAGCGTGTGCCACAGGTTGATCTTCAGAGGTGGTCGCGGTCAAGATATCCCGAGTAATTCGAGTCGGAATTTAGATCTGTCGCAGTGCACGGCGAGCACTTACTGCGACAGCACGATGCTATGTAATTCGAAGTAACGCCCTGGTCATGTGTCAAACCCTTACAATTTTATGCCGGCACCGACTCAGAAGTTATCCGCTGCACCAGTTCGTCCACCGGAATTGCACCCAGGTCTTCTCCGGACCTCAGCCGGACGCCAACGGCGCCTACGTCCGCCTCCCTATCGCCCACGACCAGCATGTAAGGGATTTTCTGCAACTGCGCCTCGCGAATCTTGAATCCCATGCGCTCAGATCGAGCGTCGATTTCGACCCGGATATCTGCGGCTAAGAGCTCTGCTCTCACCTGCTCAGCGTATTCCAGATGGCGGTCTGAGATCGGGATTATCAGCGCCTGAACCGGGGCCAACCATGTCGGGAACGCGCCCCCGAAGTGTTCAATCAGCACGCCCATAAATCGCTCCAGGGAGCCGAATAGCACACGATGGACCATGTAGGGCATATGCTCCTGGCCGTCGTCTCCGATGTACTTGAGGCCAAACCGCCGTGGGAGGTTGAAGTCGAATTGCACTGTGGTGCATTGCCACATCCGGCCAATGGCGTCCTTGATGTGAATGTCTATCTTAGGGCCGTAGAAAGCTCCGCCGCCCTCATCGACGCCATAGTCCAATCCTCGTTGTTCCAGCGTCGAGCGAAGGGAGTCAATCGCCAGGTTCCATTCCTCGTCCAAGCCGACAGCCTTGTCTGGCTTCGTGGCCAGCATGACTTGAAATTCCGTGAAATCAAACATCCTGAGCAGGTGAAAGGTCATGTCCAACACGCCATTGACCTCATCGACGACCTGGTCCGGGCGGCAGAATATGTGGGCATCGTCCTGGGTCATCCCCCTGACACGGAGCATTCCGTGGAGTGTTCCTCCGCGCTCATATCGATAGACCGAACCAAGCTCTCCGATCCGCATGGGCAGATCACGGTAGCTTCGCAAACCGTTCCGATAGTACATGACATGGAATGGGCAATTCATGGGTTTCAGATAATAATCCTGTCCGTCCATGTCCATCGCAGCGAACATATTATCTTTGAAGTTTTCAAGGTGGCCACTGGTCTCCCACAGCGTAGAGCGTCCGATGTGGGGCGTGTAGATCAGATCGTAACCCCAGCGGTAGTGTTCGCGTCTCCAAAGGTCTTCGAACAGCCCTCTGACTCTGGCGCCTTTGGGATGCCATATAATGAGGCCCGGCCCCGTCTCTTCATGGACTGAGAACAGATCCAACTCACGGCCCAGACGCCGATGGTCGCGTTTTTGAGCTTCTTCAAGCCGCTCCAGATGCTCATCCAACGCCTCCTGAGTCTCAAAAGCCGTGCCGTAGATTCTCTGCAGCATCGGGCGGTTCTCGTCGCCTCGCCAGTATGCGCCGGCTACGGCCAGAAGTTTGAACGCTGGAATCTTGCCTGTCGATTCCACATGGGGGCCGGCGCACAGGTCCTCGAAATCGCCGTGGCTATACGTGGATATTGCTTCGTCTTCGGGGATGCTTTCTATGACCTCCAATTTAAGAGGCTCGTCTGAGTTCATCTGAAGCATCTCTTCGCGGGGATATTCGCGGTACTCAAAAGTCAGATTTCGACGAATTACGCCCCTCATTCTTTTTTCAATCTTCCCCAGGTCTTCGTTGCTAAAGGGTTCATCTGAGAGGAAATCGTAGTAGAATCCATCATCTGTGGGCGGCCCGATTGCCAATTTGACGTTTGGATACAATTGCCTTACGACATCGGCCATGACGTGCGCTGTGGAGTGGCGGATGCGAGTTCTCAGGTCCGCCAGTTCAGAAACTTGTTGAATTGTCATCGGTGATTCTCCTGCTTTTGGGGTGGCAGTACGAGGTCATTACATGTTCAGCCTGCTAGTTTGTGCTGATAAACATTGGGCCAAACGAGCAACAGCCTCCCGCGCAATTAGGCCTGGTGCGCGGGAGGCTACCTAGTTAGCATGTCGATGCTATTGAGTTTAGCTACGCAGTTCTCAACGAGGATACCTGCCTGATAAAAAGTGTTGTGTGTCAAACAGATTTTATCGCCGTTCCATCTGAGGGGTCAAGAGAGGGTTCAATGATCGACATCAGAGGTGGCAAAAACGCTGGGCGAATTCGGGTATAACCGCTGAGCGCGCCGGTGAGGAACATACTCGAACCGTATGCCCAGCGCCAGTTAGACAACCTCAAGCTACGCTCAGTGGAACCTAGGTGTGTAGACACTTCGGCTCCTCCCTCAAGGTTGGCATTGTGAAGTATAGCATGCCAATGCCTTAAACAGCCGGGTTTTCTAATCCAATTATCTACCTTTTTCAGGAATTTTTAGCGAAACTCGCTCAATTCAATCGTCAGCTAGACCTGATTGCGCCGGCGTCAATTTCCAGACACATCAAACGCCAAAGAATCTCGCCAGCTCGTCGCGCTTGAATCTTGGCAGATCTACAATGCCGTGTGTCGTCCGCATCTTCAGGCCGCGGTCACGAGTGGTCAGGCGGCCAATCTCGACCGCGAGTATGCCCTCGCGGATTAGCGCTTCTATTACTTTCTTTGCGTCTTCAGGCGCCACAGTTGCCAACAGCGCGCCAGAGGCGATCAAACCGAGAGGGTCGAGTGCCAGCGCGTCGCATATCGTTTGGGCCTCTGGCGGCGTCGGAATACGAGCAGCGTCGATCTCTAGCCCGACACCCGCGCCTGTGGCAAATTCCAGCAACGCGCCCGCGATACCGCCTTCAGTTGGGTCGTGCATCGCATGGACTTTGGCGGCACTGGTCGCGATCTCAGCGTCTCGCGCAACGCTGATTCCAGGGGCAAACAGGAAATTTTTCGCCTTCTCTATGATTTCACTCGATACACCGGCCGCGATAAGCTCCTCTGAAGCCTCTCGCGCCAGTATGGCTGCGCCTTCTATAGGTGCTCCTTTCGTGAGGATTATCGAGTCGCCCACCTGAGCGCCAGAGGTCATCACGACCTTATCTTTGGAAACCTCTCCCAGCATGGAACCGACGACGATGGGTCTGTTCAGATCGTATGTCACTTCGGTATGACCGCCCACCAACGTGATGTCTCGCTCTTTGCACGCCTCAATCAGCTGCTCAAAGATACGCGACACTTCTTCGGTCGTGGTTCCTTCAGGAAGTAGCATTGTGACCATCAGCCACTTCGGCGTCGCGCCCATCACCGCCAGGTCGTTGGCGTTGATCTGCACCACGTACCATCCGATGAGGTCTGTTGCGAAGGTGATAGGGTCAGTTTTGGTTACCAGATAGCGGTCGCCGAAATCGATCAACGCCGCATCCTCGCCCGCCTTCGGTCCGAGAACGACTCTGGGATCGTTGATCTCGACACCGCTCAGGAGACTGTCCAGTAGATCGAGCGGAAGCTTCCCTGCCTTCAGTTTATTCAGATCTGTCATATTTCAAACTTGTGATGTCGGGGTGAATTAAGCACCCCACTGCCTCAAAGATCGCTAGACTGCCATTTGGCGAACGGCGATGCTATCATACCTGAATCATGATAAAAGCAGTTTTCTTCGACCTATACGGCACCCTCGCCGGTTTCCAGCCATCCCGATTTGAGATTCAGTCCGAAGCGTGCGCGACGTTCGGAATCTCCGTGACTCCTGACGGGATTCTCCGAGGCTACGCGACCGCGGATGCCTACATGGCCAAGCAAAACGCCGTCATGCCGGTGCGCACTCGCGACCGTCAGGGCCAGCGCGAGTTTTTCGCCGAGTATGAGAAACGAGTGCTGAATGGTTGTGGTGTTGAGGTGTCGACAGATCAAGCGATGGAGATTTGGCGTCGCATCCGGCAAGTCCCTTACCAAATGGAACGGTTTGACGACGTTTTGCCCACGATGGACATTCTAAAGCAACAGGGGCTGACCCTGGGTTTGATCTCCAACATGAACCAGAACGGTGACGAACTCGCTGAGACTATGGGCCTGACAGCCTGCCTGGACTTCGCTGTGACGTCAGCGGAAATCGGCTCGGAGAAGCCCCACGCTCCTATCTTTCTGGCTGCGCTGGACAAAGCCGGCGCTCAACCCGCCGAAAGCATCCACGTCGGCGACCAGATAACATCCGACATCAAAGGAGCCGCCAACGTAGGCATCAATCCAGTGTTGGTAGACCGCGACGGCAACCACCCCAGCACGACCTTATGCCCCCGCATCGAAACTCTAATGGAGCTACCAGCCCTGCTGTCAGCATATTAGCTTCCCGATGCCGCCCCTACAAACTCTTCAACCAACTGGCGGCGGAACTCGGCCATACTCTGGACGGTTTCCATAAGCAGCTTCTCCCAATCAGCGCCCATCCGGTCAAGGTCGAGACGTATCTGCAAGTTGCCAACCTCTGCGTTGCGTCCGAGATGCCTCTGGAGGGCGCGACGCCCCCCGCCCACCTCGTCTCGAAGTCTGAGCACAATTCGGTCCGACTCCCGAACGATGGCTTCGATGCCAACATTTCCAGCTTCAAGTTTCAACCGAGTCATGTACAAAAGATTCTGTGCCTGCCATGGTAACGGGCCAAACCTATCTCGAAGCTCGTCTTCCATCTCGTTGATTGTGCTGACGTCAGTCATCTTGATTAAGCGCTGGTACAGAATCAAACGAACCGGCAGGTCCGCAATATACTCCGCTGGGAGGCTGGCTGGAATCCCGATGTCAACGCCGACGCCGGGATCGGGAGACATGACTTCGGAAATTTTCCCGTCGACTGCATCTCCGAGTTCTTGGACGCTGAGGCCTCCGTCGAGCTGGGAGGTCTCGTTCAGTCCACTGTCTCTTTGGGCCCTGAGTTCCTCAACCGCCGTGGCTAAAAGCTTGGTGTATAGGTCAAATCCCACTGCGTGGATGTTGCCCGACTGCTCGGCGCCCAAGATGTTTCCTGCTCCCCGGATTTCCAAGTCTTTCATCGCAATACGGAAACCGGCCCCAAGTTCAGTTGCGGCCATCATGGCCTTCAACCTGCGCTCGGCAGTTTCGGAAAGCGACTGGGTTTTTGGAATCAGCAGATATGTGTATGCTCGACGCGCGCTGCGTCCCACCCGACCGCGAAGCTGGTAAAGCTGGGCCAGCCCAAAAGCGTCCGCCCGATTGACGATCAGAGTGTTTACGTTTTGGATGTCCAGACCGGATTCGATTATCGTGGTGCATACCAAAACGTCGAACTTGCCTTCGGCGAAATCGGCCATCGCTTCCTCAAGTCCTCGCTCGCCCATCTGGCCGTGGGCGATTCCGACCTCC
The DNA here is from genome assembly GCA_002710885.1 of Chloroflexota bacterium. The sequence continues at coordinate 3,936 of PAIW01000038.1, read as the reverse complement.
GCTTCTGGAACAATTCGCCTGATGTAGTCGGCCATGTAAGCGATGTTATAAACGCGATTGTGCAGGAAATAGACCTGGCCCTCTCGGTCCAGCTCTCTCAGGATGGCTTCCCGGATTAACTCGTCGCTGAATTCAGACACATAAGTCTTGATGGGCAGGCGTTCCTCCGGCGGAGTCTCCATCGTGCTCATGTCACGGACTCCGGCCAGAGACATATGAAGGGTGCGAGGGATGGGCGTGGCAGTCAGCGTCAACACATCCACCTCTTGGCGTAGTCGTTTCAACCGTTCTTTGTGACCCACGCCGAAACGCTGCTCCTCATCCACTATTACCAAGCCCAGGTCCTTGAATCGAACGTCCTTTTGGATAATTCGATGGGTTCCGATGCAGATGTCGATTTGGCCCGAGGCCAACGCATCCAGGATGTTCGACTGTTCTTTAGCCGTGCGGAACCTACTCAGAACGTCTATCTTCGTTGGATACGCGCTGAGCCTCTGAGAGAATGTGACATAGTGTTGTTGAGCCAGAACTGTCGTGGGAACAAGCACGGCTACCTGTTTGCCGTCCATGACAGTCTTGAATGCGGCCCGTAAAGCGATTTCCGTCTTGCCGTACCCCACGTCGCCACAGACCAGGCGGTCCATCGGCTTGGTGTTCTCCATATCTGCCTTCACTTCGGCGATGGTGGCAAGTTGGTCTGGAGTCTCCTCGAATGGGAACGACTCCTCCAATTCAGCCTGCCACGGCGAGTCTGGGGCGTGGGCGTACCCTTCCACTAATTCCCTGGCGGCATAAAGCGACAGAAGTTCCGCCGCCATCTCACGGGTCGAACGCTCGGCTCTCGCTTTGGCTCTTGACCACTCCTGAGTTCCCAACCGAGTCAGATGGGGCGGATTGTCGCTGGGCGCGATGTAGGCCGTCACACGATCCAGATGTTCCATCGGGACATACAGCTTGTCGCCCTGGGCGTACTGTAGAATCAGGTACTCGGCGGTCGGGTCTGTGTTTTCGGTGGGACGCCCTGTACCCACGAATCTGCCGATGCCATGTTCAACGTGAACAACGTGGTCTCCAGGTGATATTTCTTCTAGGAATGCGTCCCAACGAACTCCTGTGCGCCTGGCCGTCCGCCTCTGTTTCGCAACTCCGAATATCTCGGTGTCGCCCAACACAATCAGCTTGTGGCCCACAGAGGGCAATGTGAAACCATCGCCAAAACTGGCTCCCTCTGACTGCAAAACCGTCAGGGTTCCAGGTCCGGGCGATTTGTCGAGTGACGCCGGCAGGTTGGCAGACGCCCCGTAATCCTCTAGAATTTGCGTTAACCTTTTAGAGTGAGACGTGATGGCGACGACAGCATGTCCGTCTCCAGTCAACTCCGTCACCTCTTCGACGAACGTGTCCAGCTTTCCCAGGAAAGTTGGAGCAGAGCTAATTGGGATGCGGTGGACCTGACGATATGTGAGATCGTCTTCCCCCCAGATTGTCGTTTGCAACCTGCGGGGCACCGCGTCAAGACGGCTGCCCATCTCGACCCAGGGTTCGTGAAATGACGGAAAGTTAGCCGGCAACTCGCCACGCTGTTCTTTGACTTCGCGAAGCTCGTGGATCCGCTCCTCGGTCTCCCAGGCAACGCTGGCGATATCCGTAGGCCGATGGGTGACCACGAGGCCGTCTTTCGGGAAGTAGTCCAGCAGCGTGCCATGATTGAAGAACCCAGCATAAAGGTTCAGGTCATCAACCTCGTGTCCGTCCAAAAGCTGGCTGAACTCCTCTTGAATCCGTTCTTGGTACGCTTGTGTGCAGTTTGATATGTCGATTCGGGACATCTGAGCGTCAATTTGATCATGGTCTGTCATGGCTGGAAGCGTCTCGTGGGCGGGCATGATATCCACATGATCGACGATCTCGATCGACCGTTGGGTGTTGGGGTCGAACAGTCGGATGCTGTCGATTTCGTTGCCCCACAACTCGACACGAGCAGGCAGAGACGCGCCGACCGGGAACACGTCGATAATTCCGCCCCGACGGCTGGCGAATCCTGGTTGGTACACAGATGCCTCGAATCTGTAACCCATGCGCCTCCACAGGTCCAGTGTGTCTTCGAGGTCCACCTGATCTCCGGCGCTGATGGTGTGTTCGATATTCTCGAATGTTTCCTGGCTCAACGTCCTCTGCGCCAACGCGACAGCCGACGTCACCACGATAGGCGGACGACCCTCCGTTGAATTTAGCGCGTGGAGTGCGCGAATCCGTTGTTGGACGGTCTCAATGTCGGTGACCTGCCGCTCGAATGGCTGCGTTTCGGTTTCTGGGAAGTGATGGATAGAATCCTCCGCGCCGGCCCAAGCTTGCAATTGCTCGTGGAGACGACTCGCTTGCTCAGGTCTGGGGACCACGATAAGCATCGGTGTTTCCAAAACCTTCCAGAGCGTGGCAAGCACATAGGGCAGTCCGTCCGAGACCACTTGAGTGGTAGTCGAGACTTGAACCCGCTTCAGATCGTCCCTGAGTTGTTGGAATTGTGGCACCGGTTCCAGAAATGATGACAGCTCAGCGAGGTTCATGAGGCTCCTTTTGGACAGTCGGATACAGTCTCGAATAACAAAACGGTCAAACGCCTAACGGGCCAGAAAGCAGTTGTTTCGGTCGGCAGCAACTACATTCTGGCCTACTATTATTTTTCACCGAAAGGGGCTTTATACCTGGCGCCAATCGAGATCAGCGCGAAGCTATCTCGCTCCCATCGCGTCCAAGTCGTCGTCGTCAATTCCAAAGTGGTGAGCCACTTCGTGGACAACAGTGTCCTGTATCTCTCGAATAACATCCTCTTCGGTTTCACACATGCTCTCTATTGAGACCTGAAAAAGAGTGATCTTGTCGGGCAAAACCAAGTCGTAATTATACCGGTCTGGAAGAGGGATACCCTCGTAGAGGCCAAGGAGACGCTCATCTTCATCCAACCCAGAGCCTATCAACTGGTCTCTCGTCGGGTGATCTTCAACCACAATGTCCACATTTTCCATGCGCGAGTGAAATTCATTGGGAAGCTCGTTTAACGCCTGACGTACAAGCTGCTCAAACTTTGATGTTTCCATAGCTCAATAAGTGTATCAAAATTCTTGAGCATTATTTAGACTGATCTGCCGGAGTATGTTGACACCGAACAGGCTCGTTCCTACACTGACAGCCGCTTAGAAGGAGGACGCTAATGTCAGTTAATATCGGCATTCACATCCCGGCGGCATTTCCAGACACACCGCCCGACACAGGACAGTATAAAGATTTCTTCCAGGCGGCCGAGTCGTTAGGATTCCATTCACTCTGGACCGAGGACCGGATATTCCATTCGTCGAACTTTCTGGATTCGACGACCCTGATGACCTGGGCCGCTGCTGTCACCGGCTCGATTCAACTTGGGACTGCGGTGATGGTCTTGGCACTTAGAAACGCGCCTCTTCTTGCCCGCCAATTTTCGACGCTGGATCATCTGTCCGCAGGCCGGATTCATCTGGGCGTATCAATAGGCGGAAGCCCTGCCGAGTATTTGGGCATGGGATTGCCGATGAACAGTCGAGTTTCCCTGCTGAGAGAAAACATATCTGTGCTGCGCGAGCTAATGACCGGAGAACCCGTCACTCATTCAGGGCAATTCTACAAACTGGAGAACGCGATCGTTCGCCCCGCCGCCGTCAGGCCCCCAGGCATCCCGATATATATGGGTGGACAGGCAGACTCCGCGCTCCTTCGCGCCGGCGAGTTAACCGACGGCTGGATACAGAGTCCCTTCGCCTCGCCAGATGAATTCCGTAAATCATTGACCATCGTGCGACAGGGCGCCGAGAAAGCAGGCAAAGACCCGAGCCAGCTTCAATATGGCAAGCTTATTTACGCGTCAGTGGACGACAATCCTGATTCGGCATACGATACCATGGG
>PAIW01000037.1 GCA_002710885.1 Chloroflexota bacterium | reverse complement strand
ATAAACATGGTGCATCAGGTGGCCGGAGGGTTAGGCGCGGCGCTGGGGGCGGTCATCTTCGACTGGAGAGGCAGTTATGATACCGCGTTCATAATAATGCTAGTCCTGGCCGTTGTTGGGACTGTCGCGGTCATCGCCCTCCGGGAGCGCCCCCTGGAATACAGGTCGACTCCAGAGGGCAGCGTCTAGCATATAAACGGATTACGCGGATTACGGATTGGGGTTGGCCTGTGGCAGCACGTCGGAAGAGCCAAAGAGTTGCGGGTCAGCGTGTTAGTTACGGACGCGTCAACAACTCGGCTTTGACGAGTCTCCACCAGGGCAAAATGAAACCGTACACCGGGGGCATCTGCGAATGGTAACTTACATCATCCTCGGGCTTGCGGCGCTGTGTGTCGTTCTGCTGGTCCTGTCCATGCTTTTGACCCCCGTTCAGCGCAGCATCGGATTTGCGAACGTCACTCGTCACAAATGGAACTCTGCGCTTGTGGTGGCAGGCTCGATGGTTGGGACCGCCCTGATTGCAGGCTCTCTGGTCATGGTTGATACTAGCGAACGAGCCCTTCAGGACGCCGCTTTCGCCCATCTGGGCGAGATTGACATTACGGTCAGGGCTCTCAAAGAGGTCACTTTCCAGATCGACCCCCTCACGCCTGAGATGGTCGCGACGATTTCTCTGGACGCTCTCAACGAAGCGACAGAAGGTCAGGTGGATGGCGTAATGACCGCCGTGGAGCGTGACCTGCCGGTGGTAAAGGTTGAAACAGAGCCGAATTCGCCGCTGGGATTCCGTCCAGTGCTGGCGGAGCCTGAGGTCACTGTTCTTGGCCTGGATTTTGCGTCTCTCAAAGATTTCGGCAGCTCTGAGTCACCTCTAGCTGCGCTGGCGGCTCCTGTCCACGGTCAAGCCTACGTTTCCTTAAGCCTGGCCGATGAATTAGAGCTTGCCGCCGGAGACGATATCGCCGTCTATTACGAGAACGAGCCTTCGATATATCGAGTCACCCAAGTGCTCGAGGATGATGGCATCTCCGGACGCCGCATCGACCAGGATGACAGCACCGGCACGGTTTTGCTTTCATTGAGCGACGCTCAGAGTCTTATGGAGTTGGAAAGCGAGCAGGTCAACGCCGTCCTGATCTCAAATGTGGGAGGCGTCATCGAGGGCAACGACGCTACTGACTCTGTGGAAGAGGCAACTCGTGATCTGCTGGAAGATGCCTGGCCCGACACTGTATGGGCACTAAGGCAAGACAAGCAGAACGCCCTCAGGGAGGGCGAAGGTCCAAGCACCGGCGACATTTTCCTTATGGTCAGTTCCTTTGCCATTCTGGCCGGGGTGATGCTCATCATCAACATATACGCCATGCTGGCGGAGGAGCGCCGAACCGAAATGGGCATCATGCGGGCGGTGGCTTTCACTCGCCAGCAGCTTGTGATGACCTTCGCCTACGAAGGGTTCGTGTACAGCGCCGTCGCATCCGTGATCGGGGCGATAATCGGGGCCGCGCTGGGCGCGCTAATTGTGACTGGTCTCAGCGAGATAATCGCCCAGGATCAGTCCTCATCTTTGGAAGGCTTACCTCTTACGATAAAGCCCTCGACACTTTTGGTTTCAGGCGCCGCCGGACTGCTCATCAGCTTCATAACGGTGTTCATCACCAGCGTGCGAATTTCCCGACTTAACATCGTAATGGCAATCCGCGACCTTTCCGAGCCTGAAGGCAGCGGCCCTGGCAAATGGCAACTGTTTGTCCTTCCTGTGGTCTTTGTTCTGGCGGCGTTTATGACGGCATTTGGCTTTTCCAGCGCCAATGGGTATTTCCAGTACATCGGGCCGTGCATGATGCTGATTTCCGGCGCCGCCGTTGCAGGACGCTTCCTGTCGCCGAGACTGGCATTCACTCTCGGAGGGGCAGCCATCATCGCCTACAGCTTCCTGGCCGACAGGCTGGAAGAGGTAAAGATACTGATTGATGAAGGGCCGGGGCTGTTCTTCATCAGCGGCATATTCATGCTGTTGGCAGGCATGATGATAATCGCTATCAACCTGTCCGTGGTTCTGTGGATTGTCAGGCTCGGATCGTCCGGACTGAAAAGGCTGGAACCCATCGTTCAAATTGCCATCGCCTACCCGGCCATCAATCGCATGCGGACCGCCTTCACGATGGGCATGTTCGGATTGGTGCTGTTCGGCGTCACTCTCCTGACCATGTACGGCGGCCTGCTGGACGGCTTTATCACCGCCAACCTGGAGAAGGCGGCAGGCGGATTCGACGTAGTGGTCTATAACACCAGTTCAAACAAAATCGTAAACTTGGAGTCCGAGATACAGGCGAGCGACGAGGTCGACGCGACTCAGATCGCCTCAATCATGCCAGTGCGTCGCGCCCTCGTGAAGTTCCCAGACTTTGAGCGCCCAGCACCGGACGACCCAGACGAAACCGACGAGGAACAGAGCGAAGACGACAAGTACGTCGAGGATTCCATACATGGCATCGTCGCCGACTTCGCCGCTCAACAGAAGTACACGCTTGAGGTCCGGATGGACCAATTCGCCACCGACGTTGATGCATGGAACGCGGTTGTCGCAGATCCCAGCCTCGCTCTCGTGTCCGCCCGCTACGACGGGACGAACGAGAACGCCGATAACGCTGAACTGAACCCCGGAGACACGGTACGCCTGCTCAACCCCGCCACAGGCGACATCGTAGAGAAGACTGTCGCCGGACGCCTTGAAACGATTGAGGTCGGATTCAACGTCTTGTGGGGCGTGATCGTGGGCGCTGATGCGTTCCAGCAAGAGTTCTCTGAGTCGTCTTTCCGGGGAGACGCGCCGAGGCTGTTCGTAATGAACGTTAACGATGACGTCAACCTCGCGGATTTCGGCAAGGACATAGAGAAGGCGCTGATCTCCACCGGAGCGCCGGTTCGCGTTGTGCGCGAAGTGTTGACCGATGAGTTGGAAGAGGTATCGACCTTCCTGCGTATTTTCCAGGGCTTCCTGGCCTTCGGGCTGATCGTTGGCGTAGCGGGGCTGGCCGTGATAGCGACCCGCTCGGTGTATCAGAGGCGGCAGGGAATCGGGATGCTCAGGGCATTGGGATTTCAGCCCAGTATGGTGCTGGCAAGCCTGCTCATCGAGTGGTCATTCATCGCGCTGGTGGGAATATTGCTGGGAGTTGGCCTGGGGTTCCTGGGAGGCTACCGGCTTTACGCCCTGTTCATACGGGACGCAGGCGGAGCGTTCACCGTCAACTGGTTCGAGTTGATATGGATATCTGCGCTGGTATACATTGCATCGCTGGTATTCACGATAATACCTGCCCTCAAAGCATCAAGAATGCCCCCAGTGGAGGCGCTTCGCCAGCAAGAATAGCCTTTTGAATTGGTCGTTCACTATCGAAACCTGATAACCTGGAAATCTGATACCAATGAGCAATAACAATTACATCGTCGACGCAAGCAACGTTCAAAAAACCTACCGGAGCAACCATAACGAGGTGAGCGCGCTTCAGGGCGTCGATCTTCAAATCAAGCGCGGCGAAATGGTGGCCGTAATGGGTCCCAGCGGGTGTGGCAAGACCACACTGCTCAATTGCCTGTCTGGACTGGACACCATAGATGGCGGCGAGGTGCTGTTGGAGGGTGAGTCAATCCATGACATGCCGGACCGCAAACGAACCGAGCTCAGGCGCAGTCGCATGGGGTTTGTGTTCCAAAGCTACAACCTATTGCCGGTGTTGACATCAGTCCAGAACGTGGAACTGCCTCTCATTATCGGCGGCGCGCCTCGCCGTGAGGCACGCTATCAGGCAAAGCGTATGCTGGGATTGGTTGACCTAGGTAACAGGCTGGACCACCGACCGATGGAGCTTTCTGGCGGCGAACAACAGAGAGTTGCGATTGCCAGAGCGCTGGTGACAACTCCCGCGATAGTCTGGGCCGACGAACCGACAGGCAACCTAGACAGCGAACGCTCCGGCGAGATTATGAACCTTCTGATTCAATTGAATAAGGCGCACGACCAGGCGATAATCATGGTCACTCATGACGATGTCATCGGCAGGCAGGCCCACCGCATCGTCAGGATGCGCGACGGGCAAATAGAAAGCGACAAGGAACTATGACTCAGGCAGTTGCCACCGTGTTCATTGACAACGACCGCACTCGCGTCACCGAATGGCGGTTCGCTCCAGGCGCAGAGACAGGACAGCACCGACACGAATACGACTACGTGATTGTGCCAATGCACACAGCGCAAACCCGGATCGTGTCTTCAGAAGGCGAGACACTGGCAGACCTCGTCGTAGGCTCTCCGTACTTTCGACAGGCTGGAGCCGAGCATAATGTGTTCAGCGCAACCGACTTCGAGTTCGCCTTCATGGAGATCGAATTCAAGTAGCCAGATAATCTGCATTTCCCAGATGGAATCCAACGATATCATGAACGCGCAATACCAGGATGGCACAGACTGTACGACTGACCAACGACGTTGTCAACGGCCATCTGAAGCGTTCACTCCCTAGGGGTAATCCAGAGTCAACATCGATCGGCACGGTAGAAGCGGGTTTCAAACCTGACGTTGCACACTGGCGTATAATCGCTCTGAGATAATTGAGCGCCAAGAATTCCGAGACGCCGTCTATTTGGCATACCCCGACCGCAAGTTCCTGGGCATGACCGACTTGACAGTCGGCTTCGATTTCTTGGTTTATAGAGTGGACCTCGAGGACGGCGAGTCTGTGGTGTTTCGCGGCCAGCGAAACGAGATTTCGCCCTACGAAAGGGCGATAGACCACGGAGCGCAGTTGGCCGGCGAACAGCGATTTTACGAGCGCGTGCCACACCTTCCCGTGCCTCGCGTTTTGTGCATCGAGCCGGACGAGTCGGTGCTGGGGTTTCCATACGGATTTTTCACTTACATGCCCGGCAGTCGTCTGTCCGAGCTATTTCCTCAAGTATCCCATCGACACGCATGAAACGGTAGCGAATCTAGAGCTTATTTAACTGGCGGCTGAAATCAATAGATATCGGCATATCATAAATGTTACAGGCCGAAAATATTCTGGTTATGGCCATACAGTTACGACTGGCTCGTTGTGGGACCATCGAGACTACGCCATCGTAGTATATGATGAATCCCAACTCTAGGAGACCATCCGAGAGGAGATTATCGCTATTCTAGGCAATCTGGGATTTCCGTTACCTGGAGGGAGCAGACGGCCCTACGTAACGTGGACGCTGCTGGCGATCAACGTCCTGATATGGTTAGCCACTGAGGTTGCCGGAGGCTCGACTGATACGGGTGTGCTGCTCAGGTTTGGCGCGATGTACGGCCCCTACATCGCGGACGGCGACTACTGGCGTTTGTTCACAGCCATGTTCCTGCATGTTGGATTGACGCATCTGGCGTTCAATGGATTTGGATTGTTCATATTCGGCCAGCAAGTTGAGAAGTTCTATGGGCCTTACCGATTTGGCGTCATATACATTCTGGCAGGTTTGGCTGGCAGCGTTGCCAGCTTCGCACTGAATGACACAGCCGTGGGCGCGGGGGCCAGCGGCGCCATATTCGGGATACTAGGCGCTTTGGTGGCCTTCTTTGTGATACATCGCGATAAACTGGGAGAACTTGGACGTCAGAGCCTCACTGGGTTTTTGATATTAGCAGCCATAAACTTATTTATCGGATTTTCGATTCCAAATGTGGATAACTTCGCTCACATGGGCGGGTTCGCGGCGGGATTCGCGTTGACTCTGCCTCTGGCCCCGAAGTATCGGCCTGTGTATGACAACTGGGGTCAGTTGGGGGGCCTGCGAGACACCAACTCGATCCTGAAGCAATGGTGGGTGATTCCCGTCGCCCTAGTTGTGTTGGCGCTGGGCACGATGCTGGGAGCAGGTTCCATTGGCGAGAACATTTTTACCCATGTGAGGCAGGCGGAGCGGTATCTGGATGATGGGGAACACGAGTTGGCGTTGGATGAGATCGCGAAGGCAATTCAGATGGAGCCAAGGCTGGCAGAGTCTTACCTCGTGAGCGCGAAGATATATGCCGATCTTGGAAACTATCGGACGGCGCTGACAGAGGCCGGCCTCGCATTTCGGCTGGGACTNGACGATGACGNCCAAGCGGAAGCNGTGGCNCTGATGCGANAAGCGCNAGCGCGAATCCAGTAACCGGGNGAATTAAGCCGACTTTTTCTCCTGGGTCGCGTCGGTCATNGGNACCTGGNTGCCTTCCGAGGTAATCAGNCGAGCGGCAGACGTGCCTTTGATAGCGGCNCCGTCNACGATGCAGCGGGCTACNCCGGTCATTGTCGGCAACTCGTACATCACGTCCAACAACACCTGCTCCAAAATAGTGCGTAGGCCTCTTGCTCCGGTCTTTTGTTTAAGCGCTAGCTCTGCGGCGGCATCCAGAGCGTCGTCAGTGAAGGTCAACTCAACGTCGTCCATCTTGAACAGTGATTGATACTGCTTCGCGAAGGCGTTCTTTGGTTCGGTCAGCACTCGGACCAGATCATCCTTGCCCAGCTTGTCGAGGCTCACGACCACAGGCAGGCGTCCCACGAACTCCGGGATGAAACCATACTCCATCAGATCGTCCGGGTTGACATGCGAGCGAACGAAATCCTTGGACTCGTCGTCGTCAGCAGACAGTCCGTCGACGATTGTGGGCTTGAAGCCGATTCGCTGCCGGTCCTTGAAGGCCCGGCGTTCTATGTAATCGTCGATGCCCTCAAATGCGCCGCCGCACATGAACAGTATGTTGTCGGTGCGAATTTGTAGGAAGTCCTGGTGAGGGTGCTTGCGTCCTCCCTGGGGCGGGACGTTGGCGACGCAGCCTTCGATAATTTTCAGCAGCGCTTGCTGGACCCCCTCGCCCGAAACGTCGCGGGTTATGGAGGGGTTGGGGCTTTTTCTGGCGATCTTGTCGATCTCGTCGATGTAAATAATGCCCTGCTCGGCGCGGGCGATGTCGAAGTCGGCGGCCTGGATCAAACGCAGGAGGATGTTCTCGACATCCTCGCCGACGTATCCAGCCTCGGTGAGCGTTGTGGCGTCGGCGATGGCAAAGGGCACATCGAGAATCCGAGCCAGAGTTTGGGCGATATGGGTCTTGCCTGAACCTGAGGGGCCGAGCATGAGAATGTTGGCCTTCTGAAGCTCGACTTCCTCGAAACGCTGGTTGGACCAGACGCGCTTGTAGTGGTTATAAACGGCGACGCTCATAACCTTCTTGGCGCGGTCCTGGCCCACCACGTACTCTTCAAGCCGGTTGTAGATCCACTTGGGATTCAGCCCCTTGGTCTTGTAGTTCCCCTGTGGGCTTTTCGTGTCTTTTTCGGGGCTTTCCTCTGCGATAATCTGTTCGCAAAGGTTGACGCATTCGTCACAGATGAAAACCTGGTCAGGACCCGCGATGAGACGACGCACCTGTGCCTGAGTTTTCCCGCAGAAGGAACACTGATAGTCGTTGCGACTATTCATAAATGAGACCTACCTCGTCTTCTAGTATTTCGATGTCACAGGCTCGCGCGGACGTGTTAATCCGCTGCAACAGGAACGCTGGGCGAGGCGAGAACCTCGTCAATCAGGCCATACTCTTGGGCCTGATCGGCGCTCAGGTAGAAGTCGCGGTCCGAGTCCGTGGCTATTTTCTCATAATCCTGCCCAGTCGCCTCGGAGATGACTGTACGAATGATATCTTGCTGCCTGAGAATCTCTCTGGCGGCGATTTCGATGTCAGAAGCCTGACCCTGGGCACTAGTCAGCGCCTGGTGCATATGGACCGTTGAGTTGGTAAGGGCGTATCGTTTGCCCTTGGCCCCCGCGCACAGNAGGACGGTGGCCATGCTGGCGGTCATGCCGACGCATATGGTGGACACGTCGGGCCTGATCAGGCGCATGGTGTCCATGATTGCCAGGCCTGAGCTTATGACTCCTCCAGGGGAGTTGATATACAGGCTAATGTCTCGCTCCGGGTCCTCGCGGTCCAGGAATAAAAGCTGTGCGATGATGTTGTTNGCGATCTGATCGTAGATGGACGANCCCAAAAATATGATTCGTTCTTTCAGAAGCAGCGAGTATATGTCATAGGCCCGATCTCCTCGCGCCCCTGTCTCAACTACCATGGGGATTACATTTTCAGGCCTTTGAATCATCGGTGTCGTCCCCTTCATCTGTGGTTGTTGTTTCTTCATTATCATTGTCGGTGTTTTCTGATCCTTCTCGTTCTGCATGATCCTCGGACTCTGCCTGCTCTGACGATTCCGATTCGCCTTTGGCGACGGTCACCAGGAGGCTTATGGTTTTCTCGTACTTGAGCATCCTTTCGATGGACTCTCGTTGTTCTTCGATCTGTTGCCGTCGGTCGCCGCCCTCCGGGTCCTGGGCTAGCAGCTCCTCGACACGCGCGTTGATGTCATCTTCGGAGACTTCAATGTTCTCCAGTTCACCTAGCTTGTTCAGCGCGAAGGTTCGTCGGATGCGCTGTTCGGCCTCCGCGCGGGCCTGCGCTCTCTGTTCCTGGTAAGAAGTGCCGATGGATTGCAGGTAGTCATCGCGACGGATGTTCAACTGCTCGAACAGCCTGTTCTGGTCCTCTTCAATGTGTTCTATCTCGTGGTCCAACATTACTGGGGATAGGGTCATAGTGGTGGCATCCAACAGAGCCGTGACCACTTCGTCCTCGTGCTGACGTTTGGAGCGGTTCTCNGCCTCATCATTCAGCCCTTGTTCCACCTCAGTTCGCAGCGCTTCGATACTCTCGTACTCTTCAGGGAGACCCTTGGCGAACTCGTCGTCAAGNTCTGGAAGTATCCTTTCCTTCACGTCCTTGATCTCGACGCTGAAAGACGCCTCTTTTCCAGCAATGGCGTCGTCCTGATAATCGTCGGGGATTTCGATCGTAAACTCGTGTGTTTGTTCCGCTTCGAGCCCTTCCATCTTCTGAGAGAAACCAGGCACAGGGTTGTTGCTGTCAGAATCGAGGAAGTACGTGGTGTCTTCCTCATCGACGAAGGTGTTGTCCTCCACCGTGCCTTTGATGCCCACAGTCACGAGGTCGCCAATCGCCACTGGCCGTTCCACCGGTTCCCATGAGGCCAGGCTCTGGCGCAGTTCGTCGATACGGCCCTCGACGTCGNCCTCCGAGACCTCTTCAGGCTCGTAGGGTATTCGGAGACTGTGATAGTCGCCCAAGTCAACCTCAGGGCGCAGCGGAACCACGGCCTTGAAGGTGAAGGGGTCAAGCTCTAGGTCTTCGATCTTGGGAAGTCCGCTGGCTTCAAGCTCCTGCTCTTCGATGGCCCGGTCTGTGACCTCATAGACCATCGTGTCGATGACTTCGCTTAGCAGACTTTCTCGACCGACGAAATTTTCTACGATGCGTCTGGGGGCCTTGCCTTTGCGGAATCCGGGGATAACGATGCGTTGGACTACGCGCTGGTAGCCTCGGTCGAGGTATGGGTCTAGGTCGGGGTCCTCAAGCTCAATGTGGATAACTGCCTGACTGTCCACAATTTCTTCTTGAGTGATAATCAAAATCGACTCCTGATGCCAAGTGATCTAGTTGTGATTATAGCATAGAGCGCCCCGCGCTCACTTTGCAAAAGTGTTGGNCGAGTACTGGGATTTGTTATAAATCGGAGATTGNAAACAGGCGAATATTGANCTGGCGTGAAGCAAAGAATCAAGTGATGNCATCATCTTTTTACAACCTGCCTTGATAGGTGTATAGTATGTGCTNACGATTCGATGTGTGGGCACGANNCGTCATGGATGCTGATCGTCCCTTTTCGGTAAAGCTCCCNCAGTTCTACGGATTCGCNAGGGCTGGACAATTCGATATAGAGACCAGGTAGCTCGATTCTGCGAGGGTGTCTCAAAAACGATTTGNCCGTTCGCCAAGTCCCCGGAATTCGGACTCTATTGCTCAACTGCGCATGTGGCAGCGGCATAAAGGNAAAATAATNACNAGCGATTGATTNCACTGNGCCTTTGCNGGAGGNGTGAGNATGTCGAGCAAGTATCAGCGAGAAATCGAAGAAATACTGGAAAAGTCCGGCGACCTTGGATCGACTAGGGTGCCGAACCGCCCGCCTGAAGAGAAGGAAAGCTTGTTCCGGTTGGTGGGCCTCTACATCAAGAACGCCCTGAGCGGCAAGCTCTGGTCCCTGTCGCCCGGCAGGGTGATGCTAATCGGCCTGCTGCTGCTGCTCTCCATGCTGATCGTCATGCAGTTTGTCCCCGGAATCCCTGGCTTGCTGGCCTGGGCGGGGCTGTTGATATTCATTGTCGGCTACGGAATGGTGCTGGCGAAGCCGCCCAAGATGGAGAAGCGCTGGCGCGGCCAGTCAATGGAGGAAAACGGCGAGTCGCTGTGGAACCGCTTCCTGCGCCGAATCCGACCCAAGTAACCGAAGTTCACGAAATTTCAGGACNTGAACAGGGCCTCGCAAAATGCGAGGCCCTGTTTAATTCCCATAGTCAGGTTGTAGTTTGCCTATGGCCCCAAGAAATGGCCAGACTTAAAGCCCGCCCATTCGGCTTATCCAATCAGCTTACGTTTTACAGAGAAGCTTATACCGCGCACTCGCCTTCGCCGCGCTCGACTATGTACTTGACGGTCTTGTTCCAGTCCATGTACGTGTCCAGGGTTTCGCGGTTTAGTTCCGGCAGTTCCTTGAACTCTTGGACTACGGCTTCGAAAGACTGCGGGCCGACTCGGGTGACGAAGTTCTTGAACTCCTCGCCGTCGGTGCGCTCAGCCTTGTAGTAATCGAGAACCTTCTCTAACGCCTGCGGCATCCGCTTGGCCGGAATCTTGATCTTAACCCGCTGGCCGAACCGAGCGTCCAGATCATCGTAGCTGCCTCCGACAAACATGTCGTAGGCTGGGACCTGACCGCCAGGGCCTCTGGCCGCCGCGCCGTGGAATCCGATATCCGCGACGTGGTGATGGCCGCAGCCGTTGGGGCAGCCGCTCATCTTGATGTGCATCTTTTGGACGAGAGGGTCTGATGTGTCGAGGCCGTTTACCGTCTCGATCAGCGCTTGCCCCAGACCCATCGAGGACGTTATGCCGAGCTTGCAGCTATCGGTGCCAGGGCAGGACACGATGTCCGTGATCCCGTTCGCGCCCGCCTCG
Organism: Chloroflexota bacterium; assembly: GCA_002710885.1. The sequence goes on along the minus strand of PAIW01000037.1, from coordinate 6,457 downwards.
CCAAAACCGATCTTGATCAATGTGTTCCAGACCTCGTTCAGGGCGTTGTTGGGCACCCACCGGAGGGCGAAGTTCTGTTGAGCAGTTATCCTGGCCCTGCCTCCACCGTATTTGCGGGACAGGTCAGCCAGCGCGTGGAACTGGTCTGGATTGATGTCGCCAAGAGGCAGTTTGACTTGNACTACGCTGTAGCCTTCCTGCTTTTGCGATTCGACGTTGGAATCGAACCATGCTTTGTACTCGGAAGTGTCGCCATTGACGGTCGTGTAGTCGCCGTCCAAGGCGGGAGCATCGATCGACTCATCTTCAAGGAACAGGAGCGGCGTTGGGTCGAATGACCTCTGTGCCCAGTCATCCTTCATCTCTTCCTCGATCAGGTTACGGAACTCGTCGATGCCGATTCGATCAATCAAGAACTTGACGCGAGCCTTAGAGCGGTTTTTCCTTAGCTCGTCGGAGCCGTGGAACACCCTGAGAGCCGCCTCTGTGACTTTCAGGTAATCATTCAACCCAATGAACTCATAGAGCGTGGGGGCGATGCGTGGCATGATGGCGGTGCCTCCGCCCATTACCATCTTGAAGCCCTTCTCTCCACCCTGAATCCTGGGTAGGAACCCGACGTCATGGATGGGTGTCATGGCGCAGTCGTCGTTGCAGCTAGAGAATGCGGTCTTGATTTTGCGTGGCATCATCTGGGTGAATGGGTGGCGCGCGAAGTATCGCGAGTATGCGGCGGCGTAAGGCGTTGCGTCGAACGCCTCGTCGTTAGACACTCCGGCCATCGCGCATCCCGTGACGTTTCGCACGGTGTTGCCGCAGGCCTCGCGAGTTGTCAGGCCTACCTCTGCCAGCATCTTCAGCACTTCTGCCGCCTCTAGCAGCGGCACGTGGTGAAGCTGAATGTTCTCGCGAGTGGTCACATGTCCTTTGTTGAGGGGCGCATATTTCTCGACGATTTCGCCCAACATATCCAATTGAGCAGAGGTCATTCCGCCGAAGGGGAACTTGATTCGGATCATGTGAACGTCGGGTTGTCGCTGTCCATATACGCCCTGGCGAAGCCTAAATGCTTGGAAGTCCGTCTCATCCCACTCGCCTGCCTGGAAACGCTTTACCTCTTGCTCAAAGTCTTCGATCTCACTGGGGATAATGTCTATTATCCCCGTGGTCTGCCGATCTACCTTGCTATCTACCTGAGTCATCCATCCCTCCTGGGGTATTGGCGATTCGATGCGTCTGTTCGACTCGCCTCGAGAGTCACACTCTCCAGATTAATACCGATGTTTTGTTCCGGCTCCGTGGTTCGGTGGAGGCTCTCAGCTACGACTCTGCGCAGCACCACCATCGAAAATAACGAAACCCCGCTCGACGATTGGTTGAGCGGGGTTCTCAGTTTGCACGAGTTGAATACAACTGCCCCTAAAACGGACTTCTACACACGCATTTCATGAATAAATTGGTGACTGTCATACCGTGATTACCTTAACAATCTGCAATGTCAGTGTCAATGAATTGGTTCAATCGCGACTTCAGAATGGCGGGGTATGGGCAATGTTCAAGACCCTCAGTGCTCCATAAAGGAGCCACCGTTGATGTTGATCGACTGGCCCGTTATCCAGGATGCAGCCTCAGTGCAAAGGTAGGTGATGAACTCGCCAACCTCATCGTCCGTGCCGTTTCTGCCTATGGCCGTGGCGGCGGCTCGTTGTTCCCAGATCTCGGAGGTGTAAAAGTCCGTTCGCGAGGTCGCGGTGGTTCCCGGACATACGCAGTTGACGTTGATATTGTGGGAGCCGACCTCCCTGGCCATGGATTGCGTCATCCCGATCACGGCAAAACACGCGGCATTGTATGCCAGAGTGTTGGGGCCGCCACGTTTGCCTGCCACCGACGATATATTGATTATCTTACCGCCCTGACCACGGCTTATCATCTGCCTTAAAACGGCCTGCGAACACAGGTAGGTTCCGGTCACCTTCACGTCCATGACCTGCTGGAACATCTCCGGCGCAAGGTCAACGATTGGAGCGAGAGCAGGTAGCATTCCGAACGCGGCGTTGTTGACCAGGATGTCGATGCGGTGAAACTCGGATACAGTCTGGTCAACCATAGATTGAACTTGCTGAGGGTCGGAGACATCCACTATCAGAGGTAACGCTTGGCATCCCTGAGCCTCGACCTGTTCGGCGACGCTTTCAATGTCCTTCCAGCCGGCCGCTTTCTCGTCGTCCGGGTACGTTTCGGGGTCTCGGCCCGTTCCTGTGATGACCACGTTGGCTCCCAGTCGGGCCATCGCGACCGCCGTCGCCCGACCGATGCCTCTGAGCCTTCCGGCTCCTGTGATTATCGCGACTTTCCTGTCTAATTCTCCCAAGTCCTTACACCTCACGCATCGGTGTTTCAAATTACAGCCCGTTGTCCAGTCACGTTGAGTCAGAACCTAGTCAAGCGCCGCACTCGCCAATTCCTCCAACTCATTCAGGACGCCTTTCTGGTCTGCCGAGGTAACCCGCACCAGCACTCTCTCTGCGCCCGCCTCTTCGAATCTGTTGATAAGGTCTTTATCGGCGGGTTGGCTGTGTATCGTGATGCCAATGGAATNGGGGTCGCGCTCTGCCGAATCGCATAGCTNCGCCAGTGTCTCGCGGGCCGCTTTGATATCGTCGGGACTGACGCCNATGGGCAGCCAACCGTCGCCATATCGGACAACGCGCTGGAGAACATTCTTNGCGTTTCCGCCCATGTACACGGGAGGATGGGGCTTCCTGGCGGGTTTGGGATTCATGATGACTGGGGGGAAGTCAACGTACTTGCCGTGGTACTCGGCTTCTTCCTCAGTCCAGAGTTGCTTCATCGCCAGAACGTACTCGCGCGCCTGGGTCCATCTGTGATCGAAGTCACCCCCCATTATCTCCGACTCCTCCCGAAACCATCCTGTCCCGATTCCGAACATGAACCGTCCGTCCGAGTAGAAGTCGAGAGTTGAAATCTGCTTCGCCAGGTCGATGGGATTATGCTCGGTGATCAGATTGACAGCCGTGCCCAGTCCAAGATTCTCGGTCGCGGACGCTGCCGTGGCGAGAGCAATCAACGGGTTGACCCCGAGAGTCATCGGTATTGGGATAGAGCCGTCGGTCGTGCCTGCGTACTTCGTGTTGTGATTCACGGGAATTACGGGATGCTCCGGAAGCCACACCGAGTCGAATCCCAACTCCTCGATCTTCTGGGCGACAGCGGCGAAGTCGGTCAAGCCCGGCGTTGCGCTCATGCTGATTCCTACGTTCATAACTCGATTACCTCCAGTAAGAATTTTCAATCGGTTGAATCAGTAGATTACATATTACAGTGACGCGTTGCCAGCGAACCTTTGACTTAATGAACGAGGTCAAAAAATCTTCACGCAGAAACGACTCCTCGGACCCCCCAGTCTCGGGCTATCAGATGAAAACTGCCGTCGGATTCGAATGGCAGAGGGCCTTTCAGGCGCTTCCGCAAACGGTCGCGATCGGCTTCCGACAACGAGACGCAACAAGCTCCTGCCGGTCCCTGACNGTTCAGGAACGGAGACCAGTTATCATCGAAATCGACGCACACGATAGGCGCATCCAGAGCGCGAACCTTCACTGCTTGCAATCTGACGTCTCAGAACAGGTCTTCCAGAGGCCCTGGATTGCAGATCGGAAATTGCTTGCCTTCGTCATGNTCGGCGCCGTCGGGGAACAACTCGGTGACTGCGTTCCGGGAATAGCGCATGAGTTGCATTTCACCTGAATAGCCCCAAACATTGCAAGCAACCGTGCTTCCGAGTTGGAGAACTCGGCGCATCTCCTGGAGCGCGTGTTGTTTGTCAGGCACAAAGTTCAACACGAGACCTGCCACTAACACGTCCGTTTCAGCGTCTTTGAAAGGAATTGAGGTCGCGTCGCCGGACTTGAACACGGCCCTTTTGTCGTGGATTCTACCACGCGCCATGTTGAGGGAACCTTCGGAAGGTTCCGTGCCGGTCACGCTGCCAGGATCGGCATATTTGAGTATCGACTCGGTCAACGCGCCTGTGCCGCAGCCAACTTCAACCCAACGAAGGCCCGAAGGCAATGAGAACCAGTCCAAGAACATATCTCTGACTCGCTGACACCAGCGGCCGACATACCCCTGGTAAGCTTCGCCGTCCGTGAACCAGTCCCCTTGACCTTGCGATGCCAGGTCTAGCTGCCTTTCTGTTGGGTAATAATTAGTATGCGACGACGGCATCTCAGTTTCCAGCTAAGGATACCTGAACCTGCGGACTCCGCGTATTAAGACCCACGTTGCCACGACAACGATCATCGAGATGAATCCGCTCGTGACCAGCGTGTTGCGAGTGCCGAACTGTTGAGACATGAAACCGACGTAAATGGTGCCGAGGTTGTTCGCGCTCTCTGCTGAGACTTCGTGAAAGCTCACAGCTCTGCCTCTGACATTGTCCGGCGTGGTCAACTGCACAATCGTCTGGCGCGACGCCATGCCTATGGCGTCGGTGACTCCNAGGGCCATTATGACCGGCACGGCTACCAGCATCGAAATGCTCAATCCAAAGACGATCAACAATGCGCCGTAGGCAAGGGTCGCGTATAGAACAAGCATCCCTTTGGAGCGGTATCGGGCCAGGAAAAGAACAGCCAGACTGCCAGCGACTCCTCCGAACGAGTTAGCGGCAGTCAAAGTGCCGACGGCACCGGGTCCTGCTCGAATGAGCCTGTCCACGATCAGGGGTAACACCTGACGAAAGAAACTGACCATGTTCACGCCTAAATCCATGATTAGCAGACCAGGCAGGATCGGATGAGATCTAACGAATTGGACCCCCTGCCACACCCGACGCAGAACTTTTCCGCCTTCGCCGTCATACGACGCATTGTTCTGCGCGCGGATCATGAGAGGGAGCATCACGCTGGGAACGGCGACTGCTGCTGCAACTGCGAAAATGACGGTTATACCTGACGTCGTTATGAGTCCGGTGAAGACCAGGGGAGCGACGATGGCTCCGATCTCAAAGGTTGCCACATTGGACGTGACCGCGTGCAGTAGGTGGGTTTTCGGCACCACGTTGGAGGTCAACGCGGAGCGCGCCGGACTCCCGAGGATGCTGGTCACGCTGAGAACAGCGGTCACTCCATAAATGTGCCAGGGATGAAGAGCATCGGCGGCAGAAAGCAGGGCCAACATGGTCAGCAGCACNAAGCTGGATACCTGCGTCAACGCAATCAGCCTCCTGCGGTCCAGCCTGTCGGCCAGCACTCCGCCGTAGAGAATTGAGGGGAACTGGACGATTAGCTGGATGAGTCCCAGCACTCCCAACTGCACGCCGGAACCGGTCTCCTGGTACAGCCACACGCTGGTTGCCAGCAGGCGCATCTCCATTGTGAACAGAGATGAAATGCTCGACAGCCAGAGGAATCTGTAGTCACGAAACTCGAAGGCCGACCAGAGCCTTAGCTTCGAAGTGGACCGAGTGGGCAACCGGTCGCCTTGGGAATCCCGTTCTGAACCAGAGTCGCGGTCGGGGCCGTCTAATGCCACGGGTTGCTGAGAAAATCAATCGTTGGAATCATTGGCCGGATTATAAACTCAGTTAACCCAGAATTGTAATCCTGCTTACCGATATCGGAAATTCTCTGAAATCTCACTGCACAGTCAAATCGTATCCAGAGTTGTACGTATCGAAACTATTACATGAGCGGTTCAGATGAACCCTGAACAGTAGGCGGGTAAGTTATAATTGGGGCAATCAGTCAAGGCAAACCTCAAGGGGAGTGCGTGAAATATTATAGAAGTTCCTCTGGCATTCGCGTTTTCAGCCGGCCTTGTGGCGGCGTTCAATCCCTGCGGCGCGGCCATGTTTCCAGCGTACGTTGGCTACCAGTTGGACTCAACTGATGTAAATGCCAACCCCGTNGTCTCTGGNCTCAGNGGAGTCTTGATGGGGTTGATGGTGACGGCAGGATTCATCGTGGTGTTCGGNGCCGTGGGGCTTATACTGGCAGCGGGCGGACGGCTCGTCGGACAGTTCCTACCATTCGCCGGTCTGGGAGTCGGAGTGATAATAACCGGAGTTGGCCTGTGGCTCCTAATCTCCAAGCGAAAGCTAGGGCTGATGGCCGCCAGCCGAGTCANCCTGGGTGGTGGCCGGGGCCTGAANCAGACTTTCCTGTTCGGAGTGGCCTACGCAATTGCCTCTCTTAGCTGCGCGCTGCCGATCTATCTGGCGGCGGTTGGAGTGGTCGCAGGCCAGAGCCTGAGCGCCAGCGGCGCTGCGGAGACAATCGCAGGGTCGGTTGCCTATGGCGTGGGTATGGGAGCGGTCATGATGGCGGCAACGCTGGGCGTGGTCTTCTTCAAGGGCCTGGTGACCGCAGGGATGCGAAAAACCTTCCCGCTCATCGAGCCTATCGGAAACCTGGCAATGGTCGGCGCAGGC
>PAIW01000036.1 GCA_002710885.1 Chloroflexota bacterium | reverse complement strand
TCGGCGCTCCAAAGCCTGGTGAGGCCGCTCGTTAATTTAGAAGCTCAGGTAGACTCCAATGCCGGAGTCACCGCGCTATACTGGCTCATTCAGGAATCTTTGGCAAACGTGTTGAAACCCGTCGCCGCATAGCGGACGGACGTTACGCTGAGCTACGAAGCCAGGCAGATTCGACTCAACGTCGTGGACGACGGTCAGGGATTCGACATTTCTTCGGTCGCGAGAAGTCACGGTTTGGAGAACATGAACAGGCACACCGGGGAGTTGGACGGTAGTGTTACCATTGAATCAGTTCCGGGCGAGGAGACAAGCGTTACGGTCACGTTGCCTGACTAACATCAGACTCCGGCGAGCCGAGTTAAGGGATGCTTCCATGACGACCAACCGAATCAGATTGATGGTGGCGGACGACCATGAGGTCGTTCGCACTGGATTGAAGGCGATTNTGGNNCCTGAAGACNACATCNACGTTGTGGCCGAGGCAGGATCGGCCCAGGNAGCCTCCCNTATGGCNGACACTTTCGATCCCAGNGTTNTGTTGATGGATGTNCGTATGGAGGGNATGAACGGCATCGAAGCNTGCCGAATCATCAAGAGCGCCANGCTTCGTCCAGAACNNAACAAATCCTGNTACNTNAGAACCTGAAACCTAANCCCNTGAANTGAAGGAAGAAAATATTGAGAATCGGAATAGATGTCGGCGGAACNTTCACAGANCTGGTGGTGGCNCAAGAANACCAGCCNGTCAGGCATTTCAAAACGCATTCGACNCCTAGCGATCCTTCCGTCGGAGTGTTGNCAGGTTTGACCGAGGTGGCCGAATNNCACGGCCAGACGTTGGACCAACTGCTGGNCGACGTGGAGTTGATTGTNCACGGAACGACTGTGGCAACCAATACTCTTGTCGAGCGCAAAGGNGCCAATGTCGGCTTGATTACGACCGAAGGNTTCCGAGACCTGTTGGAGATGAGAGAGGGCCTTAAAGAGGACCGCTACAACCTCCGAATGAANCCTGTCGAGCCATTGGTGCCTCGNTANNTGCGNCTGGGGGTGNCTGANCGNGTGAAGTTCGACGGCAGTGTCCACACTCCGNTGGATGTGGACGCGCTGAGAACCGCTCTTCGCGAATTGAAGGAACAGGGAGTGGAATCGTTGGCGGTGTGCTTCCTGTTCTCGTTTATGAACCCAGACCACGAATTGCAGGCCGAAGCCGAGATTAGGATGGTTTTNCCTGACGCTTTCGTTTCTCTGTCGCATCAAGTCCTTCCCCAGATAAAAGAGTTCGACCGTCTCAGCGCCACGGCGCTGAACGCNTACGTNGGCCCGGAGCTTGGAAGATACCTCGGCAACCTCCANAGGCGGATGGTCGAGCATGGTGACGAGAGCAAAGTGCTCATCATCCAGTCNAACGGTGGNGCCGCGCCGATAGANGATTCAATCCGGTTCGCCGTACGGTCCATNCTCTCTGGCCCAGCCGGAGGNGCCAANGGCGCTGCGTATGCGGCGTCGGTGGTNGGNGANGANAACGTCATCGCNCTGGACATGGGTGGAACCAGCACCGACATATCNATCATCGAGGGCGGGCGNCCCCACNTCGCTAANGAAAAGTANGAGGCAGGNTGGAAGATCGCCGTGCCNATGATCGACATTCACACACTGGGAGCTGGGGGCGGGAGTATCGCCAGAGTGGACCTCGGAGGCGTCCTGCGAGTTGGNCCCGATAGCGCGGGCGCTGACCCCGGCCCTGCGTGTTACGGTATGGGTGGCGAANACCCGACCGTTACCGATGCGGCCTTGGTTCTCGGACTGNTGGACCCGGCNTCTTTCTTGGGAGGCCGAGTGTCGCTGGATTCAAGTTTGTCGGAAACTNCCATTCGAGNGAANGTCGCCGATCCTCTGGGGCTGTCTGTCACCGACGCAGCCGCTGGCATCTTGCGCGTCGTTTCNAATTCCATCGCCGAGGGAATACGATTGGCTTCGGTGAGAAAGGGATTAGACCCTCGTGAGTTCTCGATGGTCGCCTTCGGCGGGGCCGCTGGAATGTTGGCAAACCAGGTCGCCAGAGAGATNGGGATTCGTAAGGTCATCGTCCCTCCAGCCGCTCCGGTGCTGTCCGCCTTCGGTATGCTGGCCTCGGACCTTCAGTACGATTATTCTCAGTCGTACCCCGCCGGCCTCGAAACTCTAGACCTGGATGAGACAATCTCGCGATTGGGAGCGATGGAGAGCCAGGGCAGACGAAGACTCCACGAGAACGGCATGTCCAACGAAGATATTGTTGTCGAGTTCACTGCGGACATGCGTTATCTGGACCAGATATACGAAGTCACCGTNCCTGTGCCTGACCTNNGTCNCGNTGCCTCCCAAATTAGANAACAATGGGCCGAGAATTTCCATNGGCGATTCGAGGAGCTTTACTCGTATAGNCAGTCNGAGCAGGAAATCCGANTAGTGACACTNAGGGCTTCGATTTCTGCGGCGCTGCCTGGNATTACCGACACTGAATCAGATCNGTCCACCNCNTCCAATCCGTCAGAACCNGCCACANGGCGGGTCCANATGNGAGAATGGGAAGATGTCTCTGTTCNCGACGCCAACGCNATCCCNNAAGGNCGAAGAATNGAAGGGCCAGCAATCCTAGANTCAGAGTTCACGACCGTNGTTCTCGGCCACGGCGATGTCGCTGTAAAACGGGCAGGCGGAACGCTGGTCATCGAGNTAACGGANGTCGAGTCCATCGAATCCCAGACCTCCGAGGCTGCCGGCGCCGATCCGGTGACTCTGTCGGTGATCGAGAACCGCCTGGAGTCCATCGCCATCGAGATGATGGATGTCATGCTTCGGACAGCCATGTCCCAGATACTCAACTCCAGTCGGGATTTCTCCACCGCAATTCTGGACAAGCAGTGCAGACTGATCGCACAGGGAGAGGGGATACCGGTCCACGTGAGCGCGCTGCCGATTGCCGGCGAGGCTGTGCTGAATACCTTCGGGGACGACATCCACCCCGGCGATATGTTCGCCTTGAACGACCCCTACAACGGCGGCAGTCATCTTCCTGACATAACGGTAATCAAACCGGTGTTCTACGATGAAGAATTGCTGTTCCTTACGGTCAACCGCGCNCACCACAGCGACGTGGGCGGGGGAACGCATGGAGGGTACAACCCTTCGGCCAGTGAGATATATCACGAGGGACTTCGGATTCCGCCGTTACGCATCCACGACAAAGGCCAACCGAGAAAAGACCTGCTGGCGATGCTTTCTGCCAACGTTCGCCTGCCTGAGAATTTCCTTGGCGACCTGAACGCCCAGATTGGCTCAGTCTCGACGGCAGAACGTCGGATGCTGGAGATCCTCGAACATTACGATGNGGAGATGCTGCTGGCGGTAATCGACGGCATTCTCTCGGCCACTGAGCGTCAGGTCCGCCAGTTCATATCAGANTGGCCCGACGGNGTGTACANAGGCGAGTCCTTCGTNGANGATGACGGCTTCGATGCTGAGATGATACCCATNCGCGCTGAGGTCACGGTCAAAGGCGATACAATGAAGATCGACCTGAGCGAGTCCGCGCCNCAGGTCACCGGATTTATCAACAGCGCTTACGCCAACACNCGCTCGATAGCCCACGCNGCNATTATGTACCTCGCGCCCTACGACGTGGCGAAGAACGAAGGCTCNATGGGGCCTCTNACTGTAGTTGCTCCNAAGGGGCTGATCGTAAACGCNAACCCTCCNGCTCCNGTGTGCATGAGCACCAACCACTGCGCCGANGAGATAATCGAGGCCGTGTTTAAGGCTCTTGCGAACGCGGTCCCAAAGTCTGTGAACGCCGGATTCTCTCGGCGTCTCAGGTACGCAATCACCGGCACCGACCCGCGCACCGGCAGNTACTTCATCTGGCACTTCTTCATGGCGCGGGGCGGNGGAGGCGCGTCGTCGGGAAATGACGGATGGACGGGCGTCGGNGAGGTNAACGTGGCTGGNGGCATTCGCGCGCCCAGCGTNGAAGTCACGGAAGAGCGGTTCCCGTTGTTNGTGGTCAATCATGAATTGCGCCCNGGCTCTGCCGGAGACGGCCAGTGGAGAGGCGGCCTNGGAGCGNTCTGCGAGATCATTTACGAAGGCGNGGGCGAAGCCNCTATGAACACAGCAGGCGACGGAGTCAAAGTGCCGCCCTTCGGNNTGTTCGGCGGCTCTCCCGGACTGCCTCANAGATACAGCCTGGTCTCNAATGGGACNGAAAGAGTGCTCAGAACCAAAGAAACCGGAGTGCCGGTGTTNCCTGGTGACNGNATTATCGCCCTGTCGTCCGGTGGAGGCGGGTATGGTGATCCTCAAGACCGGGACGAGGAATCNCAAGCATGGGATGAGAAGAATGGCTANGCGACNAAGTGACGAGAATCTGGAAATAGACNTTGTGGCTGACGAGTTAATTTGANANACTTGCGACGGCAAAACAACCAACCAAACGTGAGGCGCATATGGCGTACACAGTTAATCAAGAGTACAAGAGCATGGCNCGGGTCCCAGATGATTTCGANCAGTTCTGGGACNTGGTGAAAGCGGACGTTTCCCAGATTCCATTGGAACCAGAGGTGGTTCCNGACGCNATGAGGTCATCGGACGACATTGANGTATTTCAGGTTTTCTACAATAGCCTNGATAATGTCCGCATCGCGGCATGGTACTGTCTNCCGCGAAATCGGACCGGCCCGCTGGCGGCGGTGATGGNCGTCCCNGGCTATCAGAGTGATCCGCCCATCACCAAGGAGTGGGCCAGACGAGGCTACGCNACGNTGTCTGTGGCCCCGAGAGGCAANCTGAGGAGCAAAACTCAGTTCGATCCTGGTTACCCNGGACTCCTCACCTATGGCATCGTGGACCGCAACACATATTCTTATAGNGGATTTTACGTTGACGCCTGGCGAGGCGTNGATTTCCTGCTNTCGCGGGACGAAGTGGACAANAGCAGAATTGGCGTAACCGGAAGCAGCCAGGGCGGTGGGTTGACCATCACCACAGCGGCGATGCGNCCGGAGATCAAGGCTGCGGCGGCNGGGGCGCCGTATCTCTGCGGTTACATGGACTCAATCGAACTCACCAGCACATACCCATACCAGGAGATCAACGATTATCTACGGTTGCACCTGGAGAGTCGCGATCAGGTGGAGGAAACGCTGAACTACTTCGACGGGATCAATTTCGCGCACAGGATAACTTGTCCGATAATCATCAACGTCGGAATGCAGGATAACGTTTGCCCGCCAGANACCGGATTCGCGNTGTTCAACGAAATCGCCAGCGCGGANAAGANGATGTATCCNTACAACGATCAGGGCCATAGCGCGGGCCGGGCCGAGCACGGCGCGNTCATCGAATCATTCTTCAAGAAACACCTGGGGTAGCAAGATGACNACNGACCANGCAATTCCAACCATNCCCGCAGATTTTGACGACTACTGGGCTGCGGTTCTCTCAGAACTTTTGGCAACGCCCGCTCGTCCTGAAGTTGANCTAATTCCGATTCGNTGCACAGACTTCGCGGANATGTACGGCGTCNGGCTGACCAGCATCGGGCCGTACCGTCTCTACGCATATTTGAGCATACCAAANGGGGACGGGCCGTTTCCCGCAATTTACTGGTCTCCCAAATACGCCAGTGTATTAGAGACCATACCTCAGGGGACGGCAAACTTTGTGCGAAGTCGATATGTGACTTTCTCCTGCGCGGGNAGGGGACAGCGAAACGCCGACCAGCCCTTTGCCGCCATGTTCCCAGGNTTGTTGACNACCGGAATCGAAAGCCNNGAGACTTACATATTCCGAGGGATCGNAGCTGACGCAATTCGAGGCCTGGAGTANGNGGCGTCACGCCCTGAGGTTGATACTTCAAAGGTTGTCNNAATTGGCAACGATGTCGCATTGATTGCCGGGGCATTAGGCAAAGGCGCAACGCAACTGGTGGTCACGCCTGCGCTGTTCTTCGACACTCTGCGGCTGGCGAGCCAGACGTCTGGCTACCCTCTGGAAGAAGTGAACGACTACCTCAGGCACAACCCATACAATCGGGACGACGCTCAACGAACAGTGGGATACTTTAACCCGCGATGGTTTGCCCCAAAGTTTGACGGCTCGACGCTTGTGATGGCCCAACACACTGGCGGACTATTGGACGCCACTGGTCTCGCGCCAGTTATTGAAGGGCTGGGCGGTTCAACCACCGTCCACGAGTCACAGGATTCCAGTTACCTTGACGGCTTGATTCTTGAGCGTTGGATAACGGCCCAATTCGGATTCGACGAAGCTATCGTTCCGGAACATTGGCAGTAACCACACACAAATTCGGTCCTGCCAAAATCATAACTCCTGAATCAGTAGCGATTTCCTGCGGAACGCTAACATGTCACAAGTCACCAAAATAGAGAACGCCGCATTCATTATCACGGTGGATGCCGACCGGCGAATTGTGAAAAACGGCTCGCTGCTCATTGAGGATGACTGCATCACACAAGTCGCCAAGTCTGACGATCTGCGAAACACCCCCTCGGATCAGATCATTGACGCGACTGACATGGTAATAACTCCAGGGTTTCTAAACGGGCACATGCACATCAGTTACGCTCATGCAACCCGCGGCATATTCCCCGACGATCTCGGCGCAGCGTACTTTCCGTACCTGTTCTCCCTCCAATCAATCATGACGCCTGAGGAGGAATACTACACTTCGCTTTTGGCGCTGACGGAGCTTTTGAAGTACGGCACTACGACCCTGGTTGACCCCGGAAGCACTAAGCACCTGGACACCTGTATCGAAGCGTATCGCGAGTCCGGCTGTCGGATAATCTTGGGCCAGCAGGTGACCGACAGACCGAACCCGTGGAATCTGCCGGTATACACGACCGACGAAGCGTTGAAGCTGACCGCAGACACCATCGGGCGATGGGACGGCGAACTGTCCGGCCGAGTGAGCGCCTGGGCGATGCCTTTCGCTCGCGAATACTGTTCCGACGAACTTTTAACTGGACTCAAGCGAATTGTTGACGAACACTCAACCGGATTGACAATTCACCACAGCCAGACCGTTCCGGCGACTGAAGGTTCGCAAGAATTAAATGTTTCCTCCACCCAGAAGTTGGCTGACCTCGGCGTTCTCGGACCAAACGTGACGTTGGCTCATGCGCTAGGAATTTCGGTGGCTGATGTTGAGATTATCGCTTCGTCAGGAGCGCGGGTCATCATGTGTCCCACGGCGGCCATCAAGGGCGGGTCGGGTATGACCAACTCAGCGCTGTTGCCTGAACTTTTGGAAGCAGGAGTTCCGGTAGGTCTGGGCACGGACGCAGGCAACAACTCCAACCTCGTGGAGAGCATGAGAGCCATGTACCTCGCGGCGGTGCTTTACAAAGACGGGCGTCGGGATGTGTCCCAGATACCAGCAGAGACTGCCGTGGAACTGGCGACCCTCCGGTGCGCTCATGCCCTGGGCTTAGATGGCGACCTCGGCTCTCTTGAAGAGGGCAAAAAAGCCGACCTTGTGATGTTTGACACACGAAGGGCTGAGTGGCGCACGTTGTTCAATCCGATCAACAATCTCGTCTATAACGCCGATGGGCGCAGCGTCCACACCGTCATGGTAGATGGCCGCGTTGTGGTCGAAAATCACGATCCCACATTCGTCGACGAATGGGAACTCATCCAAAAAGTCCAGACTATCGGCGAGAACCTTCTGGAGCGGAGCGGCGTGTCGTTCCCGTCACGCTGGCCCATCGTCTAACTTCAATTANCCGATATGACATCATTCACTACCAAGACCATCGTAGCGACGATCGACGCCCTATTTGACAAAGTTGCGGCAGACCTTGTGACCTCTTCACTCATCCAGAGTGGGGGCCGAATTTCTCGCTGGCCCTGTGGGACAGAACAGCAGTGGCGGACTGATTGTTCATGTGCCCGCGATAGGAAGCGATGTCCAACGCCGCGTCGAAATCGATCTCGAACATTGAATCTTCGATGTATCCATCGCTCCTCTGGATGGGCAATTCGGTCCACCGTTGCCTTTCAGATTGCTCAGGAAAGGCGATGGCGTCGACGTATTGTGCGCGCGGATTCGCTTTCCCGGAATACTCGATGAAGGTTGGGAGCAAGGTATTGNGGCAAAGGAGCGGGNACTGCAACGGCTCAAGNAACGCCATCAAGTTTAATTATAGATCGACCGCTGGCAGATTCANCCTGATTCTCGTTCGTCCAGGCATACGTGAGTCAGGCCGTTTAATTCGACGACGGTGACCGGGATTCGNTTTCCTGTGTTCAGGCAAATCACGCCGNTATTTTNATAGACAAAAATTGTTTAGAGCGCTAGAATNGCGATTGCAATCAATTGCAGGTGCGAATATGAGTTGTGAAAATACTACGGCCCAGGCGCTCAAAGATTCCGGTCATCGGTTGACTCCACAGCGGTTGATGATTCTCTCCGCTGTGCGTCACACTAACGGCCACGTGACGGCTGCTCAGATAATCGAAGAGGTTCGCGAAGGTTACCCGTATATTGACGCGTCGACCGTCTATCGGACATTAGGCGTGCTGAAAAAGATGCGCCTGGTGTCCGAAACCAACATGGGTTCTGGCGAATCCGTGTATGAGTGGATTGACCAGTCGAGGCATCATCACCTCATCTGCAAATCCTGCGGTGGCGTGACCCTGCTGGAAGACCGATACGTCGCCAGCGTCGGGGCTGATGTTATGACGGATCACGGTTTCCAGGCCGATCTGGACCACTTTGCAATATTTGGACTTTGCGCGTCCTGCGTGGAGGACTAATCAGATCCATTGTTCTTGGTCTCTGATCCGGGAACTCTATCCTCGTTAATCATGTTCTACAACTCCGCAAAACTCATATCAATCCGCTCTGCGTTCGGAGTGTTGGCCTTGATGCTGACGGTGGCGCTGATTGCATGTTCGGACGGCTCCAGCGAAGTCGAACAGGCCGAGTCCGATGGCCGATTGAGAGTCGTGACAACCGTATCGCCCATCACCAGTCTCGTTGAGAATATCGGCGGAACCCGGATCAGGTTGGAGGGCATCATACCGGAAGGTCTGAATTCTCATACATACGAACCAGCGCCAGCGGTGGCGCGTTTGATCACCGAGGCTGACCTCATCGTTTTGAATGGTCTTTTTCTTGAAGAGCCAGCGCTTAACATGGCTGAAGCAAACAAAAAGGACGCAGCGGTTATTCTTCAACTGGGTGACAAAACAGTGACGCCGGAACAGTGGCAGTTCGATTTCTCGTTCCCTGCCACCGCAGGAAGACCGAACCCACACTTGTGGCCTGATCCGATCTTGGGCCTGAAGTACGCTGAGTTGGTGCGTGATGAACTTTCCCGGCTCGACGCCGATAATGCCGACTACTACTCTGTTAACTACGAATCGTTGAAACTGAGAATCGACGAATTGGATCAGGGCATTGTCGCCTCAGTCCAGACGGTCCCAGAAGGGAACCGACGACTGCTGACCTACCACGATTCATGGGCGTATTTCGCTTTGAGGTACGGCATGACGGTGATCGGCGCGATCCAGCCGTCGGGTTTCAGCGAGCCTTCAGCAAAAGATGTCGCCGAGTTGATTGACCAACTTCGAGAACTGGAAGTGCCCGCGATATTCGGGTCAGAAGTGTTTCCCAGCCCCGTTATGGAGCAGATAGCCAAAGAGGGCGGAGCCACGTTCATCGACCAACTTCGGGACGATGACCTGCCGGGAGAGCCAGGAGACGCTCGCCATTCCTATTTGGGACTGATGCTAACGAACATGGAAATAATGATCGTGGCGCTTGGAGGGAACGTGCAGGCACTTTCTCAATTCGACACCAGTCCTGTATTCGATGGCGAAAGTGGAGCGATATACCCACAGTAAGGAAATTTAGCCACAATGCTGCATCCATCGCCGCATCAATATGAACATCACGAACCGGTTGTAGAGCTGCGGAGCGTCACCTGCGGTTATGGGGGCGTCGCCGTTGTCGAGCACGCCGACCTCAAGATTGCGCGAGGCGATTTTGTAGGCCTCTTGGGACCCAGTGGGTCAGGCAAGACCACGCTGTTGAAGAGCATCCTCGGCGGGGCTGATGTGTACGAAGGCGAGGTGCTAGTAAATGGGCGGTCAATCAAAGACCAAAGACCCACTATCGGCTACGTGCCCCAATTGGAGACTATTGACTGGGAGTTCCCGGTCACGGTCGAACAGGTCGTGATGATGGGATTGATTCGGAAAAACCGTTTCTTGCCGTGGCATCGACAAGAAGAAAGCGACCACGCATACTCCATCATGGAACGTCTGGGGATCGCAGAGTTTGGCAAACGCCACATTCGACAACTGTCCGGAGGCCAACAGCAGAGAGCGTTCTTGGCCCGTGCGTTAGTGAGCGACCCCTCTCTCCTTTTGCTGGATGAGCCGACCAGCGGCGTTGACATTAAAACTCGCGACGAAGTCATGCACCTTCTGGACGAGCTCAACCATCAGGACATCACGATCCTGCTCACGACGCACGAGATCAACGCTGTCGCAGCGCACCTTCCCTGGGTCGTGTGCATGAACGGCAGGATCGTTGCCGAAGGCCCTCCGAGCGATGTGTTCACTCCAG
>PAIW01000035.1 GCA_002710885.1 Chloroflexota bacterium | reverse complement strand
TCGATGACGCGGATGGGCGTTCCATCGGCGATGACCCTGGCTACTGTGGGAGGTTCTTCGTGCGCCAGAAATTGATCGTGCTGACGGAAGGCGACGCCGTGGACTGGCCCTTGCAGCGCGCCAAAGTCAGACAGGTGGTATAGATATTCCTGGATAGACGTAAGAGCGTTTGCTGACGCTGGTGTCATACGATTCTCGACCAGATATGCCTTAACAGAACACCTCTGGACATATTTCGCCATCAAGCTGTTGAGGGCCAGAGATGAGTCGTCAGGGTCAATGCGGACGGCAAATCTTCGCTCGGTTAGAACGTCAGTGAGTTGGAGAAACGCGGGCGCGGACTGATCGCTCCTGGTCGCGGGTTGCGCGTGGAGCACTTCGTTGGTTTTTGGTGTGTGGTTCAGATCATCCAGCATTGCGAGTGTGAGTTCGTCGGGGTTTCAGTATTCGGGATGTCGAGCGCTCAAGTGTGAGCAGGTTCATAACTGATTATACAGTCAGCGACGAAGTGAGGATGCTGGAATTTTCGCACAGTGCCGAGGCGCCGCAACTATGTACGAGTGAACCCTCAGAACCTGCATCGCCTCAGGGGGTCACATTATTTTAGCTCTTGGGTGACGGCGGTTCGCGATTAGCGAGACGCGCAGGAGTGGCAGCCGCACCCTGTGGGTTGATGGGATATGTCACCGAGAATGAGGACGACCATCTCTCTCATTGTCAGTTTGAACGAGTTTCCAAGTGTGACGAACTCGCTCAAGCGGGCGGATTTGCCTGCAGCCTCTGAACGCGAGAGAGCGTCGCCATCAACAAGGGCTTTTTGGGCGTAACCTTGGAGGGCTTCAAGGTGATCGGCGACTTTTTGGCGTGAATCGTGTAGCGCTGCGTTGGCCATCAAATTTCCTCCTCGTAGAGAATAATTCGCGCTACTCGATAAGATTGAGTGGCGCGAACCGACCCGGTGACTGAGTCTCAAAATCGCTTATGTTCCAGAATAGTCACACAGTTTCTATTCGTCCATAAAGGTGTTTACGCTATCGTAATTGGTAATTTGGTATCGAAACTGGATGGGGCNGGTATCGAANCNGGAGGCATNTGACGCCGTGAAACGTGNGCGGAAAANGACTGANNGAGTCGCNAGGNAGTTGGCGCAAAAAGTCCAATTGACACCAAAAATTCCGAATCACTATAATTGGTNGAGATTTGAGGTAANAAATAATGCCAAAAAGAACGTATCAACCCCGAAAACGACGGCGCATGCGCGTCCACGGATTCAGGTCTAGAATGAGCACNAGGAATGGACGCAANGTGATGAAGCGCCGAATNTTCAAAGGGCGACACAAACTNACCGTNTGACNTCACATTACAAGAANNGNCCTCCAACNCATATCGAGNTTGCCGGTGGCGATAGCCNANCGGTTCTTTGCANCCCCGNANTNGCCACGCTCGNATTAGTATCTGAGGTGTTAGTGTCCAAGCNTGCTTAGGGAACGACGCTTGAGGANATCGAGCGANTTCGCTATGGTGAGAAGAGTTGGCCGTAGCTGGGCAGATGANCTGCTCGTGCTGGCNGCTCGAAGGAACGGNATGCNGCGCACCAGGTATGGATTCGTCGTGGGNCGTCGTGTCGGGAATGCNGTGACGNGGAACCGGATCAAACGTCGGCTCCGGGNCGCCGTGACCGAATCTTGTGTGGTGGAGGGCTGGGATATAACGNTGATTGCGAGAAACCGAGCCGCAAANGCANAGTACCACGANCTGAAGGAGTCGTTGAATCGACTCATGGNNCGGGCGGGAATTTTGGACCAGCGTAGTGAGGTCNCCAGATGAGAACCCTGGCNCTCGGAGCNATAAGNGCCTATCAGTTGGCGGTNTCGCCTTACTGGCCGGGCCGCTGTCGACACCAGCCAACGTGCTCGGCGTATGCACAGGAAGCGATTACCAAGCATGGAGTCGGNAAAGGGATCAGGCTGGCGCTCGGACGGCTTGGCCGATGCCGGCCCTTTGGGGCCAGTGGTTACGATCCGGTGCCTTAATATCGATACACCTTGTCTGCGTGTCAGNCAAGGCAAATTACGATGATCGAGATGAGTATTGTTTGACTGGATAATTCGAAGATGACCCGCGNCAGGGTTCGGTCGCTAAAGAATGCGAATGTGGTTGCTCTGGCGTTTTTATTGATTCTACTAACGGCGGCCTGTTCANGCATTTCGACTCCGGAGGGTTGGTCNGCTGGGGTCGTNAAGGNCGACGCGCTGATTATCGGCACCGCNGAAGGCAGTCTACTGGCCGTCGATAAAATCAATGGTTCGACTCTNTGGCGAGCAGAGNTNCAGGCTNNNGAAGACGTTGACCAGGCGATTTANGGCAAGCCTGCTGTNGCGGACGATGCAGTTTATGTCGGCGGTTACAACGGAAGNCTTTATGTATTTGATCTGCAGGGTCAAGAAACTAAGTGGGGGNATCAACCGNTGGGCGGCCCCATAGTCGGTGGCCCGGCGCTGGTNGANGACCTTGTGATTGTTGGCACGGCCNCCGAGGAATCCCAGGATGACGGCAAGGGCGCCGTTTATGCGATNGATNCTGAATCTGGCGACACNGTTTGGCGTTTTCCAGCTGAGGGCGGCGTGTGGTCTTCTCCGACTGTCGCCGACGGCGTGGTGTATTTTGGCACNCTTGGCCAGANTGTTTTCGCGGTGAGCCTTGAAGANGGGTCAGAATTGTGGAGGANAAACACCGGAGGGGCAGTAGTCGCCAGTCCCCTGGTTGTGGGTGGACGGGTTTATGTCGGAGCGTTCGACAGCGTGTTCTACGCTCTGGATGCNCAGACNGGCNACGTTGATTGGAAATTCACTGAATCTGAAAGATGGTACTGGNCTCAAGCGTTGGCGGCGGGAAACACNATNTTCGCNCCGTCGCTGGACGGAAATCTGTACGCGCTTGACGCAAACACAGGCGTAAAACTCTGGGCATTTGAGTCTGAGGGAGCGATCGTCGGTTCGCCCACCATCGTTTCTGGGATGCTGGCNATTCCCGTTTCCGAAGGCGGCAACTCCAAGGTTCACCTCGTCGAGTTCAATGGGAGCCANAAAGATAGCTGNCGCATTGGTGAGAATNTATTCACTACGTTGGTAGCNGANGGAGACCTGATATACTTCGCGGCAACNGACAAGTCGATTCGTGCCCTGAGCATTAGCGGCAANGGCAACCCTGATGAAGAATGGGTCTATTTNACGGACAAAGACGATCCTCTCCCCAGGGATAGGGCNAAAGCGTGTTAGGAGCAANGTAAACANCCTGTGGAATTTTTAGGCGACGCCTGGAGCACGATAATAATACAGCCCATGGTCAACAGCCTTTTGCTGTTGTACTGGGTGTTTTTCAGNAATTTCGGAATAGCGATTATCGCTTTCACGATGCTTGTTCGGCTGGTTATGGTCCCATTAACGATCAAGCAGAGCCGGCAGATCAAGGCGATGAANGGCCTTCAACCGCTGATGAAGCAGCTTCAAGAAAAGTACAAGAATGACCGGCAGCGCGTCTCGCAAGAGACGATGAAGTTGTACAAAGAACACGGCGTGAACCCGTTGGGGTGCCTGGGACCGATGTTCNTNCAGTTCCCTATNTGGATCGGCCTGTTTCAGGCGATTCGTCAAACTGTGCCGAACAACCCGGANAACCTGGTGGAATTATCGGGGAACCTGTATAGNTGGCTGCCCCAGGTTCACAGCATCATTCCGATAAACAGCTCTTTTNTGTGGATGGACCTGGCGCTTCCTGACCCNTCGCCGTTCGTGATGCCGATNCTGGTGGGTGGGTCCATGTTTGTCATGCAGAAAATGACTACGATGCCATCAGNGGACGAGAGGCAGGCGTCGACGAACCGGATGATGCTGTGGATGATGCCGCTGATGTTTGGGTTCTTTACCCTCAATTTTTCCAGTGGNCTGGCGGTCTACTGGGTGGTTTCGAATATCATTGGTGTGGCGATCCAGGGCTTCATAACGGGCTGGGACCCGTTGAAGAACCTGTTCGCTTTTGGACGCACGCCGGATTCGGCGACTGATACAGTAGTTGTCGCCCCTGCGTTGGCGTCTAGTGTCGAGGAGACGGCTGAAGATGCGCGAAATATTGATAACGGCCAAAACGGTGGAAGANGCAATAGAACTCGGGCTAAGGGAGCTAGANGTAGATCGCGCCGAGGCCGAAATCGACGTCNTTAGTCGAGGGAAGGCCGGCATCCTGGGCATAGGGAGCGAGCCGGCGCGGGTGAGAGTNACGCGAATCGACACACCNTCGGACGTTGTGAAAACGACATCTGAAGTGATCGATAACATTATCTCCCTTTTGGGCGTCGANGTGGTGTCGACGCTGACTCAGGTCGAGCGGGAAGACCTGGGNGGNCCGGTGTTCGAGATNGAAGGCGATGACGCGGGNCTTTTGATTGGACGCCGCGGGGANACNCTCAAGGCTCTCCAATTCNTGGTNAAGTATTTGGTCAGCCAAAAATTGNACGCTAACGTCAACATNNTGGTTGACGTGGAAGGTTATCANGACCGNCGATATCAGTCTCTTATGAGCATGGCCCGNCGGGTCGCACAACGCGTNACAGATTCCGGTCGGCCNATAACCCTCGAACCAATGCCNCCNAACGAACGGCGNATCGTCCACATNGCTCTGGCTGACCATCNNCGAGTCACCACCGAAAGCNCAGGCTCAGGTTCGAGCCGNCAGGTTGTTGTTCAACTGAAGTGAAGACCGGCNGTTGATGTCAGAGATATGAACACCAACATGCCTCCCGATTTGTTAGCCATTGGACACGTCGCNAAAGACCTAACGGCAGACGGTCACGTCATTGGNGGAGCNGTTNCTTACNCTGCGCTNACNGCCCAGGCGTTGGGCCTGANTGCNGTCGTAGTCACCAGTTGCGGCTCTGATGTTGATCCGTATGNCGCGATGCCAGGNATACCCATTCACATCGTGCCGTCGCCTNACACCACTACCTTNATAAACACTTACCAGGATGGGCGCCGCCGNCAGATTCTGNAGGATGTCGGTGGCAAGATTCGNGGAGCAGACATTCCTTCGGCGTGGCGCNGTGCCCCCCTCNTTATGCTTGGGCCGNTGGCGCAGGAGTTGGACGAGTCGATTCTCGACTCTCTNAGGGCANAATTGGTNGTCGCGTCAATTCAGGGCTGGNTGCGGNAGTGGAATGAATTGGGNGAGGTATCCCCGACGGTCTGGAACGGGGCAANTTTACTGCCTCANGTGTCGGTGGCGATCTTTTCAGATGATGATTCNCCNACTGTGGCACAGATCGACGAGTGGNCAGGGGTTTGCTCCACNCTTGTTCACACTCATGGNGGTGACGGATGCCGGGTTTACTCTGANGGAGCCTGGCGTCACGTTCCAGCGTTCCCAACCGATGAGGTGGACCCNACTGGCGCCGGGGATGTCTTTGCGACTGCGTACCTGATAAGATTCCGAGAGTCCAACGACCCCGTGGATGCNGCGNTTTTCGCNAGTTGCGCGGCCAGTTTCTGTGTGGGGGCTGAGGGCGTGGCAGGTATAGCCACACGAGNGCAGATCGACGAGAGACTTCGGCANTCGCGCAATTCTTGACCNTGCGTCGCTGANTTGGGGGCGCTGTCATGAACTGATCCANCCAATGAATGATTTCATGAAAACCGAGGCGTGGTNCCTGTGNCAGATTTTGACCCNANCGTGACCCTAACCCGAGATGGACGCGTGGCGATTATCACTCTCAATCGGNGCGAACACCGAAATGAGATTAACGTCGACATGANCTTNGATTTGGCCGACGCTTGTTTGAGNGNGCAGCAAGATGACGAAGTATGGGCNGTGTTGCTGACGGGAAGCGGCGACATTTTCTGCGCTGGCACNGATGAGANCGANCTGGCTAGCGGCTGGCAAGAAGCAAGCGCCCTTGATCGACTGCGGGTCTGTGAGTCAGTGGCGTCNATNGACAAACCNGTTGTAGCCGCGTTGAACGGANANGCAATCGACCAGGGACTCGAGATTGCGTTGGCTTGTGACTTGCGTGTGGCGTCAACCGCCGCGTCCTTTGGATTGACGCATCTGGAGAAGGGATTCATTCCTTGGGATGGCGGAACGCAGCGTCTGCCACGCTTGATNGGAACNAGTCGGGCGACCGAGATGATTCTATCNTCNCGCATCNTGNCGTCTGACGAGGCTCTCGANCTGGGACTGGTGAATTTAGTAACGGAGCCAGAAGATGTGGTCTCACGAGCGATTGAGCTGGCCNCCACGATTGCCNGTCACGGNCCTACTGCGANTCGCTATGTCAAAGAGGCGGTCATGAAGGGGCTGGACATGACACTGGAGCAAGGAATGCGGCTTGAGGCCGATCTCAGTTTCTTGCTGCAAAGCGCCAGCGACCGGACCGAGGGACTTGCTTCGTTTCTTGAGCGTAGGCCCCCGACATACACAGGGAAGTGACGCCCCGCTATGCCTGATTCTGATGTGGTTCTGTATGAGAAACTAGGGGCAGTGGGCCACCTGGTTTTGAATCGGCCCAAGGTCATCAATGCTTTCAATATTCAGATGCGCGACGAGCTTTATATGTCGTTGTCTGCGGCAAATGACGATCCTGAGGTTCGGGCGATATTGATATCAGGGGCAGGTGATCGTGGATTCTGCGCTGGAGCAGACTTGTCAGAGTTTGGCACCGCGCCGTCTCAGGTGGTGGCTCGTCGCGTGAGGTGGGAGCGTGACTTGTGGGGCCTGTTCATGAGTATTCGTAAACCTCTTGTCGCCGCGGTTCACGGATTCGTCTTCGGATCAGGGGTCGAAATCACCTGCCTGTGTGACATCAGGATTGCGTCAGATGATGCAGTGTTCCGGATGCCCGAAGCGGCGTTGAGTCTCGTGCCGGCGGCAGGAGGCACTCAAACACTGTCTCGAAACGTCGGGTTGGGCGAGTCCATGAACATGCTGTTAGCTAATTCTCCGATGAATGCTCAACGCGCGTTGTCGGTGGGCTTGGCGCATCGGTTGGTCTCCAAAAAATTCGTCCTCGACGAAGGATTTGCGATGGCCGAAGTTCTCGCCGCATTGGACCCAAGGTCCATCGCGTCCGCCAAGCAAACGATTCAGACCGGGTTGGATATGCCAATCGACCAGGGAATTGGGTTGGAACGAAGAGAAACCGCGAAGCTAATTTCCAGTCGGTGACGCATGAAGTGGAATTACCGATTCATTGGTGGTAATCTATCCCGCGGAAAGATTGGATCAGGGAGCAAATGAGCAGAGTATGAACACCTCCGAATTTCTTATGATTTCAGCGGCCATTGTGCCTGACCGGACGGCAGTTATATTTGAAGACCGGCGTGTCACTTTCCAGGAGATGCAGGCCCGCGCGAACCGGTTATCGAACGCTCTAGCGGACGCAGGTGTGGTATCTGGTGACCGAGTCGCAATTTTGGAAGTCAACACAGACCGCTATGTGGAAGCATACTTTGCAACGGCAAAGTTGGACGCGGTTTTCGTTCCTCTGAACTTCAGGGCTAGAGCAGACGAACTCAGCTATATGATTAACGATGCCACGCCTAAAGTGGTACTGGCTGGGCCTCGATATGAAGATCTTGTGAAGTCGTTTGCAGGCGATGTTGAGTGCGTCGATCACTACATCTCGCTAGAGGGCGAAGTCGATGGCTGGTTGTCATACGAAAGTATCACGAACGCCGCTTCCGAAGACGAGATGATGTTCCCTGAAGCCGGGGATGACGACATTTCGGTGCTGATGTTCACGGCAGGCACGACGGGATTCCCCAAAGGCGTGATGCTGACTCACGAAAGTTTTTCTTCCTACATTCTCAGCAATGTGATGCCGGCCGACCCTGATGAAGAGGAACGAAATATTCTGACCGTCCCGCTGTACCATATCGCGGGCATGCAGGCGGTGATTTCTGCGATCTATGGAGGGCGCACCCTCATCATCCAACGTCAGTTCGAGCCCGAGGAATGGATGACGCTTGTCGAGACAGAACGCGCCGACCGTGCCATGATGGTTCCCACCATGCTCAAGATGTTGATGGAGCATGAGAATTTCTCTTCCCATGACCTTAGCAGCCTCAAGGTCATAACTTATGGCGCCGCTTCGATGCCTTTGGAGGTTATCAAGAGGGCTATCGCTGAGTTCCCTGGAACGAGTTTCATAAATGCCTTTGGGGCCACAGAGACTGCCGCCACAATAACCATGCTTCCCCCCGAGGATCACATGCTGACCGGCACCGAGGAAGAAGTCGAGAAGAAACTCAAGCGTCTGTCCTCAATCGGCAAGCCGCTTGATGATGTGGAGGTCCGAATTCTTGGAGAGGATGGAGAGCCGATGCCGGTTGGAGAGGTGGGCGACATTGTGGCCCGCGGCGGACGTGTGATGAAAGGCTACTGGAACATGGAGGAAGCAACTGCTGAGACGATTCGCGGTGGTTGGCTGTTCACCGGAGACTTGGGTTACGAGGATGAAGACGGCTACATTTTCCTGTCTGGCAGAGCCAAGGACTTCATCAAACGGGGCGGAGAGATGATCTCGCCGGAGGAAGTCGAACAGGTGCTCCAATCGCACCCGGCCATCGACGAGGCGGCGATTATCGGCATTCCTGATCTAGACTGGGGCGAGAGGGTCCGGGCGATTGTGGTCGCAAAGGCCGGCGCTGTTGTGGATGAAGCGGACGTGATCGAGTTCTGCCGCCAGCGACTGGCAAGTTACAAGAAGCCTGAATCGGTGGTCGTGACATCTGAGCTTCCGAGAAATCCGCTGGGAAAGGTCTTGAAAACTACCTTGCGCGAACAGTTCGACGGTCCGATTACAGGGTAGAGTTAAGCCGTCAGCTATCAGCCTTTTCGATGCGGTCGAAGCGAGTGTAGGGCCTGAGTATTTCGGGCACCATGACCGAGCCGTCAGCCTGCTGATAGTTTTCGAGGATGGCGATCAGGACACGAGGCAGCGCGAGGCCCGAACCGTTGAGGGTGTGGAGCAGGCGTGGTCGCGCTCCGGCCTCGGGGCGGTATCTAATCTTGGCCCTGCGGGCCTGGTAATCGGTGCAGTTGGAGCAGGAGCTTACCTCAAGCCATTCCTGGCCTCCAGGCGCCCACATTTCGATGTCGTAAGTCCGAACCGCCGGCGCCGACATGTCACCTGTGGACAGCTGTAGCACTCGATACGGCATTTCCAGCTTTGCCGCGACTTCCTCTGCGTTGGCTACCAGCTTTTCCAGTTCGTCATCCGACGTTTCCGGTTCGACGAATTTGAACATCTCGACCTTCTCAAACTGGTGAACGCGCTTGATGCCCCTGGTGTCCCGGCCTGCCGAGAATTTCTCTCGACGCCAGCAGGGGGTGTGGGCGACGTAGTAGAGGGGCAGGCAGCCCGGCTCAATGATCTCCTCCCTGTGAATGCTGTTTATGGCGGCCTCGGCGGTTGGGAGCATCCAGAGGTCGTCTTCCTCGTCGTGGTACATCTCTTCCTGGAAGTGAGGCAGGTGCCCGCTTGCAGTGACGGTGTCCCGGTTGACCATGAATGGCACGTACATCTCCTGGTATCCATGCTGGTCGACATGGAGGTCGATCATCCAGTCGGTCAACGCTCGCTGAAGCCGAGCGCCTTTGCCCTGAAGGATGTAGAATCGAGAAGCCGCCAGTTTTACGCCTCGCTCGAAGTCGATCGCGCCGAGATTGCGGCCAAGCTCCCAGTGAGGCAACGGCTCGAAGTCGAAGGTTGGCAGTTCACCAACCGTGCGTTCGACCACGTTGCTTTCCTCGGTTAGGCCGATGGGAGCGTCCTCTCTAGGAACGTTCGGTATGTTGAGCAGGTGGGCGTTGATCCCTTCGTCAGCGACTCGAATCACGTCTTCAAGTTCACGGATTCGGGCGCCGACGCCGCGCATTTCCTCAATCAATTCGGCGGGACGCTCTTTGGCCTGGCCCAACTCGCGGCTGACCGCGTTTCGGCGGGCGCGAAGCTGGTCTGCCTCGGCGATGGCAGAACGCCTTTGTTGGTCCAACTCAAGGAGTTCGTCTATGGGCGCGGACGCACCTCTGGACTCCATGGCCCGGCGGACCATCTCAGGATCGTTGCGTATGAGTTCCAGGCTTAACAATCTCTACCTCCGGGATTCGGCGGACAGTAATTTTGTGTTCGGTGGCTGCGGTTGGATTTCGTGGCGTCCAGTATAACGGTCGCCTGCGCAGAATCGAAACTTTATTATTGTGACTTAAATCGTGATAAAAAAAGCCACCTCGATTGGTGAGCCACGGCGAAGCATCTGGNNTTAGTTGAATAANCGTCCGATTGNNCACNACCAGATTCTTCACATCCGCTCAGAATGGCGANTCCGGNCACNTGAAAACCTGAANCCTGACCCCTAATTAACCGAGTATCTCTCGGAGTCGCTGGGCNATGACGTGTTCTCCACCNTCCNTGAGGGTTAGCATTCGGATGGCGAGNCTTTTCTCCTCAGGNAACTCGCGCACCCAGATGCTNGGGTTGCCGTCCTTCAGTTCGTCGATGACGTCTTGGGCGGATTTGCCGGCCTTCTCAGGGTCGATGGTGAGCATCAGGGCTTCGGCNGGNGCGTCCGNNGGGTAGTCTGAGAATGTGACNCCNTCAAATTGGGGCAGTTCGTTTCNCATCGTGTCGATTCGGACTTCGTANCTGGCGAAGCGATCCTCGTGGTTCATTGTGAGCCACTCTCGTAGAGCGCCGTAGACCGCGACGACTTCCTGCCGATCAACTTTCATTGGCCTGCCAAATGATCGCACTGGGGAGTCCTCGAAACCGATGAAGCTGTGGGAGCGGGCGACGCTCACCAAGTCTTTGCGTCCGGTGAGAATTCCGCTAGAGTTCACGGCTCCGAAATACTTGGCTCCATAGGCCACAAGGTCTGCGCCAGACTTGACGTAACTGCTNAGTTTATCGGTGGGATAGACCTCGCCTGCGGCNTCGACGATGATGGGGATNTCNTGGCTGTGNCCGATGTCGATGACCTGCTCCAGTGGGAGCGCGCCGGGGTTGCGGTCTCCTGGGGCCAGGTAGTGGATAGCGGCNGTGTNCGGGCCAATGGCCTCTTCNAGNTGCNCGACAGTCGTCTGTGTCTTCGTCGCCGATCNCTATNAGCTTGCCNCCAGGGATCGACATGGTCCGGTCGTATTTGATTCGGAGTTGACGCTGGATAATGATTTCGTTGGGCATGCCNGTGGTGTCNGGAATTTGCTCGATTCGGTCAACGTCGTCTCCGGTCATNCAGGCGGCGGCTGCGTAGGCCAGCGCAGCGGCGCATCCGGATGTGACCAACGCGCCCTCAACGCCCAGCATCTCCGAGATTCGCGAACCGACCGAATCCATTAGGTCNCCCATGTTCACATAGTAGTCCTCAATCGAGTCCATGAGCGTTTTTACCGTGTCGGAGGGCGTCCCACCGCCGAGCANGGTTCGGTTGCCCTGGGCGTTCAATACGGGCCGGACGCCCAGTTCGTCGAAAATATTATCCATTGATGACTCCTNTTTNGGCTTGAATGATGTGTATTCTATGACCGTCGAACCGGACGCGCAACCNCTGGCAAAGCATCGTCATATCGTGGGCAGGGGAGTATAATTTCTACATACAAAACCAATCTTGGATTTGCACTAGTGGAGAGTTGTGATGCCCGATGAGCAATCGTATGTCACGGAATTTTCAGATGACCTTATTACCCGACCCAGAGCGCATCTGAGGCTGTTGTTGAGCCAGGATGATGACGGCCTTGCCCTATCTTANGAGGACAATTTGCTGGCCCGGTGCCACCTGACACGAGAAGGGATGNTCGCNGGCGGATTTCTCGCTCGCTCATTGGGTGTCAAGGTTCCGCCACTCGGAGAGTCGGTGACNGCGAGGGTCTCCACAGGCGTGTTGTATCGAGCGCTGGGAATCTGCCAACTCGATTTCAAAATAGACGCATCATATGTGGTGNTGGANCGGCTTCTNGAAGAGGCTGANATGCANCGAGGNGCCAAGAGCCTGGCNGAGTGACCTCGTTGAATTAGACTGNGGGTTGGCTCTATAATCTTCGANGGTTTGGGCAGACTTTAAGTTCNGACGGAGCATTCTTTGGCGGTCGATTACTCTAAACTAACCACGGNTCAAATCGTATCCCACCATACCTACCAACTGGATGAGGATATGGTCGGAGAATATCTTGNCGCCGTGAAGGATGTTTCTGACTTGCCGCNAAGGGNNGATGGCCNACGATTGGCCCCTCCGATGTCGATGGCCGCNCTCAGTCTGCGCGGCGTCGTTCAGGACCTTCAGATTCCGGGCGGCACTTTGCATGTTGGGCAGGANTTCGAGTTCACAAAGGCTGTAACGGTTGGATCGACGCTGGAGTGCGAAGCCACNCTGGCGCAAAACTCTGTNCGTGGCGGTATGAGGATAATGGTAGTCACNTCNACTGTGCGNGATGNCGACGGNGTTGAGGTCATGTCCGGTAAGAGCACGATCATGCTGCCTGAAGGCTTGCTGTCAGGTGATGACGATTGAACGAAGGAGACACTCTGCCGACAGTCGAAAAAACGTTCTGCCAGGATGACGTGAACCGATACGCAGACGCAGCTGGAGACCACAACCCGATTCACGTTGACCCAAATTTCGCGGCAGGTTCGCAGTTTGGGCGTCGGATTGCCCACGGCATGATGATCGCGGCGTCTATTTCTGAGATGATGGCACAGGCGTTTGGACAGGATTGGCACAAGTCTGGTCGGATGAAGATTCGATTTCGAGCGCCGGTGTTCCCTGGCGAGACCGTTCGAGCGTCGGGCACGGTCAGGTCGGTGCGACAGATTGAAGATGCCACTGAAGTGGCAGTGTCTGTTCAAGTCACGAAGACGAACGACGAAGCTGCAATAACCGGCGACGCGCGAGTCAGAATCGAATAGTTCTGACCTCGTGCGGCGATTATAGGGAGAAATAATTTGACCGCAGAAAAAGAGCCCATCCGCATCGCTGTTGACGCCATGGGTGGAGACCACGCACCTGGAGAGATTGTGAAGGGCGCTGTGGAGTTCGCCAAGTCGGGCAATGCGCATATTCTGCTGGTCGGCGACACTGAGCAGGTCAGCGCTGAATTAGCCAAGCACGACACCGAAGGAGCGCCGATCGCCGTGATTCCGTCTGATGGCGTCATCAAAGAGGGCGACGCGCCCGCGCTGGCTCTGAGACAGAATCCTAGAGCGTCGATTCTGGTATCGACGGGCCTAGTCAAGAAAGGCCAAGCAGACGCGTCTGTGACCATGGGTTCCACGGGCGGGGCGATGGCGGCGGCGGCGGTGATTCTAGGCCTCGCCAAAGGGATTGAACGCCCCGCGNTGGGNGGGCCTGTGATCGGCATGGCTCCCAGGACGGTGATCGTCGATCTTGGNACGAACGTGGACTGCCGACCTCAACAANTNGTGAGTTTNGCTGTNATNGGAGATGTGTTCGCCAAGCATTTCTGGAATATTNAGAAGCCGAGAGTCGCTCTACTGAGCGTNGGCGCGGAGTCNGGCAAAGGNAACCGNCAGGTAAGAGAGACATCTGAGCTTCTNGGGAAAAGCGGNCTGAACTTTGTCGGGAACGTCGAGGCCCACGATCTGTTGACNAACAGCGTTGAGGTGGCGGTGTGCGACGGNTTCGTTGGAAACATCGTGATGAAATTGACCGAGGGAATCGGGCGAGCCACNGCTGACCTGNTCAGGACCAGGCTCGATGGNAAGATGGCCGGCGAGGACGTGGACAGCGTCGCAGATGAGATTTTNGAGTTAAGTAATCANGTGGAAACTCGCGGCGGCGGGCCTCTGTTTGGTGTAAANGGNGTCAGTGTNGTTGGTCANGGCGCCGCNAGGGCGGAGGCNGTNAAANGGGCTATCGGAATGGCGAANCTGGCGGTGGATACCGGTTTCGTGTCACANATGTACCAGGACTTGGAATCGGTGCACGCACGACTCGAAGAGCAATAAACTTGCTCCGCGCTTGGACTGAATCGGNGCGGTCAGGAGGATTTTTTGGGCAAGTCCGATATCGAAGGAAAATACGCTNTGGTCACAGGCTCTTCCAAGGGCATTGGCCGGGCCGTGGCNTTGATGCTGGGAGAGATGGGCGTCAACGTTGCGGTCAATTACAATAACTCNAAAGATGCNGCCAAAGAGGTCGAAGAGAATCTGCACAAGATGGGCGTCGAATCGTTCANCGTNCGTGGAGATGTAAGCGATGTGGATCAGGTCGCCAAAATGATAAATCAAGTTACGNAGNCGTTTGGCGGCGTAGATATTCTTGTGAACAATGCAGGAATTATCGACGANGGCCTATTGATTCGNATGTCCGACGATGCCTGGGACAATGTAATTTCCACCAATCTGAACGGCACGTTCTACTGCACGCGCGCAGTGCTGAGAGGGATGATTCGCCGACGTTGGGGACGGATTATCAATATNGGTTCCGTTGTGGGCATTCGCGGGAACATTGGTCAGGTGAACTATTCGGCGTCAAAAGCGGCGATCATCGGATTCACGAAAGCTNTGGCNAAAGAGGTCGCCACGNGGAACATCACCGTGAATACCGTTACTCCAGGCTACATCAGCACCGACACCGTCGACGTGCTTCCTCAGGAGACCAAAGATCGCATCATGACATGGATTCCCCAGGGTCATTTCGGCGAGGTTGATGACGTCGCCCATCTTGTTTCATATATCGCCAGCCANAAGGCGAAGTATTTGACCGGACAGGTTATTTCTATTGACGGNGGNATGGCTATTTGAGCGTCGACGGCGAGTTTTCGTTCCANGGAAAGGTTGCGTTGGTCACNGGCGGNTCGCGGGGCATCGGGAAGGCCGTTGCGCTTGATCTTGCTTCACGGGGCGTCCANNTCGCATTCAACTACCTTCGCAATCACAAGGCCGCTTCCGAAACTCACGACGAGATTGTCGCGTTNGGAGTCCGATGCCTCAGACACCGCGCTCATCTNGGTGACGACGAGAAGATTCGCGAGCTGTTTCAGCNNGTCGANCAGGAGTTCGGCAANTTGGATATTCTGGTGAATAATGCGGCTACGGGCGTCCAGCGCTCTGCTTCTGAATTGGAATCGANGCATTGGGACTGGACGATGAACGTGAACGCCAAGGGNCCGTGGCTGTGCTCGATTGAAGCNGCAAAGCTGATGGAGTCNGGCGGGCACATCATCAATATCACNAGNGAAGGGTCACGCCGAGTTCTGCCCTTTTACTTCTCAGTGGGGACGTCGAAGGCGGCGCTGGAGGCTGTGACGCGNTATCTGGCCGTTGAGTTGGCTCCNNAGGGTATCTCGGTCAACGCCGTGTCGGGCGGNTACGTCGATACTGGAGCGTTGGANCACTTNCCNACCAAAGACCAGATGTTGGAGTCNGGNCGTGACACTCCCGTTGGCCGTATGGTGACGGTNGATGACATCGCGCGCGTGGTGGCGTTCCTCTGCACTCCTGACGCCGNNATGATCCGAGGTCAGGTGATTGTGGTGGACGGAGGAGTCACNCTGAAGGCNNATTTTTGAAGGCTAACCNTGNCCCGACAGNCCGGTCACGGTTAGCGCAACCTCNCNGTCTTCANATTGTGCCAANATGGATGTGCCGGTTTCGACGTTGGCTTTTCTGACGTAGCCTAAAGCATATCCNANCCCGTCATCCGCATCGCCTACNGAGGTGAGCTGCCCGACGTTCTTGCCGTCCACGGTCAAAGGCGTTCCNGGNGCAGGAACAGCGTTTTCNGTTTTCCATTCCAGCTTCACGAGATGCTTCTGCACTTTTTCGTANGCGTTGAGNCGAGACACAACCTCCTGNCCGATGTAACAGATTTTGTTGAAGCTGATATGNGGTCGCAGGCCTGCCTCCAGCGGGTTGAAGTCCTCGGTNAGTTCGCCTGTTGCNGACGGAACGGCCATCGAGATGCGAAGATTTTCCGCTGTGGNGNTGGACGCTTGNGCGACGTNATGCTGATCGAACNCTGATATGGCCTTGTCTTTTTCTTCTGTGCTCACNATGANCTCGAANGTTGGTAGNTTGAAATGGTCGGTCCTCACAAGGGANGCTCCGTCGAAGNAATCNACCATGATNGGCGCGTAGAGTTCCAGATCGTCTACGTCGATGCCNAGAGCCTTNTGGACAGCNTCGGCAGATTTGGGGCCGACGATGGCGATCATCGCGGTGTCNTCNGTGATGTCGTTGGATGTGACATCCTCNACAAATGTGTAGAACTCAATCCANTCGGCNACTTGCTGTTGGCGNCCAGGGCTTGTGANNATCAATAGAGNGNCCGNNAGGGGAATAACNGAGAGCAGGTCTATGATTCGGCCNTTGTTGNTNGTGAGAACNGTTCCCATGCCNTGAGTCGGCGTGAGGTGTTCNAGATTGTTGGTNGACANNCTGTTGAGAAGATCAGCGGCGTCATCGCCNGAAACCNGTAGCCGNCCAACGTCTGAGCGGTCAATCAAAGCCGCGTGAANGGTTGCAGATTCGAGTTCACTAATTTGAANGAGCCTAGAGTTTTTGGATTCTGCGAGCGCCATCGGNGTTGCCTCCTGCGGAAACGAGAATCGCCGCACGNGTTAGTGCGGCGATTCATTCTGTCAAATTATGGTNGAACCGGACTTAGACGCTGAACGATGTCCCGCAACCACAGGTCGTTTTNGCGTTGGGATTGTTGAAAACGAAACCCTTTCCATTGAGNCCGCCNGAGTACTCAAGNCTGGTNCCAGCNAGAAAGATGTACGANTTTCTGTCGACATANAGTTCTATNCCGTGCTCTTCGATNACTTTGTCGTNNTCGAACGGNTCGTCCACCAGATCAAGCGTGTATGTCATACCGGAGCATCCGCCGCCCTTGACTCCGACGCGGAGGTTCGAGCCGGGTTTNCCNGCCTGTTCGGAGAAGACTTTTATGTAGTCGGCGGCATCCTCTGTGATGGTGATGGTCAGCGGTTGAGGCATCGTCTTGTTCATACTGTCCTCTATGTTGATCTCTACTGTACGTTGGCCAGAATCGGCCGGAGTCTTAACCCTATTTTACAAACTAAACACATCAGCGTCAATCAAACCAATATACAGCATGTGAGATATTCTGGGCTTCAGGGCGTCAAGCCGGAGCCGGTATCTGGTGAGTGACAAAGCGTTGCGGAGTTAGGCCACTTTAGGCTTTCGCCCGGGTTTCATTTTCCCTTTTTGGATTTTGAATGTTACTGGCAGTTTTCGCTGTATATCCACTACGTGCCCGCATTGGAGGCATTCTTGATACTCGCCATAGTGATCGGAACGGATATTCAGATCGCCTTCACACCGAGGACAGGCTCGGAACATCACCGCCATACATCTCTCCTTGAATTCATGCCTGATACGCGAGTTAACCGCTGAACATGATTCGACGGTATCGAGCATCAAAATTATCACGCAGTGGGCCGGTTGTCAAACTTTTTATGCAAAAAGTGTAAAAAAGGTGATTTATGTCTACAAGCGCTAGTTATCAAGGATTGTCATATGCCAACGAAAGGTTCATTCTCATGCAAGTTGACGCCACAGAATGCTGGAAATATACTCCGCTAGATGCCCAAACGGCAGGAGAGGGAGTTATGTCAGAATTCAAAGGCAAAGTGGTGATTGTCACTGGCGGAGCGCTGGGTATGGGCGGCGTCACAGCCGAAGAATTTTCCAATCGTGGCGCACTGGTTGTTGTGGCTGACGTCAACCGAGACGCCGGCGAAGTGATCGAAATGCGGATCAGGACCGAAGGCAATGACGCTGTGTTCGTTGAGGCGGATGTGTCGGTCGCCAGCCAGTGCCAGATTGTGGTGGAGCGAGCGGTCGGAGAGTTTGGTGGGGTGGACATCCTGTTCAACAATGTTGGCATCCAACCTGCAACGTCCTACATGAATGTCGAAAATACGCCAGAAGAGACATGGGACAGGATTGTCGGCGTCAACCTTAAGAGTCATTTCCTGATGGCCAAGTTCGCGATTCCCGAGATGCGAAAACGCGGCGGCGGGGTGATTATCAACAATGCCAGTGTTCAGGGTCTTCAGTCTCAGCGGTTGGTGCCTGCATACGCGGCGAGCAAGGGTGGCGTGCTCTCATTGACGCGTCAGATGGCACTAGATTACGCGGAGGAGGGGATTCGGGTTCTGGCGATTTGTCCTGGCACCATCGATACGGATATGGTCAGGACGGTTGCCTCTCTGGAGGGCGGCGATATTGAGGAGACCCTTGACCGCTACGGCGCGAGTCATCCGATAGGGCGTATTGGAACAGGACAGGATATCGCGAATCTGGTGATGTTTCTCGCTAGCGATGCAGCATCGTTCATGACCGGCAGTCATGTGATTGTGGACGGCGGATACATGGCCCTAGGCGCGTGGGCCGGCGGCGCAGGCGCGTCTCAGGACTGAATGTTTGGATTGGCGCGATAGTGGTTGAAATATCGCGAGATGGTTTGACCGGTGTACCCGAACCAGAGTTGATTATGACGGAGGGCGTATGATGGCGATTCTCAACAATCGGCTCGATGTGTCGATGCTGGTAGATGGGCTTGACCACGCCGAAGGAGTCGCTTGGGGATTGGACGGGTTTGCTTACGCGGGCGGCGAAGCCGGTCAGGTCTATCGTGTCGATGTTGAGAGAGGGGAGTTGTCACAGTTCGCTCAGATTACGGATGGATTTATCCTTGGGATGGCCTTGGACGCTGACAATAACGTCTATGCCTGCGACACGGGCAGTCACAGCGTTGTTCACATAACTCAGGGGGGAGTTGTTTCGACGTATTCAACTGGGGCGCCTGACGAGCCATTCCACTTCCCAAATTATCCGGCATTTGACAGCCAAGGGAACCTGTATGTCGCGGCCTCTGGTGACTGGGGTGCTCGCAACGGGAAGGTGTTCAAGATCGCTCCCGGGGGCGCTGGTGCGGTTTGGAATGATGAACTTGTCGATTTTCCCAATGGTCTGTGCCTGGGACCAGACGGGAATTTCCTTTATGTGGTGATGAGTCTAAATTCTCCCAGGGTTGTGCGAATTCCGATTTTGGGTTCTGGGGATTCGGGCGATGTTGAGACGGTGGTTGAGTTGCCTGGGACCGTGCCTGACGGCGTTGCTTTCGACACTGACGGGAATCTTTACATCTCTTGTTATCGACCTGATCGCATCTATCGGCTGTCACCCACAGGCAAGCTCGACGTGCTGGCAGAGGATCACGAAGGCACATTGATCGCTGCGCCGACGAACATCGCGTTCTGCGGACCAGAGCTGGAAACCCTGATTTCCGCGAACCTGGGCAGGTGGCACCTGACTCGTTACAACGTGAAGTCCAAAGGCATGTCGCTCCACTATCCAAAAATCGGGTGATTTATCAGTTTACGGTCAGTTGCGCGGTTGCTGGCGCCAATGGCCCATAAGTGAAAGAGACTTCGTATGTTCCGGGTTTATCGTAGGTGTATGTCTCTTCCCAGTGTCTGTTGAATGTTGAGCCTTTGGCGAACATGGCGCAATCTGGCATCATCGCGATTCGATTTCGAGGACTTCTTCGACTCTTAGGTCTTTGTTGCCGTGGTAAACCAGGGCTTTCATCTCGCTCACCTTTTGTTGATCCAGGGTTCAGTTTGTTGGTCCGGCGACTCTATTGTCGCATGGGGTAGCCGCCCTCGTTGACTGCGCTAGCGCTCGGTGTTAACTTCGGTGGACGTGGCAGATGGTTGCCAATTGCTGGAGGGAAACGCAAGATGATTTACGATATGCGGATTTATGATTTTCAGCCTGGGTCTGTGCCACAGTACATGGCTGCGGTGCGCGAAGTCGCGCTGAAGATTCGGGAAGACCACGGTGTGAAACTCGCCGGCTGGTATCATACTGACGTAGGCCCGCTGAATAGAGTCGTTCATATCTGGGCTTATGAGAACTATGCACACTTCGAGAAGGCTCGCGAAGCTGTGCGGTCGGACCCTCGGTGGACGAACGACTACGTTCCCAGGGTGCGAGGACTGATTGTGAAACAGCAAGATATGATCATGCAGGGCGCCGACTTTTTCCCTGGTCCCCAGTGAGTTGAATGGGACAACACTCGGCGATTCTGGCCCTCAAATCGACATCGGTTAAAATCAGGCATCGTATAGGGTTGCGTTTTTAGTCAATATTGGCTATATTTGGCCATGAAAATTACCCTTAAGAGCGCCATCGCGTATGCTGGTGTCGGCCTCCCGGGTCAGAACGCGCCGCGATGGTAT
>PAIW01000034.1 GCA_002710885.1 Chloroflexota bacterium | reverse complement strand
GCTTCTTCGTTCTCGCCTATGTGGAGTTTGTCTTGGGTGGTGATTTGTGAGATTCGGCCATTTTCGATGACCAAGGCGGCATTGGAAATCGGGTCTGCGCCGGTGGAATCGATCAGATGGTCAGCTTTCAAAACGAGCTTCATGCGCGGCGGTCTCCTTGGAACTTTTTGATTGGGCGCATTATAGCGCCAAAGGTCTGGATTTCGTGTCAAAAATAATGAATTATTATTCACCAAAAACGAATGGCAGCTATCGGACGATGCAAATGAATTTGCCTCTCGACGATGGACCTGAGCATCCGGAAATTGCAAGGCGAATTGCGCTTTGTGCGAAATATTGTTCGTAGACAGTTCCATGAATCGTTGTGCTCAGACATCGTTGATCTAAAACCTGCCCGGTGACGTTGGGCCAAATTACTCGACAGTAAACAAGATTTCATAGACCAGTGACAATTAGGGAAATACAATTGCTATACCCTCGCATATTCGCGATTCATGAAGGAGATCGCTTGAAGGAGTATATCATCGTGGAGAGCGCCCAATAATGGGTCGATGATCTAAATGTGTGCACGCGAAATCGGCCAAGTTGTTTGAATAACCTGACCATTTTTCAGAGGAGATTCCAGACTCCCTGACCTGACAGTCCTTGAAGCAAGGTTCGTGACAATGTTGATATCGTCTCGTGACCTATTCTAAGACAACGCCGCACGAAGAACCGCGACGAATAGGTCGGCAAATTCAATCCGATCCGCAATTTCCCACTTCGTCGACAACCAAATATTCATACGGTGAACATTGCGTTCGCGCCGCTGGGCCTCGCCGGCCCGCCGCTCATACCCACAGGGGTTCCGTCAGCCCGCCAACAGGCCGCGCCGTGGATGAGGCCAGATGCCGGGTCGTACATGATGCCGTTCATCCCTCCGGCGACTTTTGCGACTACCTGAACGTTGTGTCCTAACGCTTCGAGTCCAACTCGCACATCTGGCGAAATTCCGCCCTCGACCTCCAGCGCCTGTCCTTGAGACCAGATTCTTGGAGCCTCCACCGCCTCTTGCAGCGTCATGCCGTGGTCGATTACGTTCATTATCGCTTGAAGCACGGAGGGGAATATCCGAGTTGCTCCGGGCGTCCCCAAAGCCATGAACGGCTTGTCGTCTTTCAGCACGATGGTAGGTGACATGCTGCTCAGCATCCGCTTGCCAGGTTCAATGGAGTTGGCGTTGCCGGGATGTGGATCAAAAATGTTCATCGTGTTATTCAAAATTATTCCCGTTCCTGGAACCGTCACTTTGGAACCAAAGGCCGCGTGGATCGTCTGAGTCATCGAGACGACGTTGCCCTCGTCATCGGCGACAGTCAGGTGTGTGGTGTCTCTCGACTCTGACACGTATGCGGACGGGTTCCCAGGACGAAAATCTTCAGCGTGCGACGGATTGATTTCCTGGCGACGGATCGTCGCGTATTTTTTGGAAATCAACGCATCTACAGGCACTTCTACGAACGCGGGATCGCCCATGTACTCGAAGCGGTCGGCGAAGGAAATTTTCAGAGCTTCGGCGATGAGGTGGACATTCTCGACTGTTCCGAATCCGCTCTCCCGCACGTCGAAGCCTTCCAGCAAATTCAACACTTGGATGATGTGCGTTCCCCCGGAGCTTGTCGGAGCGGTGGATACGATTTCGTATTCACGGTAACTCTGACGCACAGGCTCGCGAAGTTGAATCTGGTAAGTTTCCAAGTCGTCCCCTGTGACGAGNCCGCCATTGGCAGCCATNTCGTCAACCACCATNTCTCCGATCNCTCCGTGGTAGAGAATGTCGGGNCCTTTGTGGGCGATGGCCTTCAGAGTGCGGGCGTAATCAGTCCGTACGATCAAAGNTCCGACNGTTGGAGGGGAACCGCCAGGCAGGAAAATCTCNGCGCTGGCAGGGAATTTGGCNAGGTCAGACTGGGTTGTGCCGATGATGTCGACCAGATACTGGCTGGCAGGAAAACCGTGTTCAGCNTACCGNATGGCGGGTTGNATGATGGTCTCNAGNCCCAGCCNGCCGTGTTTCTCCTCNGCGTGACACCATCCCATNAGCGCGCCCGGAACGCCAACGGCGCGGTATCCTACGTCGTTGGCTCTGTCCACTGTTTCCATATAGTCGGGCCAATCATCGGAGACTGTNCCGAACATATCNGCAGTCGCNGACTTTGGAGCANTGGCATAGTTGTCGACGTTGACGAATTNGCCCGTATTGCCGTTGTAGAAATTAATGAATCCAGCGCCGAATATGCCGATCATCATGGGTTCAACGACTGTCAATGCGAACGCNGTGGCGATGGCTGCGTCGATAGCATTGCCGCCCATCGCCAGCATTTNGAGTCCGGCCGCAGACGCCATCGGATGGTTGGACGACACCATGCCTCGGGACGCCACANCTCCCTGTTTGTATGTNTCAAAGGGGCTGCCGGCGTTGTCTTTCCAAGAGTGTGACATTGCTGATTCTCCTTGCGAACTNCTGGNTTGTGTCGCGGTTGTTACATTACCANGGGAANGAGAACGTNGGTTGGTTCGNGTAACGCNTCATCTTCAGCGTCAACTCGCCGCCTGCGCCCGGACCAAGGNGGACNGTGAAGTGAGGGCTATCCACCGATACGATATTANCGTGNNATCGGGCATTCTTGATCTGGTGCTCTGCGTANGCGCCGCCTTGCACAATTACNGTTTTTGGCTCCGTNTGGTTGANGTTCACCAAAGAAACGGTTACCTCATCGTTACTTAATCGNGAGACCAGCGCGGCGACATCTTCNGGTATTCCGGCGCGCCTGCTCTCAGGGTCGAAATAACGAAGTCGGCAGTGCAATGGNCCTCCNACNCTCCCTGTNGGGAGGCCGCCTANCATCAGCTTGGTCANCGTCNCNGTGATGGCGGGATTGATGGTGTTCGGGTCGTCGGACATTCGGGTGTCTGCTGTNGCCTCGTCCGCCCACATCTCCTCCAANCGGGCGTGGAGTTCGTCGAAATCTNGATNCAACGCCTCGACAGGGTAATNNGGGTTGAGGCCGTTCAGATACTTGACCCAATCATCGTTGAGNANTCGCATNGCGTCNTGTTCATCCATCGACCAGTAGTATACCTCNAGAGCACCGTGNGCGAATTTTTCAGGGGTGAAATTGTACCATCCCTGGTCNCCGAAGGAGTTCGGNTAGACGGTTCGCCCATTTTCTNGCACGGCGTTCGAATTCACGATGTCGATCATTNGNCCCCANANATCGGCGTAACGGNGGTCGCCAGTCANCAAGANCGCGTTGCCGAATCCGTAGTGGGCGCGGTTCTGGAACGACGGACGGTGGGCGATGGCGTCGATCGCCGGATCATACACTGAGAATCCCCAGCCGTACACTCCTCCGTACCATTTGCCTTCGGTTTCTCCGCCGATGCTCCCGTCCAGGCCGATGTTGGTGGGGATCAGGCCTCCATTGGCCTCGGTNCGCTCGACCCAGGCGTCNACATANTCCAGAACCCAGTCGCGGTATCGGGTCTCGCCAGTCACCGCGTATGCGCTCANGGCGAGAGTTGTTGCGCTCATATTCATTGGATGGTCGCCCACGACGTCGTTGTANTCCTGGAAGTGGACGAGCATCTGATGGTAGTCGCGCTCTCCGTGACCGGGACGGAACCGGCCTTGAATNTCGATTGGGTCGCCNGCCCAATCAAGGCCGGTGGCCTTNCTCATCAGAGGGCCTCGACTACCGTTGAACATCGAGCGGATNATCTTGTGATCGGCGTCCCAGTTGTCGGCCTGCGGATCGTCGCCGTTGTAGAAACCTGTGTAACGTTT
The DNA here is from genome assembly GCA_002710885.1 of Chloroflexota bacterium. Next base: position 7,792 of record PAIW01000034.1, on the reverse strand, counting down.
NAGCCGGTTNCGGTACGTNAGATCNGAGGGNTCCGACAAGCCCTGAAGGTAGAACGCNGAAAGCCACTCGCTATGATGGAACCAGTCGAACATGACGGGNAACTCTTTGTAATACATCCCCTCTCGACCCATCGGNACCTCAACGGTTTTGGCTTCGGTGTACTGGAGCAAGTGGCCGTTCCAACCCTTTTTGTAGAGCCTCAACACGGTTTCGGATCCNCCCAACGCATGCAGCATNGTCCAATTCAGGATATTCTCNGCGGCATCATCAGGGCCGTCGTCGCCTCCCCATCGAGGCANNCACAGAAGGTATCCTCGCTCGTCGAAATAGTGGTCGAAAAACTGGACGCAGGCGTCTGACATAGCTTTCAATAGCTGCCGTTCCAGCAGNGCCCATGTCGGAGGAGCTACGGGTGTGTCGATGNGCAATACAGGTTTGCTCATAACTCGCGTTCGCCTCANGGAAGGATATTCACAATTGCCTGNGTAAGATACCGACCAGCCAGCGCATGTGTCAATCGNATCCGANCTGGAAANCTGTTGATGTATACTGCTGGTCTCATCCCTAATTGACGAAAGCATTCTTCTCTTCAGAAAGGCGCCNNGATGCCCTCGAAACTTCCAGATTGGATCACCTATCCGGCGGAAGATTGGACCGAAATAACGCCCACGCAAGCTGGGTTGGATGCAGCGCGATGGAAGCATTTCATCGCGAACACGAGCGTGAAGGGCGCCGAATGGGAAGGCGAAGATCACGCCGGGAACAGATGGGGCACTGTATTCATACGAGGCGGATATCGGGTCCACGTATGGGGAGACGGAGATTACAGGTTTCAGACTGCGTCAATGGGCAAGGCGTTCACGTGGGCCGCGTTGGGACTGGCTGTCGATCGCGCATTGGTGGACCCCAACGAATTCATCTGGCGAGATTGGACCGGCGAAGGTATGCTGTCTCACCCTCACAAGTATCTTGATAGGGGCCACCACGCCAANCTCACGTGGAACCTTTTGGGNCGAAGGACAGACGGNNTCCACTGGNGGGGATTTCCGGTCACGAACGGATACTTTTGGCGNCAGAGNTCGTCGTCGCAAGGAACCGGAACCGTCGCCGACCCCGTGCCGNGTTGGGCNGACTGGACGGGAGACCCATTTTACGACAACTTCTCCCATGCCGAGCCGGGNAGTGTCGGNATTTANAGTTCGGGAGGCCAATGGCGTTTGCTTCAGGCTCTGACGGCNCTGTGGAACNAAGACATCAAGCGCGTTCTGGATGAGGAGCTATTCGGNNANATGGGNATACGCCCGNATGATTGGGACTGGATTNCAGGCANGGATGTTCACGAGAANCCGAGNTTTTATCCNNATATGCCAGGNTACGGTGACTTCNTGGACCCGCCNTACGAGATCAACGGGCANCCCGTTCGTGGCGGNGGTGGNTGGGNGNTCATCAGCGCCAACACGCTTGCAAAATTCGCCCACCTGATCGCCACCNNAGGCCAGTGGAATGGGAAACAGCTCNTGAGTCCCGAGTACGTGATCGGTCATGGGGGAGGCAACGGCAGCGGAGTAGCAGGCGAATCCCGATTCTATACAGGATTCGCCATCGTCAGTNCCGATGGGATCGATTTCAGAGACCCGTTTCTGCCCTCAGAATTCTTNNTNGGNCCCGTTGATTTGTCTCCGACANGGCAACGATNCNGAGATTGACGGTNTAGATGCNATCNGCCCATGATTTTNGTGAGAGGTATCCAATTTAGATGAACATAATTGTGACCAACGGTCGAGTGGTGACNATGGACGCTNCCGGCTCTGTCGCCGANGCGATTGCCATACGAAACGGCAANATCGTGNACATCGGCTCCACCGATGAGATCAAAGCCTATCGTCGANCGGACACAACGGAGTTCGACGNAGCGGGNAGGACNGTGCTTCCNGGCTTCATNGAGCCTCATAATCACATGGTATTGTTTGGNGTTTCATTGCTCNGCGTGGATGCTAGNACTCCACCCAACCGGACGATCAATGACGTAATTGATCGCCTCCGCTCGAGAGCCTCCGAGACGGAGGAAGGCCAGTGGATTACTGGCNGTGGTTACGATGACACCGGCCTGGCGGANATGCGCCATCCGACACGAGACGATCTGGATAAAGCGTCCACCAAACATCCAATCGTCATTTNGCACAGCTCNGGACATCTGCTTGCCGCCAACAGCCTGGCTCTNAGCATCGGCAACGTGACCGCCGATACTCCNGANCCGGCGGGAGGTCGGATAGGCCGAAAGCCTGGAACTTCTGACCCCGATGGAGTGCTGTATGAAGGGCCGGCNCAGGTGTTGGTCACACAACATATTCCCGCTTACACGAAGCAGGATGTTCGGGACGGNTTCATTCGGGCGCAGGACGAATTTTCGCGTCAGGGAGTCACTACNATTCACGACGCCTCTGTGGGCCGANCTCGCGGCGTTGATNTGCTGGACACTTATGAGTCAGCAAGAACCGATGGACTGTTGAAGCTGAGGGTNAATATGTTCCTCCAGTGGCAATTGCTNGAGGAAACNGACTTCGNATTCGAGCCTGGNNCAGGGGATGATTGGATTCGCGTNGCGGGCTGNAAGATCGTGTCTGACGGCTCGATTCAAGGNCTCACGGGNGCGTTGAGAGANCCCTANCACTGTGANAANAACGAGAAGGGTTGGCTTATNTATGAGCAGGATGAACTGAATGCGATGGTTCTGGCNCTCCACCGACGAGGCTACCAGATCGCCACTCACGCCAATGGCGACGCTGCNNTAGACTCGATTCTTGACGCCTATGAAAACGCATTGCGGATCGAACCTCGATCAGATCACAGATACCGGATCGAACACTGNCAGGTNTGTCATCCAGAACACATCGAGCGGATGCGAANGTTGGGCGTAATCCCTGATTTTTTCGCCAACCACGTCTACTACTGGGGAGACCGTCATCGCGAGCGATTTCTTGGCCCTGATCGGGTCAACCTGTTGGACCCTGTTGGCTCGACGATTCGCGCCGGCCTCTTGCCGATTCTTCACTCCGACTGTCCGGTCACACCTGTCAGCCCATTGTTTTGTATTCAGAGCGCGGTACATCGTGTGACGAGCAGTGGAGAAATCCTCAACGCTTCTGAGCGAGTCTCAGTGGAGGATGGCGTTTCGACAATGACTCGAAACGCCGCTCGCGCCGCATTCCAGGAAAATTCGCTAGGCTCGTTGGAGGTCGGCAAGCTGGGCGACTTAGTGATTCTTGAGCAAGACCCCTTCCGTGTCGCGCCGGGTGAGATTGGGCAAATCGAAGTCGCCGCGACGGTCGTGGGCGGAAGACTGATGTACGGGAAAGACGATTTATCCATCGGATGAGGCGTGGTTAATTTGAGGAAGTTGATTGACGAAATCGTTGACTGCACGAGAAGATCGCAAAAACAATATCGTTACATATTCTGGTGTCGTATCCAGAGCGGCGATCAAACCGCGTATATGCGGTTTCCAGTGATTGATNCNCCACAACAGAATCGAATCTTGGGTCACGAAGGTTTGCGTCCGCGATTCAGCCAAAGTGTTGCCTTCCCATATCGGTTTTTGTAGTGAACAAATCACGGATCGTGTGCCGTAAGAGCCTCCAGTACACAATATGAAACGGGAGGCGCAGCCAGAAAGGCAACGTCAGCCTGATCCATGAGCAGGTCTTTGACGCGAAAATAGTTNCCTGCGNTGACCCACCCAATCGGAGACGATTCTGTTNTCCGTTCGAGNTTGGCACGAAACTTATCCAACAGCGTATCGTCCCAATAATTTACATGTTAAAAGAGCGTCTAACTCAATCACATTTAGGTTGAGCCGAGCGCCGATGATGTGGGCTAATCTCGATTTTTCTGAACCGCTGTAACCGTAGATGGTGATTCGTCTGTATTTCGTGGTTGTCATCGTTTTGAATGCTAATCCATGTACGAAGAGNGAAGATACATCGACGTTGATTCAATTAAGACGATGGCATACACTCCCAAAGTAACCTGACACCTGAATTCTGACTACTCGTTTCTTGGAGGCTCCTTATGGACCAGAACCAGTACGATGCCATAATCATCGGAGCAGGCCACAACGGCCTGGTAACCGCTGGATACCTTGCTAAGGACGGACTATCTGTCCTGGTGCTGGAAAGGTTGGATAAGGTCGGCGGCGCATGCACAACCGACGAGATATTCCCAGGATTCAGCGGCCCCATGTGTGCGTATATTTGCTACATGCTTCAAGGCAANGTTATCGACGACCTGCGGCTAAGAGATTTCGGTTTCGAGATATTGCCCCTGGGAGNAGCAGGTCAGGGTTCAAGAGGACTGCATCCCTTTCCTGACGGCGCCTATCTTCACGGGCCAGGCATCGAAACATCGTTTGACGTGGCCCAACAACTCAAGGAATTTTCAGAACACGACGCGCGGAGTTATTTCGACTGGCTGTCATTCTGGGAGGAAGCCGCGGGAATCCTTCTGCCATATTTTTTGACAGAGCCCCCGACGCTGTCTCAAGTGATGGATGACGTTCGCGGGACGCGCCGAGAAGAAGTTCTTGAGAAGATGCTCACATCCAGCATGATGGATATGGTCGATGAATTTTTCGACGACGACCGCGTGCGCGCCAGTTTTCTCGGTATTCCTGAGTCGGACCCCAGCGCGACGGGCAGCGTTATGTCCAACGCTTACTTCAAGACCACTTTGTTGACCCGCGACCGTGACCGAGGAATTCCGAAGGGGAGCATGGGCGCAGTGACACAGGCGATGGCTGACGCGGCCCGAAGTTTTGGAGCGGAGATCAGGGTCGGAACCGCGGTTCAAGATGTGATAGTCGAGAACGGCGAAGCTAAGGGTGTTCGACTGGCAAGTGGCGAGGAGATCCGCAGTTTCATAGTTGTGTCAAACGCTGATCCGAAACGCACATTCACGACGCTGGTCAANCTTGAGGGCTCCGACGAATCTCTCGCCCGCAAGGTCGAGAACTGGAAGAACCAGGCAGGGTGCGTGAAATTCCTCGCGGCCTTGAAAGAGCCTCCGGACTTCTCCCGATACTTGGGCAACGGATACGATCGCGACGCCATCGTTAACGTGAACATCGCGCCGTCAACCGAATATTTTCAGCAGGCGTGGGACGATTGCAAAGCAGGGAAGATTACTGACAATCCGCTGATGCACGTTCAGATGCCGTCTGTTATGGATCCTTCGCTGACTCCGAAGGGCGGCGTTATGCTCTCCAACTGGGTGCTGTACTATCCGCCGGAATTGAAGGACGGCATGACTTGGGACGANGCTAGAAACACGGTGGGCGAGCGCATAATCGACGTGATGACCGAGTACGCCCCCAACTTCCGTGAAAGCCTGATCGACTGGACAGTGCAGACTCCGATAGACATCGAGGAGCGGGTCGGAATCACCGACGGGAACATCCGCCACGGCGACGTAATTCCACAGCAGATGCTGACCAACAGATTTTCATACCGCACGCCGATTCAGAACTTTTACCTGTGTGGCGCAGGTACCCACCCAGGGGGCGAAGTAACCGGCGCCCCTGGCCACAACGCCGCTCAAGCTATCCTAAAGGATTTGGCTCGGATTGCTGTGTAGTGTCGTTAGATTTTGACCTTTAGAATTTGACGACTGACCTGAGGACTTCGCCTCGCTCCATCTTGGCGAAAGCCTCCTCCACATCGTCGAGCGCGATGGTCTCTGACACGAACTTGTCCAGAGGGAGCCTGCCCTGAAGATAAAGGTCAATGTATAACGAAAAATCTCGGCTAGGTAGGCAATCTCCATACCACGAGGATTTGAGCGCGCCGCCTCTGCCGAAGATTTCTAGCAAAGGCAACTCGATCTTCATGTCTGGGCTTGGAACTCCCACAAGAACGACCGTGCCTGCGTGATCCCGGCTGTAAAAGGCCTGTTCGTACGTGACCGGATTTCCGACCGCCTCTATCGCAACGTTGACGCCGTTGCCGCCAGTCAGCTCGCGGATAGCCTTTACAGGGTCGGTCTCAGATGAGTTGATAACGTGGGTCGCCCCAAAATCTTTCGCCCATCCAAGTTTCCGGTCGTCGATGTCGACAGCGATAATCGTGTGGGCGCCCGCCAGATGGGAGCCGGCTATGGCGGCATCCCCCACGCCTCCACAGCCAAAAACAGCCACCGAATCGCCCCGCGACACCCCGCCGGTGTTGATGGCGGCTCCTAATCCGGCCATTATTCCGCATCCGACAAGACCTGCAATCTCGGGGCCTGCGGCTCGGTTAACTTTGACTGCTTGAATCGCGTCCACTAGAGTAAGCTCCGCGAAGGCGCCGATCCCGAGTGCAGGAGACAAGGCGGTGCCGTCTGCCAGCGTCATGGGTTGCTGGGCGTTCTTGCTGGCGAAGCAGTACCAGGGATGCCCGCGAACACAAGACCGGCAAGTTCCGCAGGGCGCTCGCCAGGCGATGATTACGAAGTCGCCCGGTTCGACGTTGTTCACGCCGTCTCCGACCTGCTCGACAATCCCCGACGCTTCATGTCCGAGTAAGAATGGAAACTCGTCGTTTATCGCGCCTTCTCGATAATGAAGGTCGGTGTGACACACGCCGCACGCTTGCACCCGCACAAGGGCTTCGCCTGGGCCGGGGTCGGGCACGAAGACGGCTCCAACTTTGACTTTGACGCCTTTGGCGGCTGCTATCACTCCTCGGACTTTGTGGGGCATGAAAATCTCCTATGCGATTGCAATGATGTAAGTGATCTGATTCTTCCACATCGATCGAACTGAATCAACGGCGATTTTGGCTGTTGGAACGTTTGGGTTCCAGGCGTCTACGACTTTCGTGATGGGCCGTGTAACTTTCGAGGCACTCGAAAACTCTGGCGATGCTGTGGGGTCTTTCTCGACAATCGAATCCTGGAAGACGGGCACAAGCCACCTGGGACAGGAAATTCAAAGGACGCTGACCGGAACTCAAGTCACGGTTCAACCCGTTGCATTGGTGGACCTTCGAATCGTCCCGCAGGCGATCGCGGTTCAACCACCTCAGCCGTTCACTTTCGAGATCAGAGTCGACCCTAACGGCCAAACGTTGACTGGAGTCCAAGTGCTCCTCGAATTCAAACCGAACTCGCTCCAGGCTGTCACCATAGTTACGGGCACCTCGTCGCCATTGGGCAACCCCTTGGCCAATAGATTCGACAATTCTGTTTGCACATTGGATATTGCTGCAGGCACACTCGGTAGCGGCACAAACACCCAATTCGCATTGGCCGTTGTGAATATGAGCGGTGGGGCATCTGGAGTCATGACGCCGGTAGTGTTCTTCGCGGCATCGCTGCGTGACTCGGCGGTGAGCATTGAAGGTGATCAGATACAGTGAAATCTCATAGGAATAGAAGTAACCATACAAAATGCCCCTGGAGTTCCGAACCTTACACCAATCGGGTTCTTGGTTCTTGCGGGTGGATTTGCGGTTGTTGTCTAGTGATCTGCTGCTCGGCTAAGGCCACTTCTTGTGAAGGATTCTCAAGGTTGAGAATATTTGGCAATTTCCGTCAGATAATCTGTTATTGCCTGGCTTTCTAGACTGGCGGGTGAAGGTCGTGCCAATCCGTCGCGCCTTCGTAAGCGTGCCCGACCTGGCACAATAGTGCTTCTGAGAGGTGTTTACCGACGATCTGGAGGCTCAAAGGCAGACCGTCGTTGTTGAGGCCGCAAGGCACCGAGAGCGTCGGAGCGCCGTTGAAGTTATAGGGCGCAGTGTACTTTTGAAATGCGGT
>PAIW01000033.1 GCA_002710885.1 Chloroflexota bacterium | reverse complement strand
TAATTGGAGGTCGTGGCTGGAGCTTGTCCTGGTCCTCATCGTCTTGCGAAATAACCAGAGACCCAGGGCCGGTGTCAGTCTCGGCTAGAGGCAGGATTCCAAAGCCCATAGGGGCCGCGACAGACGACGCGATGTCGTGCTCCATTACCTCATTAATGGTGTACATGTAGCCGTGGCGCATCAACTCTTTGATGATTTCCACAGGGTTAGTGTCCATCATGTCGGCCAGGTCGTGGACGGTAATCGTCGCTGGAATATCGAGAGGAACCAACCCCTGCATTTGGATAGCAGCGGCGATGTCCTCGCGAGAGTGTTCTTTGGTTCTACTTGTCATGCGGCCCATCCACCTCGTGTTTCTGGTTATTCATGATTCTGCTTGACGAGTCTTTATCGCGATGTTTCTACAAATTGAATTATGGAATCAGTCAATTCATTCCAATTATCATCTTCAAGTTTAACGCGCAGGACATGCTCGACACGACCCCGATGCAGGCCATCAGACCCGCAGGCGCCATTGCGGCAGACGTAGGCGCCTCGGCCATTGACCCGGCCCGAACTGTCAACCACGATTCCGACGGAGGGTGTTGCCACGATTCTCAGAAGTTCTCGCTTGGCGGTCTTCTTGCCGCACGAGACGCATGTCCTCAGAGGGATGTGTTTATTCTTTGCCATATTCGTGTTTCCTTGCTCAAAAGTATGGCGAATATCACGTCTCGGCTGAAACTATCGCCGATTACCTCCGACGACGGCGAGAGTTAGTCCGACGCTTGCGCGGCGGGGCGGCGGGATCCTCTGGAGTCTGCGTGCCGTTCCGTCGGGCGCGACGGGCAGTGACGCCGCCTCGCAGTCCTTGAATATCCTCTGCAAACCTGATTGAACCGGGTTCGTCCGCTGGTCGGATCTGCGGGATGCTCCACACGTCTTCGGGTATGTCTCGAATTGACGCTTGTTCGACTACGGCGACGGCGGGCTCAGGCTCAGTGTCTGGCCTTGTTGCTTCTTCCAAAGCTTCCAGATCGAATTCTTCCTCCGAGTCCAACGGCGATTCTAGATCTTTCTGCGTTTCTACTTCTGCGGCCACCTGAATTATTTCAGGTTCCACAGGCTCCGGTGTGACCGGCACAGGGATGTCAGCGACAGCCTCAACCAACACTGGCTCTGCTTCGATTGGCACTGCTGGCGCAGGAACTTCGTCCGGCGCTTCAATTACTGACGCTTCAGCGACCGTCGGTTCTGCGGTCGCAGCGATTTCGATTGGCGCATCAACGACTTCAGGCGGAACTTCAACCACAACCTGAGCTGCCGCCTCGTCTTCAACGGCGGACACTGCTGCTGCTTCAGCCTGGATGCGTGCCCGTTCTTCGGCGTATGCTTCGGCTTCAGTAGCGCTTTTGATGTCGACATTCCATCCGGTGAGTTTGGCCGCTAGGCGGGCGTTCTGGCCCTCTTTGCCGATGGCCAGCGATAGCTGACGGTCAGGGACCACCGCGATCGCGGCTTGAGTGGTCGGGTCCAATTCAACGCGCATGACCTGGGCGGGGTTCAACGAGTTCGCGATGAACCGTCCCACGTCCTTGTCCCACTCCAGGACGTCGATTTTCTCGCCCTGGAGCTCGTTTACTATGTTCTGAATTCTGACGCCGCGAAGTCCGACGCATGACCCTATGGGATCAACGCCATCCTGCCGGGCGCGAACGCCTACCTTGCTTCGGGAGCCTGCCTCACGGGCGATGGCCACTATCTCCACTGCGCCGCTGTATATTTCAGGCACTTCCATCTCGAANAGTCGTTTGAGCAGGTCTTTGTCNGCTCNGGACACTATGAGTTCCGTGCCCTTGGTCGTGCGTTCTACCGAGCTAAGGATCGCCTTGAACTTTTGACCCTGGCGATATCGCTCTATNGGCATTTGCTCGGAAACAGGCATCACGGCCTCGCCTCTACCAATGTCGACGACGACCTGGCGNGGCTCAACCCGCTGGACTGTGACNGAGAATACTTCGCCGACCTTGTCNGTGTACTCTTCGAACACTATTTCNCGTTCGGCTTCCCTTAGCCGTTGCATGACAACCTGTTTGGCGGTCTGAGCGGCGATGCGCCCTGCGCTGTGTGGCATGCTTTCGGTCGCAATCGATTCGCCGATTACGGCGTCAGGTTTGATGGCCCTTGCGTCGGCCAGATTAATTTCGATGACATCATCCTCAACNTCTTCTACGACGGTCTTNAGGATAGTAACCGTTACCTCACCTGAGCCAGGGTCAAGTTTGACAGAGATGTCCTGTCCCGCGGCTATGGAGTCTTTTCGGTACGCTGACGCCAACGCAGCTTCTATCGCTGAAAGAACAATCTCTCTCGGGAGATTTCGTTCTGCCGCAAGCTGTGTCAAAGCGACAAGAAAATCGCTCTTCATCGTTTCAGCCACCNCCTGTTTNGTTNGTAACACTTTCCCTTTTNAANAAAGAAAGTGGGGCCACCCCACTTTCTCAGAAAAANGTTCAAATTNATTCANGCTGAGTATAACATTTTCCTATGACATGGACAACCTTATTTACGCCTCAACTGGGACNCCAANTGCCTTCAAATTCAGGACCNNTTTGTGATTAAAATACCTTATGGNGACATTATCACAGAGNGCACAAAAATATCCGACAGTCTATTGGCAGATTGGTCAATTTACTNGATTCGGTTTTTATTTGATGACGGCGTTATTNTGTCTCGTGTCGGCGTGTGGCNGNGGAGATTCAGAGGAGTTGCTNATTTTNGCGGCCACGAGCCTNACTAACGCACTGACGGAGATNGAGGCGGATTACGAGGAAGCGACAGGAGTCNAAGNGCGGATCAGCTACGGNGGATCCCAGGCTNTGGCCCGGCAGATCGANTCCGGCGCNCCGGCNGATGTTTTCATATCCGCTGGCGCNGNCCCTGTGANNNGGTTGCAAGATGCGGGCTTGGTGGCTGAAGGTTCTNCGCGTTCGTTGCTGGTTAATCGATTGGTNTTGGTCNCCNGAGCTGATTCGAGAGAACCGGCGTCGCTGTCNGATTTGACACGGAGCGANTACTCNNGCATCGGGTTGGCTGACCCTGNTCTNGCGCCCGCAGGGGCCTACGCCCGTGAAGCGCTTTCCCATGAAGGTGTCTGGGAAGCGATTCAAGCCAAGGTCGTGTTCGGTGCCGACGTTCGGGTCACACTGACCTACGTGGAGACGGGAAACGTCGACGTCGCGTTGGTNTACGCCACAGACGCCAAGACCGCTCCNGATCTTTCTTTATTNGATATCGTTCCAGACGGGAATTACACGCNCATNGTTTACCCGGCTGTNGCGGTTTCANNGTCGCCCGAACTGAATCTCGCGAAGGAATTTATCGANTATTTGCNGTCTNCGGCTTCAGNCGCGACGTTCCGGCGAAATGGATTTGAGCCATTGCCTTGAACGCTTCGCTGTGCCGCGGTTAATGTTTAAGTGATGGATATTTCACTCATACTGCTNACACTCCAGATTGCTGTGGTCGCCACGGTCATCAATTTGCCGATCGCCNTNGGACTNAGTTGGCTGATCGTCAAGCGTCGAGTTAGNGGNAGTTTTCTTCTTGANGTTCTGGTGTCGTTGCCNCTGGCCTTGCCGCCNGTGGTNTCCGGGTACTTTCTNCTGTTGCTTCTGGGTCGGNAAGGGCCNGTTGGNTCTTTGANCCGAGACANCCTCGGCGTGGACATCGTGTTCACGTGGGTGGCTGCGGCGTTGGCNTCAGCTGTNGTGTCNTTCCCGCTNATGGCCCGTGGNGTGATGACGGCCATTGAGGGTGTTGACGAGCGNCTGGAGCGTTCGGCCCGCAGTTTNGGGGCAGGGGCGCTTAGNGTAGCNTTCACCATCACNTTGCCCCTCGCGTATCGCGGGATTATGGCCGGCGTGCTGTTGGGGTTCGTCCGGGCGNTGAGCGAGTTCGGGGCGACGATTGTGGTGGCTGGCAACATACCTGGCCGGACTCAGACNTTGCCGTTGGCGATATTTGAAAAAGTCCAATTGGGCCGTGACGCCGATGCTCTTCGGCTTGTNGGAGTGTCAATCGCTCTGGCTGTGGCGACTATACTTGTCCACAACTGGCTNCTGTCCAAATCCANAANTANGGANTGANGAAGNATTATGGCAACAGAGAACTTCATCGAATTCAACATACGCAAGCGGTTTACAGGCTTCGATCTGGANTGCNAGGCTAGTTTTGGCCCNGGCGTGACTGCCATATTCGGCCCGTCGGGAACAGGCAAGACGACGTTGCTCAACTGNCTTGCAGGNATGACCAAGCCGGATGAGGGCAGCATATCGGTGGACGGGCGGACAGTATTCTCCTCTGAATCCGAAGACGGACGTTCGNCCCGAAAAACGCCGTTTTGGCTACGTTTTCCANGATTCGGTGCTTTTNCCTCACAAGANCGTTCGCGACAATATCCAGTACGGATATAANCTGACGCCTGTTGGGTCGCGAGAGATCGACCTCGACCATTTAGTCGACATGCTTGGATTGTCGCCGCTGATGTCTCGGAACGTGAAGAATCTGTCGGGCGGCGAAAAGCAACGGGTCGCNCTGGCCCGAGCNNTGGCGATTTCACCGAAGCTCCTGCTGATGGATGAGCCTTTAGCCTCACTGGACGCTCGTTTCAAAGGNGCGATAATTTCATATCTGAAGCGGNTCGTGCGGGANTTGAAGATTCCGATGGTGTATGTNTCCCACTCCCTNTCAGAGGTCACNGCCTTGTCAGACGACACNCTGGCGATTGAGGGGGGAAGGACCNTTGCCTTTGGCCCGACTCGGTCTCTTCTGGGNAGTCCGGNGNTGGCCGCGGTCGCGGACTATGCGGCCCTGGAGAANATTCTCGAAGGCGNAGCGCTCCCGTCACAANACGGCGCCAGCACNTCGAGGATTCGGGTTGGCGAAGCCGAATTGCTNATTCCTGCGATTGACGCTGCTCCAGGGGATGCCGTTATGGTGTCTGTNAGGGCAGGGGACNTTATCCTCAGTCTGGANGCGCCTCNGAAAATTAGCGCTCGAAATATCGTGAAGGCGGTCGTCCGGGAGATACACGATCTGGGCTCTCAGGTTCTCGTGTTCACTGACGTTGGTGAACGTATCACGGTCGAGATAACGCCGGGTGCCCTCGCCGATTTGGGNCTTAGGGTAGGCTCGGACGTCTATCTGGTCATTAAGACGAACAGCATCACNGTGATGAACTGACCTGTACATTGGATGTTCCAAATTCGCAGATGTCCAGAATCGGACAGCCTTCGCACTCGGGACTCTTTTTGCAAGTCACAACGGAGTGTCGAACGATCAACGCATGGAACTCGTTGAAATATTGTGCGGCTGAAGGCAGATTGTCCATGAACAACGCTTGGAGTTTGGAGTAATTCATACGCTCATCGACGATTCCAATGCGGTGCATCAGTCGCCGGGTGTAAGTGTCGACAACGAAAATGGGGTGTCCAAGAGCGTAAAGCAGGATGTCATCCGCAGTCTCATTGCCTATGCCGTAAACCCTCAGCAGTTCGATTCTAAGCTCCTGGGTCGGTCGGAAGGCCATGCTGTCGATGTCATCTTCACAGAAATCATGGAGAAACTGACACAACGCTTTGAGCTTGCGGGCCTTGTCGTTGTAGTAGCCGCTGGGGTACACCAGACTCGCCAATTCAGGCAGAGGCATATCGCGGATGGCTTGTGATGACAACGCATCGGCGTCCCTCAGATTCGCCAGCGCCTGTTCNACGTTGGTCCAAGATGNCGCTTGAGTCAGCACGGCGCCCACCATGACTTCAATGGGAGTATCGGCNGGCCACCAGTTCTGAGGGCCGTAGCGCTCCANNAGGCGGTCGTATATCTCNGNTAATCTGTCTCGCNTGTGCATCAGCGCCTAGTCCAGTAACACTGGCACAGGTTCGTTTATCCNAATTTCCNAACGAGAGACCCGACAGTTGTAAGCGTGCACNTCGACTCCCGNGGTGACAGCCCGCGTGAGGGCCTCGTGGAACGTGGGGTCTGAATCGGCGTCGGGACGGANNGAGGAGGCGTCAGGNCGCTGGACGACGAAAACCGCCGCCGCTCGGTGGCCCTCAGAAGCCAAGGCTGTCAGAGTTCGGACGTGCTTTGCNCCTCTGACAGTGGGGGCGTCNGGGAAAATTGCAATTCTGTCCTCGACCAGAGTCACGGACTTGGCCTCGATGTAACAATCACCGTCNGGTCCGGCCAGTCGGAAGTCGAGGCGGCTATCGCGAATCGTCACTTCGCGTGTCATNGACTCATANCCGTTGAATTTTTCGAGACANCCCTCGAGCNAAGATTCGGCAANCAGGGCGTTAGGCGTTCGGNCATCGNCGGACACCAGAACGTCGCNAATGCCCACCAGNGTCAAGTCGTAGGCGGTCTTCCGNTTCGATGTTGGGTCTGCCGGAGTCAGATACATCGTGTTGTCGGNCGTCAACAACTCTCCAAGCCTGCCGGAGTTGGCAATGTGGACGAGCATNTGCTCTTTGTCAATCTCCATCACGGCCGCGAANCGGTTGAGACGTTCGACGAATTTAGCTTNGAGAAGCGGTTGGTGTAATTTCATTCTTCGCATNTTCCAACNTTNNCGGCGACCAGGTTAACCGTTCANCNCTNGATTGGGGTAAGATGCGGCTGGCACAAACCTTATCTGAAATAACGGGANTCATCCACGCTCCGCACGCANGAATCCAAAGTGGGGGAAACACAANATGGCNAANTACGTACTGGTCCACGGTTCCTACCAGGGNGGCTGGATCTGGCAGCCCACGGCTGAAAAACTGAGGGCGGCAGGCCACANGGTTTACGCGCCNACGCTGGACGGTTGTGGCGAGCGGGCGTNGCAGATTCGGCNCGGNATNACCATCGNGACTCAAGGGAAAGAGNTCGCTGACCTGATGTTCTACGAAGATTTGNCAGACGTCATTCTGGTAGGCACCAGCACCGGAGGCCTNGTGATTTGCAAGGCGGCTGAGTTGGCCCGAGACCGNATCANCCGCNTTGTGTTCGTNGACGCGCTGGCGCCCCAGCCNGGTGAANGNGTGGACGACATTGTCGTCCGNGACCCGAACAGGCCGCAGGTGACAACCGAATTGACTCGCGGCCCGTCCANNGATGACCTGGAGAACCGATTGTTCGCGGATATGGAACCGGAACTCAGGGNATGGGCCGTTGANCGTGTNACGATGCACCCCATTGAGGCGACNGACGCTCCAGGCGANCTGGANGGTTTCTGGTCNCAGTCCTGGNCTGCAACNGTTGTACGGTGCAGCCTGAGCAGCAATCCATCCGAAGCTCACCAGCGTCGGACGGCAGACAAGCTCAAAGCTGAGTGGCATATCATGGAGGCGGGCCACTATCCCATGCTCACNCACCCGGACGAATTGGTCNGGCTTCTGTNATCTCNGCTAACGAACCGAGAACATGAATCAAACTAGGGAGTGTTCAATATGGGCGATGTAGGACTNATGGGCTTCAGAACCCNGGGGATGTCTTGGCAGCAGATTCGNGAGACNGCCGTGTTNGCCGAAGAATTNGGATATAGCTGCATTACGATGGGGGAGGCTTGGGGCGAGGACGCGTTCACATCGCTGGCGCAATTGGCNGCTGTCACGTCCCGAATCCGAATNGGAACCAGCATCGTNCCGGTGTTCGCAAGGTCTCCGGCAAACNTAGCCATGACCGCGNTNAACATGGATGTNATGTCAGAAGGCCGGTTCTTTCTCGGCCTCGGAGCTAGCGGNAAGTTGGTTATNGAAGATTTCCACGGNGAGAAATTCCGAAAGCCGGTCACTCGAATGCGGGAGTACATCGACATCCTTCGCAAGGCGATGAANGGNGAGCGTCTGGATCACGACGGCGAATTTTTTCANACTCAGCGGTTCCGNATAAGNTTCCCNGCGTTCCGGCCCGATCTNCCGATCTACATCGCGTCACTGGGCGCTCCCAGCCTTCGCATGACTGGTGAACTCGCGGACGGATGGCTACCGATCTACCTGGCCCCCNCCAGGATGGATGCGGCNGTNGCTGAACTGAAGGCGGGAGCCGAAACGGTTGGACGCTCGTTGGANGACATAGNNATATCTCCGCAAGTGTCGATTTACGTCACCGACGACNTCGANGCGGCGATGGANCGAGAGCGGCCACACATCGCCTTTTATCTTGGCGGAATGGGCGTGTTCTATCACCAGTATTTCACACGTATCGGATTCGGAGAGGACGCCGACCGCGTGCGNNAAGCCTACCTTGCCCGTGANCGCGATNGAGCCGCCGAANTGGTNACNGACGAGATGATTCACGCCACAACGATCATCGGCAACCCTCAGCAATGCCGGGACCAGATGACGGAGTTCTTCGATGCNGGAGTGGATGAGATTCGACTTGTGTTCAACGAACNGGACCCANATTCGTACCTGAAGGCGTTGAAAGCAGTCGGGCCGAACTCATAACGGGACTTCAAAAGCCAATTACNCGCTTNCCTCAGTTTGAGTCGGTGACTAGACTATATATCTGGNTCGCTCAGTAACCAAAATCTATGAGGGGCCCGGAGCAGCGCTTGAGTAAATTCTTGGACCGGTTGGNCCANATCTCNAGAAAGAATCAGAGCCTCGTGTGCGTTGGGCTTGACCCCGACCCGTCGCTGATGGCGGTGTCGGATGTGTTCGAGTTCAACAAAGCGATAATTGATGCTACCCATGATCTGGCGTGCGCCTTCAAGCCGAATTTGCCCTTCTACGAAGCCCTTGGCATCGACGGACTCCGGGCACTTCATCGGACCGTCGACCACATCCGCTCGGTCGCGCCGGACCTTATCGTTATCGGCGACGGAAAGCGCGGCGACATCGACTCTACGAACACGATGTATGCGAAAGCACTGTTCGAGGTCTGGGGTTTCGATGCCGCCACGGTGAACGCTTATGGCGGCATGGACACTCTGGAGCCGTTTCTGGAGTATGAGGATCAGGCGTCCTTCATCTGGTGCAAATCGTCGAATCCGGGCGGAGCGGAATTTCAGGACATCAGGCTATCCGACCATCCTGGCGCGCCAGCATTGTACCAGTGGATGGCGGACAAGGCTCGGCAGACCAACACGCGAGGCAACATCGGGATCGTGGTTGGAGCGACCTATCCGGATGAATTGGTGGAGGTGCGCCAGAGAGCAGGCGGAATGCCCATCCTGATTCCGGGAATCGGCGCTCAGAGCGGCAACCTAGAAGCCAGCGTGGTCGCGGGCCTGGACACTGACGATTGCAACGTATTGATAAGTTCGTCCAGAGGCATCACCTACGCATCGCGAGACCCTGCAACGTACCCGGATGCTGCCCGGAATGCTGCGAGTAACCTCCGGGACAATATCAACGATGTGCTGTTTCAGGAGGACAGGAGGTGGTGACCCCATACGAATTGGGATGCGTCGTGCGGTTGAAAAAGAAACACCCGTGCGGCAGCACAGACTGGGAGATCGTGCGCCTCGGTGCGGATATAGGCATTGTCTGTCTTGGGTGCAAAAGGCGAGTGCTTATGCCCCGTTCGACGCTGGACAAGCGGCTCAGAACAGTCGTATCGTCTGATGAACAGCCANCCAATACGGAATCGGGTTCGTGACAAGTAGCAGAGTTCCANGTCGAGAANTTAAGCGNGTNGCGATCTGNATCCATCCAAACATGCGTTGACACGAATTTGAGCTATACTTAAAATGAAATCGAAGCTATGCAGCAGCAGGAGGGGACGGGCGTATGCGAGAAATGTCCATCGACAGTATTCGCGTGCATTTGACTAACTACCAGCGGGTGGTGATTCTCAAGGTCAAAGAGTCAGACCGTTATCTGCCCATCTGGATCGGCGCTTCAGAGGCCGACGCCATAGCGGTCACGTTACAGGACGTAAACGTTCCTCGACCTCTGACTCACGATCTTCTNAGGTCTGTNATATCGTCTATGGGCGCGACGGTNAATCAGATAATCGTATCCGATCTGAACAACGACACATTCTTCGCGAAGATCGTAATCCAACATAACGGNACGACGATGGAGATNGACGCGCGGCCTTCAGATGCTATTGCGTTGGCCGTGCGGACGCAGGCGCCNATCTTTGCNGAAGACACAGTTCTCGAGCGGGCCAGCGTGGAAATGGACGCCGACACCGGCAAGCCCATGATCCCNATTGATGGCGAATCGAAAGAGCCGCAGGAAGTGGGCGAAGANGANCTAAAACGCCTGTCCGCCTTNACAGATTTCATTGACACTCTCAACCTTGAGGACCTCGGCGACGCCGCNACGGACNCCTCCAANGAATAGCGCGAAACNGNCGGATACGCGTTCACAAGGCCCTGTATCAAGCAGGGCCTTTTCGTTTTTTAGNNGCTTTGAANAAAATCCGTTGACCCTCAGATTTTGATTGTGATACACTACACAAGCTTCCTGAGGAGGCCCCTAAATGAGCGGTCGCAGTCTGGAATTGTNNCTGCGACTCCTGGGTATCGGATGGTACGTGGGAGTGAGCATCGCCGGTGGAGGCATCGGCGGCTACTTGCTGGATCGGCANCTGGGGCTGAACCCATTGATGACTCTCCTTGGGATAGGTGCGGGAATAGTGGTGGCGGTGTTCGGGATGTTCCGGATGCTACAGGCAGTCCTCTCCGCGCCGACTGACGAAGACTAAACTTGATCTGGGGGAACAATCTTGCTGGGGAACCCTAAGATGCTGTTGATCCTAATCGTTGGGATCGTGGTCTTGGGCGTGGCTCTGTATGGAGGCGCGCTCGGAGCCGAGTTCGGCGGCGGATACCTAGGAGCGCCGTTAGCCGCAATCCAGATTCCCGCAGAGTCGATAACCGCCGATGCAATTATCGGCGATTTTCATATCACCAACACAATGATCGCAACATGGGCNACCGTCATAATTCTGGCGCTTGTCTCGCTAATCGTGAGATTCAGGATCACCGAAGTGCCAGGACGACTCCAGGGNCTTTTCGAAGTCATNCTGGAGTTNTTTATGGACCTGACGGANAGTATCGCCGGNCCCGAACGGGGGCGNAAATTCTTCCCGTTAGTGATGACTATTTTCCTGTTCATCGTCGTTTCCAACTGGTTGGGCATTCTTCCTGGGTTCGGCACNATTGGCCGGATTGAGACGGTGGACGAGCTCGTCCATCACCGTGAAGTTGCCCTTGACGAAGGGGAACACCTTGACTTGACCAAGCTGAACGTAGTCGTTTTTGAAGGCGACGGCAACCTCGGTATCCTGGGCTTCGGNTCCGTGGGTGACGTGAAGACNGTTGAAGAAATCGAGGAACACCCATTAGAGGCTGGCAAGCAGGCTGGTATTCTTGTTCCGTTCCTNAGGGGCGNNAATACGGACATCAACACNACATTGGCCATANCGCTGATTGCGATGCTGCTGGTGCAGTTCTGGGGTTTCACGNCNCTAGGCGTCTTTGGGCACCTGGGCAAGTTCTTCAATTTCAAAGAAGGCCCGATAGGACTGTTCGTTGGCCTTCTGGAATTCATCAGCGAAATCGCAAAGATAATAAGCTTCACCTTCCGACTATTTGGAAACATATTCGCGGGCGAGGTGTTGCTNNTTGCGATGATGTTCCTGATTCCGTTGGTTGGAATCATCCCGTTCTTGGGGTTGGAGCTTTTTGTGGGNGTNATTCAGGCGTTTATCTTCTCGATGCTCACGNTGGTGTTNGCAACCGCGGCCACTACNCCCCATCATGGANACTCGCACTGACCGGACNATAGAACCCGCNATNGATACATTGTGCAAAANTCGACCCTCCTCGGAGGGCCAGGGGAACAACAAANTCATTCTCTAAANGAAANNGAAGGAGACACGGGAATGCTCGAAGGAGATCTAAGTGGACTGGGAGCCGGTTTGGCNATAGGCCTCGGGGCGATAGGCCCTGGTATCGGTGTTGGTCTTTTGGGCGCCAAAGCGATGGAAGCGCTGGGTCGCAACCCCGAAGCCGCGGGATTGATTCAGCAGAACATGATTCTGGCCATCGCCTTCGCCGAAGCAATCGCAATTTACGCGTTAGTCGTGGCTGTCATAATCAAGTTCGTCTAGCATTTTCGCAACGTCGAACGTAGANTTTAACGTGATAATGAAAGTTTAACGAGGGTGTAGGCATATGGATGCCTTGGGAATCAACCTATCGGGNCTGATCACCCAGATCGTCAGCTTCGTNATCCTGTTCGTTCTGTTATGGAGTGTGCTCTANAAGCCGGTCATAAAGATGTTGGACCAGCGTTCCGAGCGCATCAAAGAGAGCCTCGAAGCCTCCCAGAGGGCACAGCAGGAAGCGGCAAGCTCCGCCGAAGAGGTGGAGAGNCANCTTGAAACCGCGCGCGCAGAGGGCCAACAGCTTATCGCACAGGCCCGCGACGTGGCTGAACGGTTTCGTGAAGATGAAATCGCCAAAGTCCGNGAGGACATCACTGCCGAACGNGACAGGGCGCAGGCCAATATCCAGCGCGAACGNGACGCCGCCATCGAGGACCTGCGGCGTGAATTTGCCGGATTGGCTATTGTTGCCGCNGAACGGGTNATTGNNCGTTCTNTGGACGAANCGGNCCACCACGAACTTATNGATCAGGTGCTTNAAGAAGGCTNCGANATTGGAAGCCGAAACTAACATGCTAGCGCAANGCAGGATTTAGAGATGCCAAGAGCNGCATCNGCCAGACGATACGCNCAGGCCGTGTTCGAGTTGGCTCTCGAAAATCGTGAACTGGAAAAATGGTTCGATGACCTGACTTTGCTGTCAGACTCAGTGTCGAATCAGGAGTTCNTGGATTTTCTGTCGCAGCCGCGAGTCACGAGTGAAGAAAAGATCAGGGTTGTCCGTGACGCGCTAGGAGATGTGGTGGAGCCGTTGGCTCTGAATCTGATGTCTCTACTGGCGACCAAGAACATCGCTCACATTCTGCCAGGGATCACCGATCAGTACCAGGAACTTCTTGACGCCCAACAGGGAATCGAACGCGCCGAGAGTGTCACGGCGATTCCGTTAGATGATGACGAACAGCGTAGAGTCACGGAAATGCTGTCCGCCGTGTCAGGAAAGGACGTACGGTTGACCACGAGGGTCGATGCGGAAATCCTCGGTGGCATGATAATCAGGACCGGCGACCGCGTGATGGACGGTAGCACGCGTTCCAGACTTCAGGCGATGCGCCGAGGGTTGGCGGAACGCAGATAGCAACATAATTGGCCTCTCTGCAAGGCAGTCATATCGCCTTCGTAGATGCTATGTAGAACACAACAAATACAGGCTTCCAAGGAGGCTGGGATGGCTGCAAGAGGCCAGGACATCGCGTCGGTAATCCGGCGCCAGATCGAAGGGTTCGATCAGGACCTTTCAGTAGTAGATGAGGGGACCGTAACCGGCGTCGGAGACGGCGTGGCTCAGGTGCACGGTCTCTCCGGCGTTGCATACACCGAACTCTTGGAGTTCGAGGGCGGCACCACAGGGATGGCGCTGAACTTGGAAGAGGACAGCGTCGGCGTGGTGATCATGGGCGACACCCGAACTGTCAAAGAAGGCTCGACAGTTAGAGGCACAGGTCGCATTGTCGAGACTCCCGTGGGCGAAAGCCTGTTGGGTCGAGTCGTTGACGCTCTGGGAACGCCGATAGATGGCAAAGGCCCTCTCGATAGTTCCGAGAACCGACCTGTCGAAATTGTCGCTCCCGACGTTTCCACACGAAAGTCGGTCGACACTCCTGTCCAGACCGGGATCAAGGCCATTGACGCGATGATTCCAATTGGCCGCGGCCAGCGCGAGCTTATCATTGGCGACCGCTCCACCGGTAAGTCCGCGATCGCCCTAGACGCAATCATCAACCAGAAGGGCGGAGACCTGGTCTGCGTCTACGTCGCCATCGGACAGAAGGCAGGTAAGGTGGCTCAGACTCTCGGCATGTTAGAGCAATTCGGCGCTATGGAACACACCATAATCGTCGCCGCCAACGCTTCCGATCCAGCGCCGATGCAGTACCTCGCGCCATACACCGGCACCGCGATGGCCGAGTACTTCATGGATCAGGGCAAAGACGCTTTGATCGTTTACGACGACCTCACCAAGCACGCGTGGGCCTATCGCGAGATGTCCCTGCTACTCAGGCGGCCTCCCGGTCGTGAAGCCTACCCTGGAGACGTTTTCTACCTGCACAGTCGCCTGTTGGAGCGTTCAGCCAAGATGGACGATGCCCACGGCGGCGGTTCGATCACCGCTTTGCCCATTATCGAGACCCAGGCAGGCGACGTTTCGGCATACGTGCCCACCAACGTCATCTCCATCACCGACGGCCAGATATACCTTGAAACTGAGCTTTTCAACTCGGGCATCCGGCCCGCGGTGAATGCGGGACTCTCAGTGTCTCGTGTGGGCGGCGCCGCTCAGACACGGGCAATCCGGTCTGTGGCAGGGAGTCTGAGGCTCGACTTGGCCCAATATCGTGAGCTCGTTACCTTCGCCCAGTTCGGTACCTCGGACCTGGACGTCGCCACCCGTAACCAGTTGGAGCGAGGCCAGAGGGCAACTGAGCTTTTGAAGCAAGCCTTAAACGTTCCGCAGCCTATGGAACAGCAGGCTGTGGTCATGTTCGCGCTGGTAAATGGCTTTATGGATGATGTGGAGATTGTCAAAATAGGTAGCTTTGAGCAGGCATTCCATAGTTTTATGGACTCGAACCATCCTGAGATTCTCAAGAGCGTCGCCGACGAGAAACAGTTCAGCGACGAGACCGAATCGGCTCTGAAAGCCGCAATTGAGGAATTCAAAACCAGCGTTCCTTTCTAGTCTGTCGCTTGTGATTAAAAATATGTCACGGCCCTGGAATGGCGAGAACCTAAAGGTTAGCAAAGAGAATGGTTGAAAGCGTAAGGCAACTAAGGCGGCGCATCCGCAGCGTCGAGAACACCGCCAAAATCACCCAGGCGATGTCTATGATCGCCGCGTCAAAAATGCGGCGAGCGCAGGAGGCCGCCCTGTTGAGCAGACCCTATTCGGTCGGGCTGTCTGCGCTGTTGGCGAACCTGGCGGCTCAACCTCACGACGAGGACGATCTGCCCCCTATGCTCAGGACTCGTGAGGTCAAAAAGACGGAAATAATCCTCATCACCCCTGACCGGGGGATGACTGGCGGTTTGAACTCCAATATCCTCAGGACTGTCGCCGAGTTTGTTGCGCCGTTGGGAGGCGAATTCAGTGTCCTGGCGGTCGGCAAGAAGGGCCGGGATTTCATGGTTCGCGCTGGCGCGAATGTGCGGGCGGTGTTCACCGATATTAGTGATAGACCATCAATAACTGAAATCACTCCCGTCGCTCAATTAGCCATGAATGCCTACACGACCGAGGAGACCGATTCTGTGCACGTTGTGTACGCCGACTATGTGAACACCGCTGTGCAAAGACCTGTGGTTCAGCAACTGCTTCCTGTGATCCCAGCGCAGTTGAGGCCGCAGGACGCCGTAGGCTATATTTACGAACCCAACCCTCTGGAAGTGTTGGGACAATTGGTCCCTCGGTTTATCGAAATTCAGATTTTTCACGCGTTGCTTGAGAATATCGCCAGCGAGCAATCAGCCCGGATGGTGGCAATGCGAGCCGCGACCGACAATGCCAATGAGATGATTAGCGACCTCACTCTCGTCATGAACAAGGCCCGGCAGGAGTCCATCACCGCCGAGCTGCTCGACATCGTGGGCGGCGCGGCGGCAGTTGAAGCTTAGTGTTCAAAAAGTCCCACAGCGCGGGACTGATACGTTCCCGTATCGGAGAAATACAGCATGGCAACAGGAAAAATATCCCAGATAATCGGCACTGTCGTGGACGTGGAATTTCCGCCCGAGGACATGCCGACGATTTTTAACGCTCTTCACACCGAAATCGACGGCAAACGTCTTGTTCTCGAAGTCGAGCAGCACATGGGCAACAACTGGGTCCGCTGTCTCGCCATGGGGCCGACAGAAGGGCTGCGGCGAGGAGTTGAAGCCGAAGATACTGGCGCTGCCGTTTCTGTGCCTGTGGGAGACCTGACACTCGGCAGGTTATTCAACGCGCTCGGGGAGCCGTTGGACGATTTGGAAGAGGTGGACGCCGAGTTCCATTGGCCCATCCACCGCGATCCGCCTTCCTTTGAAGACCAAGCCACTGAGGTCGAGATTCTGGAAACCGGCATCAAGGTCATGGACCTGATCACCCCATTCACCAAAGGCGGCAAGGTCGGAGCATATGGCGGAGCCGGCGTTGGCAAGACCGTGATTATTCAGGAGCTTATCCGCAACATCGGCGCGGTTCACCAGGGTGTGTCGGTGTTCGCCGGCGTGGGCGAACGCTCACGCGAGGGCAACGACTTGTGGCACGAGATGGCCGAGTCCGGCGTTCTGAACACCACGGTTCTGGTCTTCGGACAGATGAACGAGCCTCCGGGCATTCGAGCCCGTGTTGGACTTACTGGTCTCACGATGGCTGAATACTTCAAAGAAGAACGCGGACAGGACGTCCTGCTCTTCGTCGATAATATCTACAGATATATTCTGGCGGGCATGGAAGTCTCTGCGCTGCTGGGCAGGATGCCCTCCGCGGTCGGATACCAGCCCACACTCGCCAGCGAGATGGGCGCTCTAGAAGAGCGGATCACTTCAGACAAGAACGGCTCAATTACGTCGTTCCAGGCGATATACGTGCCTGCGGACGACTACACTGACCCCGGCATCGTGACCAGTTACGGACACCTCGACGCGGTTGTGGCCCTGGAACGCTCAATCGCCGAGCAAGGACTGTACCCCGCCGTGGACCCTCTGTCTTCAAACTCAAGAATTTTGGAACCAGGTGTCGTTGGGCAAGAACACTACGATGTTGCCAGAGGCGTCCAGCAGGTGTTGCAGCGGTATCGCGACCTTCAGGACATTATCGCGATTCTGGGCATCGAAGAATTGTCCGATGAGGACCGACTCACGGTTTCCCGCGCTCGTAAAGTTCAGCGTTTTCTCTCTCAGCCGATGTTCGTGGCGGAAGCATTCACAGGCCAGGAGGGCCGCTACGTGCCGATTCGCGACACAGTGAGAGGATTCCAGCAGATTCTCGCGGGCGAGCATGACGATTTGCCTGAGCAGGCGTTCTACATGGTTGGTCCGATTGAGGAAGCCCTGGAGAAAGCCGAAGTGATGGCAGCGCAAGGCTAACCGTTAGGAGTAAATTGACCACATGTCAGAACTGATTTTAGAGATCGTGACCGCCGAACGAGTGGTATACTCCGAGCAAATTGACATACTCGTGGCCCCCGGTATTGACGGTGAATTGGGAATACTGCCCAGTCACGCTCCACTTCTAACCGTGCTTAATCCAGGGGAACTTCGTGTCGTCAAAGACGGCGAGGAGACCTTTATGGCCGTCAGTGGCGGTTTCCTGGAGATACTTGGTGACAAGGCAACCATTCTCGCTGACACGGCTGAAGACGCTGACGAGATTGACATTGATCGAGCCGAAGCGGCTCTCCAGCGGGCGCAAGAGCGCGTAGCCTCCGCGCCAGCCGACATGGACCTCGAACGCGCTTTGGCTTCCGTGCGTCGCTCACAGGCACGAGTCGCAGTGGCCCGACGTCGGAGGCGTCGTCGGGACGTGGTCTAAGAAAGACTGCCGCAGGAAATTTCAACCGTACCGATGAAAACACAAGGGTCCGAAATTCGGACCCTTGTCT
>PAIW01000032.1 GCA_002710885.1 Chloroflexota bacterium | reverse complement strand
CTTCTCGCCCGGATGTGCTTCCCTGACGTAGACGAACAGGAAGTTGATCCCCTTGGGTCCAAATTCTCTTGCCAAAGGCTCCATGGCTGGCGCCGCCAACCCGCAATATGGTCAAGTTATGGCTCCGAACTCGATCATCAACGGCGTTTGTGACCAGAGTTCAGACAGGCGAACGGTCTCGCCAGTCGCTGCGTCGATCAATTCACCGTCAGGGGCTTTCTCACCTGCTTTCATGACACTCGGGAAATTCTCGAAAACCTCTGGGTGCATGTCCAATGGGAAAGTTTCGTAGTTGTATGTTTCCAATATTCGACTCCCGACTGGACAATTTGTAAAATCGAATTTCCGATCACCGGGCAAATGTTTCTGGGTCTTGCCTGTGTCATATATCGTTCTTGTCGATCCGCGGTTGGAAGCAGAATCCAACTCTAAGATATTCGAACCCTAATGCTGACAAAGTGCAAAGTCAAGACGGCGAGTTACCGATTTTAATCCCGCATTTCTCGCCCAGAGGCGTTGCTAAATGCACATGTGTGTTCTAAAGTGGGCTTCATGATTTGGATAGGACGCGTAGTCACAATACCCGTCGGCATAGTGCTTTTCGCGTTGTTGCTGGTGGCAGTTGTGCTGCTCGAAGTCAACGATTCGTTCCTGAATCCTGAATTCTACAGCGACACTCTCAGAGACGCAGATATCTACAATTTCGCATTGAAAGATCTGCCCCACTCGGCATTGGACGAAGCCCGTCTCATCGCTCCACAGGATATTGACCCCAGCTTGGATGAAAACCCCCTTGTATCCTCTGGCCTCACGACTGGTGACCTCGTGGCCGCTCTTAATCGCGCGTTGCCGCCTGCGTGGGTTCAAGACGTGGTCGAGCAAGTTTTGGACGAACCGGGCGAATATATCACAGGGGAGCGCGACGACTTCTCCGCCAGAATCCAGGCCGGCGACCGCGTCGTTCTCGTTGCAGAAGAAATCAAAACTCTGACTCGACAGGCCGACGCTTACAACGTGCTGTTCGAACAGGTNATATTCCCAAATATCGAGGACGCTTTAGAAANNGAGTTGCCTTTCGGGATCGATGTNACAGCGGAGCGNGTTGNGGAAGCTGTCCGGCGGGTTGTCCCGCCAGAGTGGGTTCAGGCCAATGTCGAAGCTGCNCTGAACGCTGTCACTCCNTANGNTGTGGGCGAAACNGACACTTTCGAAGTCGAGGTGCAACTTTCNGAGCGGGTTGATGNCGCGCTTGAAGAGATCAANTCGATACTCCTGGAGTCCGACGCATACGATCTTGTTTATGACGAGGTCGTTGAACCNATAATCANAGACGCGNTGGGCCCAACGGTNGCGTTGCCGTTCAACATCACTATATCCAGGGTNGAAATAACCGANGCANTNAGGGAAGTAGCTCCNNCNCAATGGGTTCAGGAACAAGCTGANTTGATCGTTGACGCGACCGGNCANTACGTGACGCAGGAAACAGATTCGCTCAACATCGACATCGACCTGCGTGACAATAAGATCCGCTGCTCGNGATGTCTTGGTCAGACTTGCNAGNGAANANTTTGATAGAGTAGCGAACGACCTGCCCGCGTGTTCNAACTCACAGCTTNGATCGCTAGTAACAANCGNCCTCACTTCATTGCCTGAATGCATGCCGTCGGGCGGCACCGCGATCGAAGATCAGGTGCGTCGAGTGGTTNCNGATACAATTNNCTCCCTNCAAGGTCAGATTGAAGATGCCNTNGATACGGNANTTCTCGCGCAGATTCCCGACAGACTTACATTCACNGACCAGACTCTGAAAGACCAATTGGCGGCCAGCGGTGCATCAGACAACGCGGACCTTCTAGACGATGTCAGGAGAATTATCGGCGAAGGCTGGACGTATACCGATCAGGATTTGCGGGCGGACCTTCTGGGTGTTGACAGTCANGATTCTGTCGATCTNCTGGACGATGTGAGAANCTTCCTGTCCGACGGCTGGGTGTTCACCGAACAAGACCTTCGCGAGCAGATTGGCGNNGCTGATCCAGATGTGTTAGNCAAAATGGANGACGGGCGCAGAATATTNAAACAGGTGCGCACCTGGAGATTCCTTGTCTATTTGCCAGTGTTGATATTNGTGGTCATAATTGCCTTCCTCGGTGGACGAACTTGGNGGGGACGGGTGGCATGGGCAGCGGCGTATCTTACTATTTCAGCGGCGGCGATNTGGATTACATTCNGCCCNGTNTATAGNGCTCTNTCAGGCGAAGTAATCGANANGGNGCGTCAAGAAGCGATTGACAGTATCGAGNNGAATCACGACTTCGCCAATACTCAAGCATTGATAATCGACAAAGCGATTGACACAGGCGCGTTCATCATCGATGGATTTGCGGCTGNCGTTGCCACGAACGCGNTAATTGTGNTCGTGATCGGGATGTTGATTCTGTCGGCGGCAATCGTGTGGCCGAGACTGTCCGAATACTTANNTANNTAGCGNAATCNACGAGTTGGAGTGAAACTAGATATGNTTAGAGTCCCACGCATCACTGAGCGCANCCAAGTAGCCGATGAACACGGNGAGATATTCGATTCTATAACATCCAGTCGAGGNCGCGTNAGCGGACCGTTCTCNGTCCTGTTAAACAGCCCGNANACAGCCGGCCGTGCCGCCCACCTCGGAGCGTATCTCAGATTTGATTCTACGCTNCCCGATGACCAACGCGAGCTGGCAATTATCACCGCAGCNAGGGAATTTGATTGCGATTACGAATGGTCCGCCCACAAAGGACTCGCGCAACAAGCGGGAGTGCGGGATGAAGCTATTGAAATTGTGGCAAACAANGGGNCGGTAGATTCGCTGACTTCTGANGAAGCAACTATCATNAGCTACGGTCGCGAATTGTTCCAAGACCATCGCNTCTCCGACTCCACATTCGANGCGGCCAAAGANATGTTTGGTGAACAGGGCGTGACAGAGNTAACCGCCACAATGGGCTATTANGGNATGCTGGCCTGNGCGCTNAACGCATTCCAGGTNGAGCCGGCGCCNGACGCNCCCCGCTTGCCTTAACNAATACNNATCCGATTAGCTTGGNCCGTGTATGACCTGTGCTGCAAATCNGTCCTGAGTTCTTTGTATTCTCTCGACGTCATCGGTGCTGACNGAGAGCACNAGNTCGCTGACTCCGATTTCTTCGTANTGCTCGATNGTNGCGNGCAGTTGATCGGCGGTCCCGATCATNGNTGATTCGGTTNCATCNGACCGNGAGTCCAACACATCCAACTCGGTTCTGACAGTGACTGTAATCTTAGACGGGTCACGCCCGGCTTCCTCCGCCAACCTGTGGATCGTCGCGATGTTTTGCTTCAGATCCGTGATAGATTGTCGGATCGGATGCCAACCGTCGCCGAGGGTCGCCACTCGGCGCAGCGCGGCGCGGCTGGCCCCGCCTATAAGTATNGGCGGCCCTGGTTTCTGAATTGGCTTAGGCGAAAACTTCACGCCNGAGAACGAAAAGAACTCGCCGTCAAACTCCGGGTCCTCAGATTCCCAAAGCTCTCTCATGATCTTTATNCTCTCNTCCGCGTAGCGTCCCCGCGTCTCGAATGTGCTGCCGAGCGCGTCCGACTCTGGTTTCAGAGCGCCGACACCCACACCGACGTTGAGGCGTCCTTTGGACATTACATCCACAGTNGCNAGTGTCTTNGCCANNACCAGCGGGTTNAGGTAAGGNAGCACAAGCACCGTCGTCCCCAACCGCACCCTNTCAGTATGAGCTGCCACCCACGTCAGGACAGTNATGGCGTCGTAGTANGGTTTGCTNCCNAGGCGGTCNAAAATGTATCCGACATTCANGANGTGGTGGTTGACCCAGACTGAATCGAAGCCNANCTCTTCGGCTCTTTTGCCGATGTTAAGGACATCNTNTGGATCATCCAATCCGAAGTTGTGNGGAATAATAAACCCNAATTTCATCAGATCNCCTCGCTAGTTCGCGCCCAATATGCCGTTGNCCTCGTCAACTTCTTCGGTCGTGAGGTCCCATGCAGCGGCTTTAGAATTTGTTATCACCTGNTCAATTTTGGTNGCTCCTGCGATCACCGANCTGACAGNCTTGTTAGCCANCAGCCACGAGAACGCGAGGTCCAGCACCGTGTGGNCTCGAGCTTCGGCGAAAGCAATCAGTCCATCNAGGACATCAAAATTTNTGTCGGTGAACATTCCATGGTCGTTCGCNGCCAGCCGTGTGCCNGNTGGAGCGTCTTCATTGCGCCTGTACTTGCCTGTGAGGAAACCATTCTCTAGAGGATAGTAGGGCAGAATCCCGACGCCGTATTTCTGGCAGAACGGCACGAGCTCATTCTCCACAGCCCGATCCATCATCGAATATCGGGGTTGAGTGCTGACCAAAGACGTGACACCAAGACTTTGGGCTGTCCAAGCAGCCTCGCAGGCTTGCCAAGCTGAGAAATTGGAGCTGCCTGCATATCTGATCTTCCCCTGGCTCACGAGATCGTCAAGCGTTCGCAAGGTTTCCTCCAGAGGCGTGTTGGNGTCCCACCAATGAATCTGGTACAGGTCGATGTAATCGGTGTCGAGCCGGCGAAGNCTGGCCTCGACCTCGGCTATGATGTGACGCCGCGAGTTACCCGCATTATTCGGTCCTTCGTTCATGCGACTGGAAACTTTGGTGGCGAGNACAGCCNGATCGCGCTTGCCTTTCAGCGCCTTGCCAATATATTCCTCCGACAACCCTTTCCCGTAGCTGTTGGCGGTGTCAATCATGTTGATACCGACATCCAGCGCATGATTCACAATCAACGCGGTCTGGGAAGGGTCCAGCCTCACTCCAAAGTTGTTCGTTCCCAGACCTATGGTAGAGACCTGAAGACCCGAGTTGCCAAGTTGTCGATATTCCACAAACAATCCTCTCAGTGGTTACAAGTCTTCCCGGCGAGCGACTAGCAGTCCACTTTCTCGGTTGACTTTTATTGCGAACGTGAACGCATTGATTCGTAGGGCCAGGTCTTTATCCTCGGGACGGAAATGAGGCTGGCTAGGGTCATCGTATTTTTGAGATTCGTAGCCAGTCAGCACGAGGTTCCGGACAGAATCGTGGTCTGGTTCTCGCCCTTGCAGCAGGTTACGCAAGAAAAGGGCGCACTGTTCGTCCTCGTCCGTTTGCACTTTGCCCTCAGACCCCATGGCTATGATAGTGACAACGTCCGGGTTTCGGCGATTTATTGCCTCGACGGTCGCCGCCGCGATGGCGAACGACCCGGCATAAATTTGGTCCGCCTTCGTCACAGTGGTCATTCCCACCGTGCCAGCGCGGGTTGACTGAATCAGCGTCTTTCCGTCAACGTCTGCCTTGGACATATCGTAAGGTGAGTTTCCTAGATCGAAACCTTCAGGGCGGATCCCCCCCACTTCACCGATACAAATCTCGCCGACGCCCTGCCTCTTTAATTCCAGCGCTTCGGACACCTTTGCGACCAAGATGATTTTCTCGGCTCCCCTGGAAAATGCCACAGCGCCGGTTGTGAATGCTCTAAAGACGTCGATAACGATTACAGTGCCTTCAGCCTCCTGCGCGCCGCGCAAAAGGCTACCGATTCTTATTTCCATTTGGAATCCTCGTGCGATGAAACTTGGAAATTCGAGTCTGAATTAAGTCTGCGCGTTCCCTCGGACGAAGAACCGTTGTGGAAGCGCAGGGTCTCTCAATCCTGAATGCCTTTGGAGAAACGGTGTCACGCGAACGAGATCTGAGAGGAAGTCGATTAAATTTCCAGCGGCTTTATGTGTGAGCATCACGTTGACATAAGTTTGGTCCCCCCGGAGGATCCGACGAGCCAACGCCCATACTAGTGACGTATGTTTTTCCGCCCACATATATAACCCAGGGCTTAGCTGGAACAGGTCGTGGAAACGCAGAGATATGTTCAGTTCAGGGACGAGTTTCGAATCAATCTCACGCTTGTAATTCGATAAGTCGGCGGTCTCACCGCCAATGTAGTTAGCAATGTTTTTTGCGGCAGTTTGGCCACTCCAGATTGAAGAATAGATGCCTTCATCGCTCATGGGGTCGACTAACCCTGCCGCGTCGCCCACGAGAGCCACATTGCCATCGACAAGGGGAGAATCCGGTTTTCGGATTGTGAGGTAATGGCCGCGCAGACCCCACATATTTTCTGACTCAAATCCGTAGAATTTCGCGAGATTGTTAAGGCTGTTTCGAAGGCCAGGTCCGACGTGTCGCCATCCGCCAATGCCGAAATTGAGATGGTCTCCTTTGGGGAAAACCCAGCCGTATCCGCCAGGGACGCTGCCAACGTCAAGGCCAAAACACGTTTGCCACTCTTCGGGCATCCCTCCCGACGGTGTGATATTTCCTTCTACAGCTATTTGCTGCCAAAAATTTTGCTCGATTCCTGACATTTGCGCCGTCTTGCCGTTCGCCCCGTCAGCGGCAACCAACACCGAAGCTGTGAACGTCTCATCGCCTGTGGAGATGTCAACTGACGTCGCATTCCTGGACACATGGCGAACGGTCGCCCGCTCTTTCAGAGTTACGCCTGCTTCCAGCGCTTTTCCCAGCAGGAGCATGTCGAAGTTTCTCCGCTGGGTCATGCTCACAAGGTGGTCGTCCGAACGGCGGCTGAATCCGCTTCCCTGCTTGTGAGTGAGGTACACATCGGTGATGACGCGCTCAACAACAGATTCAATGCTGAACGGCAGCAGTCTCAAGGCTCGAACCGTAATGCCGCCACCGCAAGGCTTGTCTCTTGGAAACTCAGCCTTGTCCAGCAATAGAACTGACAGTCCCCGCTCGGCGCACTCCCTGGCCGTCGTGCTCCCGGCAGGGCCGGCTCCGACAACTATGACGTCATATCGCATTTTTTGCTTCGCTCATCGCAGGCGTGTCAAATTCGTTCACGGCCTGAAAATCAGTGGAATTGATTACTCTCTCAATTCGGCCGGCAGCACGAAGTTGACATCCTCATCTTCGCCGTCAATCCGCTCAACCTCGTCTGCTCCCAACGATTCGATGACAGCCTGGACCATGCTCTCCGGTGTGGAAGCCCCGGAGGTTATGCCCACATTCTCAATGCCTTCCAGCCAGGAGGAGTCCAACTCGTCGGGGCCGTTAATCAGGTACGCATCGACGCCGTGAGCCTGGGCAACCTCGCGCAGTCGGTTGCAGTTTGAACTGTTTTCGGCGCCGATGACCAGCACGAGTTCGACCAATTTGCACAACTGTTTAACCGCGGCCTGACGACTTGTGGTTGCATAACATAGGTCATTGCGAACGATAACGTCCGAGAATTTGCTCTTAATCTCTTCGATTGACCGTTTTGTGTCATCAACGGAAAGCGTCGTCTGCGTCAATATCGTGACCGGAGTATCTTCATCCCAATCAGGCATGACCAGCTCGTTGCGATCGTTGACCAAAAACATATCCGTCTGGCCCATCGTTCCTTTGACCTCTTGGTGCCCCTTGTGTCCAACCAGAACCAGCCTGCGGCCATCGTTAGCGTACTTGATAGCCTCATTGTGGACTTTGGTCACGAGTGGGCAAGTGGCGTCGATGACATTGAGATTTCGCTTCTTCGCCTTGGCAAAATCGTCAGGCGGCGAGCCGTGAGCTGAGAACACCACCGTCGAACCTTCTGGAATCTCGTCGACGTCCTCAACTGTCATTGCGCCCTTTTCCTCCAGGGAATTAACCACATTCGGATTATGAACAATCTGGTGTTTCACATACACGGGATGAGCGTATTTTTCTAACGCCAATTCAACGACATCAACCGCTCTGACAACCCCAGCGCAAAACCCTCTAGGGACACCCAGATACACTTTCACAAGTCTGGCCTCCAAGGAGTAATTTTCATCCAGATTCTAACACAAACTGGAGACTGGACAGGGTGTGCGCAGTGGTATAGCCTTCCTATTTAAGAATATCACAGGGGTTCGGAACATGAAGCTAGCTCGAAGAATGAGCAGGTTAGGCACCGAAACCGCGTTTGAAGTGCTCGCGAAAGCGCGCGTTTTGGAGGCGGAAGGCATGCATGTAATTCACCTTGAAATAGGTGAACCGGATTTTGAAACTCCATCCAACGTGATTGACGCAGGCTTTGCCGCTCTAAACAATGGGTTTACCCATTACAACCCTTCTCCGGGGTTCAACGACCTCCGAGACCGAATCGCCGAAGAAATATCGTCGACCAGAAGAATTTCCGTGACCGGCGATCAGGTTGTGGTCACTCCCGGCGGCAAGCCAATTATGTTCTTCACGATCATGGCGCTCGTGGATCAGGGCGACGAGGTTCTGTACCCAAACCCGGGATTCCCGATTTATGAGTCGATGATCGAGTTTGTGGGCGGCGTTCCTGTGCCGATGCGGCTCTACGAGTCGCGGGAGTTCGGCATCGACGTCAACGAAGTAGCTTCCCAGATAACCGACCGCACAAGATTGATGATTGTAAATTCGCCGAACAACCCCTGCGGCAGCATCATCACAAAAGAGGATTTGGAGAAGCTCGCAAATCTGGCGAAAGAGCACGACATCGCGGTGCTTTCCGACGAAATTTACAATCGGTTCCTGTACGACGGAGACCATTATTCAATCACTAGTTTTCCTGGCATGCGCGATCGTTCAATAATCCTGGACGGCTTCTCTAAGACCTATGCTATGACCGGATGGCGGATTGGATATGGCGTAATGCCCCTCGAGTTGGTGGAGCCAATCTCGAGGCTGGTTACGAACAGCGTGTCATGCACCGCCAGTTTCACGCAAATGGCTGCGCTGGAGGCCCTGAGTGGCTCTCAGGATTCATCGAACCAGATGGTCGCCGAGTTCAAACGCCGCCGAGAAATTATCGTCGAAGGCCTAAACGCTATTCCTGGAATTAATTGCGCCATGCCGCAAGGAGCTTTTTACGTGTTCCCCAACATCGAAGGCACTGGCATGAGCAGCCTACAGTTCGCGGACAATCTTCTCAACGATGGCGGCGTTGCGTGTCTGGCCGGAGAATCGTTTGGAAAATACGGCAAAGGATATGTTCGGTTCTCCTTCGCAAACTCGTCTGAGAACATCGAAGAGGCTCTTGGTCGAATCAAGAATTTCGTGGAGTCACGCTAACGACCCGCCTATACTCGATTCCGCTCGCCGATGTCAAATCGATTGTTGAAATCCAGAAGGAGCAGGAATGACCACCCGTCCTCCGATGCGACATGCCCACCCGTACCACATGCATGAGGCGATACTCGGCCAACCTGACGCGATATCTCGAATGCTAGCTGAGGAACGCCACTCAATTGGCGCCCTCGCGGACATCGCTCGAAACGTCGAAAAAATCCACATCGTAGGTATCGGGACTTCATGGCATGCGTCGTTGGTGGGAGAATACCTTCTCACTACTGTCGGCGACAGAGAGGACGCCAGAGCTTGGAATTCCTTCGAGTTTTGCTCCCGTCCGCCCACTCTGAACGAATCCGACCTCGTGGTCGTGATGAGCCATTCAGGCACCAAGATGTACTCGGCTCAGGCTTTGAAGCATGCCCGTCAGGCAGGCGCCGCGACCGCGATCGTGACAGGCGTCGGCTCAGCTGCTAACACTGATCTTGCAGACGCGGTTGTCCGCACCACGATTTCCGACCCGTCGTCCGCATTCACAATCAGCCACACCGGCGCGATGACGGCGCTTTCGATGCTGGCCGCCGAGTTGGGAGATTCTCCTGAAGGAACGATCCTCAAGAACGAGCTTTCGAGGCTCCCTGATTTGGTTTCCGGCGCGCTAAAGAGCGAGGACTCGATCAAAAACTGGGCCACCGCCACGGCAGACATCCAGCGTCATTATTTCACCGGCTGGGGTCCCAACACCTCCACAGCCTACGAAGTGTCACTGAAAATGAAGGAAGCCAACTACTCCACCACAGAAGGTCTTCAACTGGAGCAATATCTTCACGGGCCATTCGTATCCACAGACGAAGGCTGTCAGGTTACGTTTGTAGCCCCTCCGACAACCGGGAAAGACCGTGTTGTAGATTTGATGGGTGCGGCCAAAGAAGTTGGCGCTCGAACAGCCGCCATCGTTCAGGCAGGCGACGAAACTCGGTCTCTGTTGGTTGACACAGCGATACCAGTGCCTGCCGTGTCAGAACTGCTTTCGCCCATTGTGTACCTGGTTCCGCTCCAACTCTATACCTACTGGCTAGCTCTAGAGTTGGAGCACAACCCCGACACGTTCAGGCTCGACGACCCTCGTCATCTGTCTGCCAAAGCGCATTACCAGCTATAATGGCTGCTAGCTGTCGGCTTTCAACTTTCAAAATCTTGGTCGTCTGGTGTCTTGCAACGAAAATCGCAAATTCGCTCAATAGGGACCAGGCGCGCAGTCCAGATTTTTTCAATAAATAATGGAGATATGATGCGGACGTTTAGGCTCGCACTGGCCCAAATAAATTTATCGGTCGGCGACCTGCCAGGGAATACTGTCAAAATTATTGACTACATCGGCAGAGCGCGAGACCTCCAGGCCGACATGGTCGCATTTCCCGAATTATCAATTCCCGGTTACCCTCCGGAAGACCTGGTGCTCAAGCCTCAGTTCATAAACGCCAACATAAAATGCCTCGAAAGTGTAGCTGAGGCGTCCCAGGGAATATCGGTCGTCGTTGGTTTCGTGGATTTGGCCGGCGGAGACACACATAACGCTGCCGCAATCGCCGCCGACGGGCAATTGGTCGGCGTGTACCATAAGATTTTTCTCCCAACGTACGGCGTGTTTGATGAGGATCGGTACTTTAGAGCAGGCGATACTTGCCCTGTGTTTGTGGTAAATGGCACGGCTGTTGGAGTGAACATCTGCGAGGACGCGTGGTATTCAATCGGCCCAACAGCGGTTCAACGCGCCGCCGGCGCCGAAGTTATCGTCAACATCAACGGCTCTCCCTTCCACTCGGGGAAACGGGATTATCGAGAAAAAATGTTGGCGACCCGCGCAGTCGATAACTCCGTGTTCTTCGGATATGTGAATCTGGTTGGAGGACAGGACGAGTTGGTGTTCGACGGCGGAAGCATGGTATTCGACCCTCAGGGCGAATTGATCGCATCATCCCGGCAGTTTGAAGAAGACCTTTTGGTCGTCGATCTGGAAGTCGAAGAGGTGTTGAGGACGCGCCTTCGGGAGCCTTTGAATCGAAAAGAAGACCAATTGGCCACCACAGATATTGGCAAACCCAAAAAATACGCAGTGTCTGACTACGACGCGGGCTCAGTTCGGCCTTCGGTGCATAGACAGACACTCGCCGACCAAGCTGGCGCCGAGCAAGAGGTGTACGAAGCTCTTGTATTAGGAACCCGGGACTATCTCAGGAAAACAGGATTCAAAAAAGCTTTGATCGCCCTCTCNGGAGGCATAGATTCCAGCCTGGTNGCGGCGATNGCGGTCGACGCNNTGGGAGCAGAGAACGTTATATGTGTCGCCATGCCGTCNAGATATTCTTCAGAGGGNAGCGTNACAGACGCTGTCNNTCTGGCNGANAATCTCGGAATTGACCTCTGGAACCTGCCTATCGAAGCGCCGTTCGCCGCGTTTCTAGATACCCTGGCTCCAAAGTTCGAGGGCACGGATTCGGGCGTCGCCGAAGAAAACATCCAGTCTAGAATCAGAGGCAATTTGATTATGGCATTGTCCAATAAATTCGGCTGGCTGGTCCTNANCACCGGAAACAAGAGCGAGATGGCGACTGGGTACGCGACGATCTACGGCGATATGTCNGGCGGCTTCGCAGTTATCAAAGACGTGCCTAAAGTGTTGTGTTACAAACTGGCGGAATACCGGAACACCGTNGCAGGACACNCGNTGATACCTCGAAGCGTCCTCGACAAACCACCCAGCGCTGANCTTCGCCCNGACCAACTCGACGAGGACAGCCTGCCGCCCTANGAGGAACTCGACCAGATTCTGAAAGCGTATGTCGAGGANGATCTNGCCTTCGATGAGATTGTCGANCTGGGNTTCTCNTCTGAGACNGTCAAGCAAATCATCTCTCTGGTAGACCGGAATGAATACAAACGTCGACANGCGGCNCCNGGAATCAAGATAACACCGCGNAACTTCGGTCGCGACCGCCGGATGCCGATAGCCAATCGNTANAGGCCGTTCTGAAGCCANTNTAAGAATCAGAGCGCGGCTCCCAGCCTCGAACGATTGCGTCGGTCATTTTCGCCACTCTCGCCATCTCCTTGACNTCGTGAACCCTCACAATATCCGCTCCATTGGCAATGGAGATAGCGACTGTGGCCGCGGTGCCTTCTATGCGATCATCAACCGGCAAATCNAGCACNTAGCCGATCGTNGATTTCCTGGACANCCCGACNAGCAAAGGCAAGTCCAGCNCATCGAACTCCCTGAGTCTTCTGAGAATCTGAAGGTTATGTTGNGCGGTTTTGCCGAAGCCCATGCCNGGNTCGAGAATGATGTTCTCTTTGGAGATTCCCANTTCG
The DNA here is from genome assembly GCA_002710885.1 of Chloroflexota bacterium. Next base: position 6,321 of record PAIW01000032.1, on the reverse strand, counting down.
ATTGCANTTTGCGTTAGCTCATGAAGNCGTNCGAAAACATCCGGNACAACGTCTCGATAGCGGGTATGGGCCTGATTGTGCNTCAGAATNACTGGAACCCCAGACTTGGCGATGACGGCCCCGATATCNGGGTCACNAGTGAGTCCCCACACGTCATTAACGATTTCAGCCCCNGACGCGANGGCTTGANTNGCCACCTCAGACTTGTAAGTGTCGATGCTNATCGGTATTTNTAAGAGANGAGTCAGAGCTTCGATGACCGGCAACACCCTNTCCAACTCATCGANCNCCGACACCATCTCTGAGTCTGGNTAGATNGACGCTGGCCTTGTGGACTCACCGCCGATATCGATGATGTCGGCTCCCCATTCCTGGAACCTNAANNCCTGCTCNACGGCACGTTCGACGTCAGNCCCCACGCCATCGCGAGAGAACGAGTCTGGGGTCACATTCAATACGCCCATGACGAATGTTTTCGTCCCCCAGTCAAACGTCGTTTCGCCGATTTGCATCGAACCTTTAGTAGAAGCGGTAAATGTCAATTTGTTCGCTTGCCCCCTTAGCTGATTGAATGTACACTTTGTCAGGAATTATTCCANGGCGAGGTCTTAGTTACAATAATGGTCCTTCGNAGAAGGGAACGCACCAAACGCGACGANCTGCTCCAGAAGCGGGAAGNCGCTCTGTTGGGCGGCGGGCAGAGACGAATCGACGCCCANCACAAGAGAGGCAANCTCACNGCGCGAGAGCGAATTGACCTCNTACTAGATGNAGGNACGTTCCTGGAATTAGACTCTTTCGTCGAGCATCGCGCCACCGATTTCGGTTTGGACAGCCAGAAGTATCCNGGNGACGCCGTGGTNACTGGTTATGGCAAGATTGGCGGTCGGACTGCTTTCGTGTACGCNCAGGATTTCACNGTGCTGGGTGGATCNCTCTCCGAAGCAGCGGCGCAAAAAATCACNAAGGTGCAGGAGTTGTCNCTTCAAAATGGCGCTCCAATCATNGGTTTGATCGACTCNGGCGGGGCCAGAATCCAAGAAGGCGTTGACAGCCTCGCAGGATACAGTTCCATCTTCCACAACAATGTGTGGGCGTCGGGCGTGATACCTCAANTTTCCATCATCATGGGGCCGTCCGCCGGCGGCGCCACNTACTCCCCTGCCCTCACTGATTTCGTATTTATGGTCAAGGGCATCGGCCAGATGTACATNACNGGGCCTGACGTGGTTAGAGCCGTCACCGGCGAGNNTGTGACCCACGAGGAACTTGGTGGCGCCACGCCTCATGCGACTCGTAGCGGAGTGGCCCACTTCGTCGCCGAAACTGAACAGCACAGCATNGANCAGGTTCGCCGACTGCTNGAATTNCTGCCATCGAACAACATGGAAAGTCCGCCTGCCCAACCAAACGATGACCCTAAAGAAAGAGTAGACGTCGAGTTGGCGACAATCGTGCCGGAGAATCCNAACCAACCCTACAACATGCTCGACGTCCTTCANAGAGTCGTGGACAACGCCGACTTCATGCAGGTNCACGAAGAATTTGCTCGCAATATNATTGTNGGATTCGCGCGNTTTGATGGCAAAACCGCCGGCATCGTCGCTCAACANCCCGACTATCTGGCCGGAGTATTGGACATCGATTCATCCGTCAAAGCTGCCCGGTTCGTCCGATTCTGCGACGCTTTCAATATTCCACTCGTGACATTTATCGACACCGCCGGGTTTATGCCCGGCACCGCCCAGGAACATGCGGGAATCATTCGCCACGGCGCCAAACTGATATTCGCTTACGCCGAAGCCACGGTCCCTAAGATCAGCGTGTTGACAAGAAAGGCATTCGGCGGGGCGTACATCGTTATGAGCAGCAAAAACCTGACGGGCGACGTAAACTTCGCATGGCCCACAGGCGTTGTGGCCGTTATGGGCGCGGACGGGGCTGTGAACATTATTCATCGAGGTGAAATTGGCAACTCCGACGACCCAGATGCGACCCGGGCGCGNCTNATCTCGGAGTACGAATCCCAACTNATGAANCCTTACATCGCCGCCNGNCGAGGTATGTTGGACGACATAATCGACCCTATCGAGACNAGACCCAAGATCATCCGCGCTCTTGANATGATGGCGAACAAGCGCGAGGTTGGCCCGACAAAGAAACACGGCAGTATCCCTCTATGATNGAATCGGGNCTCNCTACAGNCGANATTAANGACTCGAAACTCNTCGCGGCNGTNGCNGCNGCCATCCAGGCNTATATGCAGGCAGAAACGACCGCCGANCTTCCAANTCCANTCATCAATGCGTGGCGACGCGCNGCGAGGGTTTGGCAAGTAGGCGACCAATTTGGCCGNNAAACCTCCTGGCGCGGTATCGACTGACTTTNTATACGGAACCGNATTTGATGACAGTTAACCCAATAAAAATCACGGACACAACTTTTCGAGACGCCCATCAGAGCCTGATGGCGACGCGTCTCCGCATTGAGGATATGGAACCCATAGCGGCGCAGATGGACGAGGCGGGTTTTCACTCGGCTGAGGTCTGGGGCGGCGCGACGTTCGACGCCACAACGCGATTCCTGGCCGAGGACCCCTGGGAGCGCCTNAGAACGTTTAAAAACCTGATGCCGAAAACGCCGNTGATGATGCTNCTCAGAGGTCAATCCCTGGTNGGCTACCGCACCTACGCGGACGATGTTGTNGAGTCCTTCGTTGATCGCTCTGCAGACAATGGCATNGACATCTTCCGAGTGTTCGACGCCTTGAATTATGTGCCGAANCTGGANGTCGCCGCGAAAGCNGTNAAGAAAAATGGCAAGCANCTNCAGATGGCAATCTGCTACACCGTGACCGAAGAAGGCAGACTCGGCGGCTCGATATACAACCTCGATTATTTCGTGAGCAAAGCTAGAAATTTTCTGGAGTTGGGCGCCGACAGCATATGCTTAAAGGACATGGGNGGNCTGATGGCCCCTTACGACGCCGTTGAGCTTGTCACTGCGCTTAAAGAGTTNCTTCCAGTCCCGTTGCAGTTGCATNTGCATTANACCAGNGGTATGGCGTCCATGACCGCACTGAANGCGATTGAATCNGGCGTTGATGTGATNGACACAGCCCTGTCTCCNCTNGCATTNNGAACGTCCCAGCCTGCTGTGGAGCCTCTGATNGTGGCTCTGCGAAATAGCGANCGGGNTACCGGTCTNGACTTGGACAAGATGCTCNAAATGGGCGATTACTTGGAATCCATGCTCCCNAAATACAAAGCCGAACTCGAAACTCCTCGGGCNGCTGTTATNGACGCTAAGGTTCTCNGCCACCAGATTCCNGGCGGCATGNCCAGCAACCTGGTGTCTCAACTTCGAGAAGCCGACGCGCTGGACAAGCTCGATGACGTATTANAAGAAATACCGAGGACTCGCGCGGACCTAGGNTTCCCTCCGCTGGTNACCCCGATGAGCCAGATGGTCGGATCTCANTCAGTCAGCAACGTGNTGTTCGGGCGATACACAATGATTTCCGAGCCAGTGAAAGAATACTTTCGCGGGAATTTTGGAACGCCNCCTTCCGCCGTCGATGAAGATTTGAAAGCCAAGATCNTNGAGCAGGATGGNGGAAACGAGCGTGNGNCCCCTGTTCGACCAGGGGCAATTCTGGACCCTGAGATGGATTCCGCCCGCGAAGCGGTGAANGACATCACGTCCAANATTGACGATGTTCTGATCTACGCTTTGTATCCTCAAACCGGTTTGAGGTTCTTGAAGATCAAGCACGGTATTGAGCCAGTCCCAGACGAAATGAAACCGAAAAACGACGACGACCAGCCCTCAACGTCTCCGTCACATACTTTACCCACCGATATGTCAGCGAGCGCCCGACGTTTCAACGTGTATGCGCAAGGTCAGCGCTTTGAAGTCGTTGTCGATCCCGTGGATGGAGCGAACGTCATCACTCCGCCGTCACGAATCCCGGCGTCCGCCAGCCCCACTCCTCCGGCCGCTGCGTCAGTTCCATCCGGCTCTCTGGTCACCGGCGGCGACGTCGCCTTACTATCTCCGATGCCGGGCATGCTCGTGAGTATAGCCGTCGAAATTGGGCAAACGGTCAGCGCAGGTGAGACAGTCCTCAAATTGGAGGCGATGAAGATGCAAAATTCCCTCCCGGCCCCAATCGCTGGGACGGTGAAGGAATTGCCGGTTGCGCCAGGCGCTCAGGTCGCCAAAGATGACGTGCTGGCAATAATAGCCCCGTAGCAATTCCGATCGACAATTGATCTCAAATCAAGATACGAGCCAGCGGTGGCAGGAATACTCAAAAGCCGCCGTTTAGATGTTGGCCAAGACTGGACCCTGATTCACTCTCAGATCCTGCAATCATACTCGGAGACACCAAACATGCGAAGCAAAGTTACGGTAGTTGGCGCTGGTAATGTCGGCGCCACCGCCGCTCAGAGGATATTCGACAAAGGCTACGCTGATGTCGTGCTGGTAGACATCGTCGAAGGCTTGCCCCAAGGCAAAGCGCTCGATATGCTGGAGTCCGGTCCAGTGACCGGCACCGACGCCAAAGTCACCGGAACCAACAGCTATGACGAAACGGCGGATTCAGATGTGGTCGTTATCACATCGGGGATCGCACGTAGGCCAGGGATGAGCCGAGACGATCTGCTTTTAACAAACATGAAGATNGTAAGCAGCGTCGTCGAAGAAGTAGCCAACCGGTCTCCAAACGCGCATTTGCTGATTGTAACCAATCCGCTAGATGCTATGGCGCANCGCGCCTTNCAGGTCAGCGGATTTCCCAAGAATCGNGTCTTTGGGATGGCCGGCATACTGGANACNGCCCGCTTCAGAACGTTCNTGGCCGAGGAACTNGANGTGTCAGTAAACTCNGTCGAGGCGTACGTTCTCGGAGGTCANGGGGACTCGATGGTTCCNGTGACTGGAAGCACCACTGTAGGCGGCACGCCAATNGGTAAACTGCTGTCTCAAGACCGAGTCGACGCNATCGTCAAACGCACTCAGGACGGCGGAGCNGAGATCGTTAATTTGCTGAAGACNGGNAGNGCNTACTACGCGCCTTCNGCTGCAATNGCCCAAATGGTTGAGGCCATCTTATTCGATAAAAAAGAGATTCTGCCCTGCACTGCGCTGCTTGAAGGCGAGTACGGTTTGAACGGACTTTACGTCGGCGTGCCCGTCAAACTAGGGGCGAACGGCGTCGAGGAAATCATCGAAGTTGATCTTACCGACGATGAAACCGCAGCTCTGAAAAGCTCCGCTGATTCGGTCCAAGAATTGATTGATGTCATGGCAAACGCCCCCGATTGATCTTCAACGTTTCACCGTCTGTGCGGCCCCTTTGCTGGGGCCGTTTTGGTATCCATCGCGGATTCATTCAACCCTATAATCACAAAGCATTAANAGGCTTCCTGAATTGACAGACAAGGACGACAACCGAGGAACCCTATTGCCCATTCCGGNCGATTTTCCAGTCGAATGGGATAATGATGCAGAAGTCACTTATTTGTGGCGTTGGGACAGCATTCACAGCCCGTTGCCGTCATCCCCAATGTCCATGTCTCTCGGCGAGGACAGGGCCGCAAGACAGGCTAAACAGAACCCAGCCGCGTCGAATACCGCTACAACCTCTTTCCGAAGGCGGATCAACGGATATTCTTATTCAGCCAGCTTGCCTACGCAGGCGACGGACGAGGAACGCCAGAAACAAACTGACGAAATGGATGAGGCCATCGGGGCCCTACGCGAACTCTGGGACACAGAAATCCGGCCCACAATGGAAGCAGAACTCGGTCGCGCAAAAAGCGTCCAACTGCGCTCGTTGACTGATTCCGATCTTTTGGACCAGCTAGACGACTATCTCGACCTTTCAGTCAAACACTGGAAGTTTCACAACCAGGTGGTTGGGCCAACTCACAGCTCCGTCCACCGACTCTCGATGTTGTACAAAGAGATCATGGGAGATGTTACGGACGACGAGCCTTATAGATTGATACGTGGCTTGGACAACAAAAGCCTTGAGACCGACCTGGCAATTCAGGAGTTGGCGAAAAAGGTGCGAGAAGCTCCTGAAACACTGTGCATTTTCATTAATAACGACGAACCGAGCAAGATTTTGTCGTCGTTGGGTCGTTCGGCCGAGGGAACGCAATTCCTGAAAATGTTGGATAAATTTTTAGACGTGTATGGCCTGCGCCCTACAGGCTTTGATGCTCTGTATCCGTCGTGGAAAGAAGATCCATCGTTCGTAATATTAAACATAAGGAGCTTCATCCAATCGTCCCCGAGAGACATACGGGC